>JBGQIE010000028.1:0-22897 GCA_041498315.1 Candidatus Eiseniibacteriota bacterium
AGGCGATCGCGGCACTGCCGCTCACCGCCGCCGCGCAGGGCATGAGCGCAGTCGCGCGGCTGCCCGAGCCGCGCCGGACCCTGGCGATGCGCTTCGGCGTCTCCTTCTTCAACGCCCTGGTCGCGGCGTTCCTGCTCGGCGCCTTCTACGCCGCGGCGCGGGCGCTGGGCGCGGGCCCGGGTGGCGCGTTCGCCGGAGCGCTGCTGCTCGGGTTCACGACCCCGCTGTGGGTGTACGCCAAGAGCTTCATGGCCGAGCCGCTCGAGGCCCTCGGCCTGCTGCTGGCCCTGACCGGCGCGGCGCGGGCCGCTGCGGGCGTGCCACGCGCCGAGCGGGTTGCGGCCCTCGGGGTGCTGGTCGCGGTCTCGTCCAAGCTCAGCATGCTGCCGCTGGCACTCGCCTGCCTGCTGCCGCTCGCCGCGGGGAGGGCGCGCGCGCTGCGGCTCCCGCTCATCGCCCTGGCCGTGGCACTCGCCGGCCATGCGCTCTACAATTGGGCGCGTTTCGGCACCCCGTTCGAGACCGGCTATGGCGCCCAGGCCACGCCCGCGGCGTTCACGACGCCGCTGCTCGTCGGCCTCTACGGATTGCTGCTCTCCTCGGGGAAGGGCGTGCTGTGGTTCGCCCCGGCCCTGGTCCTCGTCCCCGCCGGCTGGAAGCGGATGACCGCGGCGCGTCCCGGGGACCCGGCCGACGCGTGGCTTAGGCTCGCGCGCTCGCCCGCGACCGCGGCCGCCGCGGGAGCACTCGCGGCCTGGGTCACTGGGCTCCTGGTGTACGCCCGCTTCCAGCACTGGGCGGGGGATGGCTCCTACGGACCGCGCTACCTCGTGCCGCTGCTGCCGCTCGCGTTCCTTCCGGTCGCCTTCGCGCTCGATGGCGCCCGCGCCGCGCGCCGCCGCCTGGCGTGGGGCCTCGCGATTCTCGGCCTGCTGGTCCAGATCGGCGGGGTGGGGATCTACTTCGGCGCCCAGATGCGCGAGGCGGGGGACTACCCCTATCCGCTCCCGCTCGATCATCCGCGCTTCATGAGCGACAGCCACTTCAATCCGGCGTTCAGCCCGATCGCCGGCCACTGGCGCATGCTGGCGCGCAACCTGGGCGAGCACGTGCGCGGCCGGATGCCGCGGCTCGAGGGCGGGGGGACGGCCGACCCGCGCCTCGGGATCGGGAGCGCCGACCAGGAACGCCTGCTCCACGCGCTCGACCTGTGGTGGCTGTATTTGATGTACGCCGGCTTCCCGGCGCTCCTGGTGCTGGGCGCGGCGGCGCTGCTGCTCGCGGCAACGCTCTGGGCCGGGGCGCGCGCCCGCGCGGCGCTGGCCGCGGAGATCCGCGCCGGATGAAGCGGCTCGAGGTCGTCGTGCTCAACTGGAACGGGCTCGAGGACACGCGGGCGCTCCTGCGCACGCTCGAACGCTGCCGCGTTCCCGAGGGCTGGAGCATGGGCGTGCGGGTCGTGGACAACGGCTCGACCGACGGCTCGGCGACGAAGCTTCGCGAGGATTTCCCGGGCGTCGAGATCCAGGCGCTGCCCGAGAACCGCCGCTTCGCGGGCGGCAACAACGCCGGACTCGCGGCCGCACTCGCGGCGGGCGCGGACGCGGTCATGCTGCTCAACAACGACACCGAGGCCGATCCCGGGCTGATCGAGCGCCTGCTTCTCGCGCTCGAGCAGGACCCGGGCGCGGGCGCCGCGGCGCCGCTCATCTACTTCGCCGCGCCCTCCCAGCGCATCTGGTACGCGGGCGGACGCTGCGACGTGGCGCTCGCCCACGCCTCGCACCGGGGCCTGCGCCGGCTCGATCGCGGCCAGTATCGGACCGTCGAGAGCACCGGCTATCTCACCGGCTGCTGTCTGCTCGCGACGCGCGCGGCCTGGGAGCGCGTGGGGCCACTCGACGAGCGCTACCATCTCTACGCCGAGGACGCCGACTGGAGCCTGCGGGCGCGCGCCGCCGGATTCCGGCTGCTGTTCGTGCCCACCGCGCGCCTGTGGCACCGGGTCTCGGCGAGCTCGGGGGCGATGAGCCCGTGGAAGATCTACCAGCGGCTGCGCGCGAACCTGGTGCTGTGGCCGCGCCATGCGCGGGGCGCGGCGCGGCTCACCTGGCTGCCGGCGTTCCTCTTCCAGCAGGCGGCGCTCGCGCTGTGGCTGCTCGCGCGCGGGCACGCACGCGCGGCGTTCGCGGTGCCGCGCGCCCTGTTCGACGCCGCGCGGCGCCGGCCGGCGGGCTCGTGGGCGCGGTGAGCGCCACGCCGTGGGCGACCCGGCCCGCGCGCGCTCCGGGCGAGCTGCCGCTCTTCGTCCACGAGCTCATCGAGGTGGCGCCCTCGGGCGCGCGCGTGCTCGACGCGGGGTGTGGGCCCGGCTCCTGGAACTACGCGCGCCGGCCCGATCTGCGCGTGACGGGCTTCGACATCAAGTTCCCGCCCGGGCCGCCCGCGCCGGCGTCCCACGTCGTGATCCTGCGCGCCGACCTCGCGCGCCTGCCGCTGCGCGCGGAAGCCTACGACCTGACGCTCTGCCACTACGTGCTCGAGCACGTGACCGGGCTGAAGGCCTGCTGCGACGAGCTGGCGCGCGTGACCCGGCGCGGCGGTCTGCTCTACCTCGCGGTGCCGCGGGCGGCGGCGTTCGACGACCGGCTCTACCGCTTCGCGGGCTATTTCGCGAAATACGCCTTGCTCAAACTGCGCAAGCGCATCGAGCACCAGCAGCGCTTCGATCTCGAGGGCCTGCTCGACCTGTTCGCGGCGCGCGGGTTCGAGGTCGAGGCCTACGCCCGCGTGCCGGCCGGGTTCTCGTGGATGAACGATCCGCGCACCCAGGCGCTCCAGGGTCCGTTCACCGCCGCGCTGGCCTGGCTCCATCGCGCGACCGGCATCGACCTGGCGCGCGACGCCAACTTCGTGATCGCCTTCCGCAAGACCGGCGCGCTCGGCCGGCGCGCGCTGCCGCCGCCGCGGCGCGTCACCCACGTGTGCCGCGCCTGCGGCGAGCACGCCGTGCTCGCGCCCCCCGTGCCCACCCCGCGACGCTGGATCTGCCCGTGGTGCGGACAGTCGAATCCGCTCGGGAGGCCGCGATGAGAGTGCTCCACGCGCCCGCCGAGATCGCCGGGCAGGCCTCGGTGCTCGCGCGCGCGCTGCGCGACCTCGGGGTCGAGGCCCACTCGCTCGCCTACAACCCGGGCTTCCCGCAGTATCAGCCCGACGAGCTGAGGCCCTACGACGCGATGCCCCCGCTGCGCCGCTACGCCGGCTACCTCGCGAGCGCCGCGCGCAACCTCGGGCGCTGGGACATCTTTCACTTCCACTTCGGGCGCACGCTCATCCCGCCCCACAATCCCGACCTGCCGCTGGTCCGCGCACTGGGCGGCCGGGTGGTATTCCACTATCACGGCTGCGACATCCGAAACCGCGCCCACATGCTGGCGACCCAGCCGCGCGCGACCTGCACCGAGTGCGATCCGTTCTGCATTCCGGCGCGCCAGCGGCGCATCCGCGCCAGCGCCCGGCGCTGGGCCGACGCCGAGCTGATCTCGACCCCGGACCTGTTCGAGAGCGCGCCCGCCGCACGGCATCTGCCGGTGGCGGTCGCGCTTTCCGACTATCCGCGCGTCCCGGCTCGCGAGGTGCCCCGGCTGGTCGTGCACGCGCCCACCAACCGCCTCATCAAGGGCACGCGCTACGTCGAGAGCGCCTTCCACGCGCTCGAGCCCCGCTTTCCCGGGGTGCGGTTCGTGATCGCCGAGCGGCTGCCGTGGCGCGATCTGGTCGCGCTGCTGAGCGAGGCCGACGTGGTCGTGGACCAGCTCTTCATGGGCTGGTACGGCATGGTCGCGGTCGAGGCGATGGCGCTCGGCAAACCGGTGCTGTGCTACATCCGGCCTGATTTCGAGCCGCGGCTCGAGGATTGTCCGATCGTGCGCTGCACGCTCGAGGACGTGGCCGGGCCGCTCGCCGCGATCCTGGGCGGAAACGAGCGCGCGGCCCTGGGCGAGCGCGGGCGCGCCTACGTCGAGCGCGAGCACGCGGCGCCGGTCATCGCCTCACGGCTCCTCGAGCTCTACCGCGCCATCCTCGGGGAGCGCGCGCATGCGTGAGGCGATGAAGCGGCTCACCGGCGAGTCCCTGGTCTACGGGCTGGGCCAGGTGGGCGGGCGCCTGGTCCAGCTGCTGCTCATCCCGGTGCTCACGCGCGCGCTGAGCCAGGGCGCCTTCGGGGTCGGCGAGCTCGTCATCGCCTACATGCAGACCGCGGCGCTGGTGCTGGTGCTGGGCATGGACGGAGCCCTGGCGCGCTTCTTCTACCAGGAGCCCGACCGCGCCGCGCGGGTGCGCATGGTCTCGACCTCGTTCGCGTTCCGGGCCGCGATCACGCTGGTCATCGCGGTCCTCATGGCCCTGTTTGCGCGCCCGCTCGCCGAGCGGCTCCTGGGCGCGGCGGTGTACCGCAAGTACCTGCTGATCGGCGGCGTGACCCTGCCGTTCACGCTCGCCGTCATGTTCGCGAACGACGTCCTGCGCGTGACCTTCCAGCCGTGGAAGTTCATCGCGCTCAACATCGCCCAGACCGTGCTCATCGCCGGAGTGTCGCTGTGGCTGGTTCTGGGCAGGCATCTGGGCGTGGCGGGCGTGCTCTATGGGCGGCTCGCGGGCGACGGCCTGGCGGCCCTGCTGGGCCTGGTGCTCATCCGCCACGCGCTGCGGCCCCGGTTCGACCGCGCCACGCTGGCGCGCATGCTGGCCTACGGGCTGCCGCTGGTGCCGGTGGCGTTCGCCTACGGCGCCATCACGGCGGCGGACCGTTACATGCTCCAACGCACGCGCACCCTCGAGGAGGTCGCGACCTACGCGGTGGCGATCAAATTCTTCGCCGTCGTCAGCATGGCGGTCGCGGCCTTCCAGCTCGCCTACGGCCCGTTCGCGTACGCCCGCGCCTCGAGCCCCGAGGCGCCGCGCCTGTTCGCGCGCGTGCTCGCGGCCTTCATGGCCGTAGCCTCGCTGGCGGCGCTCGCCGTGGGCCTGCTGGCGCCCGAGGCGCTGCGGATCCTGGTGCCGCCGGCCTACCACGACGCCGCGTGGCCCGCGGTCTGGCTCGCCTTTGCGGCGGTCGCGCAGGGTGCGTACACTGTGGTCTCGATCGGCGTGGGGCTGGCGCTTCGCACCTCGCTGCTCGGCTGGACCGCGGGGGCGGCGGCGCTGGTCGCGATCGCGGCCAACGTCGCGCTCGTGCCGGCGCTCGGGGTCCGCGGGGCGGCCATCGCCACGACCGCGGGCTACGCGACTTCGGCGCTGCTCGCCTACGTCGCGGCCCAGCGCGTGCATCCGCTGCCCTACGCGGGGCTGCGCGCGGCGGGCGTGTGGGCGGCGGGGCTCGCGCTGGCCCTGGCCGGGCAGCACTTCGCGCCCGCGGGGCTCGCCGGGGTGGGGAGCAAGCTGGTCCTGATCGCGCTGGGCGCGTTCCTGGTCGTGAAGCTCGAGTTGTGGAAGGAGCCGGCCGCGCGCTGAATCGGCGCGCCGCGGGGGGGACGCTGGCCATGTGCGGTATCGCGGGTCTCATGAACACCCAGGGCCGCGCCGATCTTGGGCGGCTCCACCAGATGTCGCGGCTGCTGCGCCACCGCGGTCCGGACGGCGAGGGTATGGTCCTCCTGTCGCCGCGCTCGGGCCAGTGGTTCACCCTCGGCGGCGCCGACACGCCGGTCGAGGTGTTCGCGAGCCCGCACCGCTACGCGCCCGGCCATCGCGGCCGGCCCGGCGAGAGCATCAGCCACGCCACCGAGGGCCGCGGTCCGGAGCCGGCGCCCGCGGACGCCCACTACCCGCTGGGCCTGCTCCACCGCCGGCTTGCGATCGTCGACCTGAGCCCGGCCGGCCACCAGCCGATGTGCGATGCCGAGGGCGCGCTCTGGATCACGTACAACGGCGAGATCTACAACCACGTCGAGCTGCGCGCCGAGCTCGAGGCGCTGGGCGAGCGGTTCACGAGCACGAGCGACACCGAGGTGATCCTCGCCGCCTACCGCCGCTACGGGCCGGACTGTCTCGCCCGCCTCAACGGCATGTTCGCCTTCGCGCTCTGGGACAGCCGGCGGCGCGAGCTGTTCTGCGCGCGTGACCGCTTCGGCGTCAAGCCCTTCTACTACCAGTGGGACGGCGCGGGCTTCGCGTTCGCCTCCGAGCCCACGGCGCTCGTCCTCACGCAGCCGCGACGCATCGCGCCGCGGCTCGGCGCGGTGCGCGATCTGCTCGCGCTCGACTGGGTGGATCACGATGCCGCGACCTGCTTCGAGGGGCTGCGCCAGCTTCCGGCCGCGCACTTCATGATCGTGGGGGAGCAGGGACTGTCGCTGCGGCGCTGGTGGAAGCTCGAGTCCGAGCGCCGCGTGGGCGACGGCGTGGACATCGCCGCCGAGTTCGAGCGCCTGTTCACCGACGCGGTGCGCCTGCGGCTGCGCGCCGACGTCGAGGTGGGCTCGTGCCTGTCGGGCGGCCTCGATTCGAGCGCGGTCGTGACCACCGCCTCGCGGCTCGCCGCGCGCCCGCTCCACGCCTTCACCTGCGCCTACGACGAGGGCCCGGCCTGGGACGAGCGGCCCTACGTGCGGGCGGTCATCGAGGCGAGCGGCGCCACGCCGCACCTTGTCGTGCCCGACGGCCGCGACTTCTGGGAGACCTTCGACCGCATGACGCTCGCGCAGGGCGAGCCCACCGCCGGGCCCGGTGTGTACTCGCAGTGGAAGGTCATGGAGCTCGCCCACGCCGCCGGGCTCAAGGTGCTCCTCGACGGCCAGGGCGGCGACGAGACGCTCGCGGGCTACCCGCGCTACCTGCCGGTCCGCCTGCGCGACCTGCTCTCGAGCGGCGACATCGCCGGGTTCCTGTCGCTGTGGGGCCCGGTCGCGCGCCGGCTCGGGGCGACGACCGCGCTCGCGCTCACCCTCGAGCCCTGGCTGCCCGCCGGGCTGGTGGCGCCGCTCCGGCGCCGCTTCGGGCAGGGCAAGGACCGGGTGCTGGGCACAGGGCTGCGCGCGCTCAAGCGCGGGCCGGCGCCGCGGGCGCCGCGCGAGTTCCCGAGCGCGCTCAAGCGCCAGCTCGCCTTCGACACGCTCCAGCGCCTGCTGCCCTCGCTGCTCCGCTACGAGGACCGCAACAGCATGGCGTTCTCGATCGAGACTCGCCTGCCGTTCCTGGACTATCGTCTGGTCGAGTTCGTGTTCTCGCTTCCGGACCGAGCGCTGCTCGAAGGCGGGACTAGCAAGGCGATCCTTCGCCGCAGCCTGGCCGACCGCATCCCGCGCGTGGTGCTCGAGCGCCGCGACAAGATGGGATTCGAGACCCCGGCCGACCTCTGGCTGCGCGGCCGCCACGCGGCCGAAGCCCGCCGCCGCCTGCTCGCGCCCGGTCCGCTCCATGCGTGGATCGATCCCCGGGTGATGCGCGTCGAGCTGGAGCGCTACCTCGGGGGCGAGCGCGACATCGGGCTCCAGGTATGGCGCTGGCTGTCGCTCGAATCGTGGATCCGCTGCTTCCTCGCGGCCGACGGGCGTTCGATCGAGCGCGCCCCCGAGGCCGTGCTCCATGCGGGCCGGCACCGCACCTATGTCGAGGTGGCGCGGGAGCTGGCCGGCGAGCGCACCGGCTAGCTGGCCACGCGGCCCGTGGACCTCGTCGTCCTGGCGGAGGTGCGCTGGGGGTACTTCCGCACCCGCAAGCAATTCCTGCTCTCGCGCTTTCCCGAATCGTGGCGGATCTTCTACGCGCAGCCTCCCGCGGCGGGGGCCGCGGATCCGTGGCGGCCGCGGCGGGAGGGGCGGGTCACCGCGTTCACGGTGCCGTTCCTCAAGCCCGCGACCACGAGCGCGCTCTACAACAACCTCACGGGGCTCGCCCCCGGACGGGCGCTCATCGAGGCCGGCGCGGAAGGCTACCTGCGCCTCGCGTTGCGGCGGCTGGGTGTGGCGCCGCGGCCCGTGGTCATGGCCTCCAACATCTACTGTCCGGGAGCGCTTTCGCGGCTCCCGAGGAAGTTGCTATTCTACGATTTCAATGACCATCCGCTTCAGTTCGCGGGCGTGCCGGCGTGGTCGGAACGCTATTTCCACCGTACCATCGGCCAGGCCGACGCGGTGTTCGTGGTCTCGGAGCACTACCGCCGGATGCTGGCCGCCGAGTTCGCGATGCCCCTCATCCAGCTCGGCAACGGGGTCGAGGTCGATCACTTCTCGGCTGGGCACCCGGTGCCTCCCGAGCTCGCCGCGCTGCCCCGGCCGCTCATCGGCTACGTCGGCCTGCTCTCCCATTTCCTGGACTTCGAGGTGCTCGAGGCCCTGCGCCAGGCCCGGCGCGGGGGCACGCTCGTGATCGTGGGGCCGGGCACCCCGGCGACCGCGGCCGGGCTCGAGGCGCTCGCCGCCCGGGGCGGGGTGGCCCTGCTCGGGCCGCGCCCGTACGAGGAAATCCCGGCCTGGATGCAGGCTCTGGACGTCGGAGTCATCCCATTTCAGGCGAACCATCCCTACGTCCGGGGTATCAATCCCAATAAGGTCTACCAGTACCTGGCGGCCGGCCTGCCGGTCGTGACCACCCCGGTTCTCGACCTGGAGGAACGGTCGCCTCATCTTCAGTTCGCCACCACGCCGGAGGGGTTTCGGACGGCCGTCGGGCGCGCGCTCGACGCCGGCCCCGACCCGCAAGCCCGGCGCGCGCTGGCCCGCCCGTACGACTGGACCGCGCTGGCCGCCCGCATGGTCGGCGAGATCGAGCGGCGGCTGTGATCCCGCGACCTTCCCCACACTCCCGAGGCCCCCTTGGCTGACCGCAAATCGCAGCGAGCCTCCTCCAAGCCGCGCCCGGCCGCGGCCGGGACGGCGCCGGCCCGCGCTCCGCGCGGCACGCCGGCCCTGACGACGCGCTGGGCTGTAGTAATCCTCGCGATCCTCGTGCTGGCGTTCTTCCACCAGGTCATGCTCGAGGGCAAGACCTTCGTGTCGCCCGATGCGAACCAGCCCGCCGGCTTCGTGCGCGTGGGCGAGCATTCGCTGTGGCAGGAGCACACCTACCCGCTCTGGAACCCGCTCGTCTTCCTGGGCATGCCCTCGTTCGGCAGCGGCGCCTACAACCCGCTCATCTATCCGCCCGACTGGCCGCTCGGGCTGGTCCAGAAAGTCCTGCCGCTGCCCGACCAGACCTGGCTCGTGCTCTACTATTTCCTGGGCGCCCTGTTCGTGTTCCTGCTGGCGCGCGAGTGGGGCGCGGGCCCCGAGGGGGCGTTGATCGGCGCGGCGGCGTTCGTGTTCGCGCCCAACCTGGTCGCGGTCGGCGCCCACGGGCACGGCAGCCAGCTCGTGGACTCCGCCTACACGCCGCTGCTGTTGTGGCTCGCCTCGCGCTGGATGCGCCGCGGCGGAATCAAGCACCTCGCATGGCTGGCGCTCGCGGGCGGATTCCAGCTGCTGCGCGGACACGTGCAGATCTGCTTCTACACCTGGCTCGCGGTCGCCCTCTATGCGGCCATCGAAGGCGCGCTCCAGCTGCGCGGCCGCGGCTCCGCCGAGCCGGGGAGCGGCGCGCCCGCGCCCGGCGTCACGCTCGCCCGGCTCGCCGGCATCGGGGTCGCGGCGGCGCTCGCCTTCGGCGTCGCGGGCTTCTACAGCCTGCCGCTTCAGGACTACGCACGCTACTCGATCCGCGGCGGGGGAGCGGGCGGCGGCGTGGGGCTCGACTACGCCACGGCCTGGTCGCTCGCGCCCTACGAGCTGCTCGAGATCGTCGTGCCCGGATGGGTCGGCTTCGGCGGCTCGACCTACTGGGGCGGCATGCCGTTCACGGACTATCCCAACGCCTACCTCGGCATCGTCGCGATCGTGCTCCTGGTCCCGACCTTCCTGATCCGCGCCGCGCGTCCCGCCGGGCCGGGCGCCTCGGCGCCGCGCACCTTCGCGGTCGCGCTCGCGCTGCTCGCGCTGCTGGTCGCCTTCGGCAGCCACTTCCCGCTCTATCGCTTCCTCTACGATCACCTGCCGTTGTTCAACAAGTTCCGCATCCCGGTCATGATCGTCCTGCTGCTCCAGGTCGCGGGGGCGCTGGGCGCGGCCTGGGGCTGGAGCGCGGTGCTCGCGGCCGGCGCCGCGAAGGGCGGCGGCGCGAAGGGCGAGGCCGCGAAGGGCGAGGCCGCGAAGGGCCCCGCCGCGAAAGACGATGACCGGGCGCGCCTGAGCCGCGCGCTGATCGTCACCGCCGCGGTGCTCGCGGGTGCGCTCCTCATCGGGGCGCTGGGGCACGACGCCTGGCAGGCCCGCTACGTCCGCGCGGCGCTCGCGATCAAGGGCCACACGCTCCAGTTCGGGCGTGACAATTACGGCCCCGGCCAGGCGGGTCTGGCGTGGCAGGAATGCTCCACCAGCTTCATCCGCGCCGTCATCCTCGGGCTGGCCGCGGTCGCGATCGCCTGGATCGCGCGCGGCGGGCGCTTCCGCATCGGAGCGACCGGCGCGCTGCTGGTACTCCTGCTGCTCGAGCTGTGGCCGGTGAGCGCGCGCGTCATGGCGCCGGTGATCGGCGAGCGCGCATCGCAGCCACAGGAGGTCGGGCGCGACGACACGATCGAGTTCCTCGAGAAAGCCGGTCCTCCGGGCAGCTTCCGCATTTTTCCGATCGAGGAGTTCCAGTCCAACCGGTTCGCGACCTTCGGCATTGCGTCGGTGGGCGGCTACCACGCCGCCAAACCGCAGCTCGTGCAGGAGCTGCTCACGCGGCGCTTCAACGAGAACGCCTACTGGATGCGGCTCCTCAACGTGCGCTACATCGTGGCGGCCGAGCCCTACCTCCAGGTGCCGCCCATGCTCAAGGTCGTGCACGAGGGCACGGGCCAGGTGCTCGAGTTCGGCGCCGCGCTGCCGCGCGTGACGGTGGTGGGCAAATACCGGGTCATCTCGCCGGCCGAGGCGATCTTCGACAGCATCGCGATCGGGAGCACCGACAGCGGGACGATCACGATGCTCGAGTCCGATCCGGGGCTCACGCTCGGCCCGGTCGAGGGCGCGCGCGCCACCATCGACTCGTACAAGCTGAACGACGTCTCGGTGACGGTCGAGACCCCCGGACCGGCGCTCGTCCGACTCGCCGACCTGTGGTACCCCGACTGGATCGCGACCGTGGACGGCCGGCCGGCGAAGATCCTCAAGGCGGATTACCTGCTGCGCGCGGTGGCGGTGCCGGCCGGGCGCCACGCCATCGAGTTCCACTACCGATCGAAGGCGGTGCGCGACGGGCTGGCGCTCTCGATCGCCAGCCTGCTCGTGGTCCTGGCGGGGATCATCGGCGGTTCGTGGGCGCGGCGGCCGGCGGTTGCGGCAGGGCCCGAGCCGGGGCCCGCGGGGGAGCGGACGTGGAAAAGCTGATCATCATTCCCACCTACAACGAGCGCGAAAACATCGAGACGCTGATCGGGCGCCTGCTCGATCTTCCCTACGAGCTCGAGGTGCTGATCGTGGACGACCATTCGCCCGACGGCACCGCCGACGTGGTCCGAAAGCTCATGGCGGACGGCGCGCGCGGGGCGCGCGTCCATGTGCTCGAGCGCGCCGGCAAGCTCGGGCTCGGATCGGCCTACCGCGACGGCTTCCGCTACGCGCTCGACCACGGCGCCGAGTACATCTTCGAGATGGACGCCGATTTCTCGCACGATCCGGCCGCGATCGGGGCGTTCCTCGAGGCGGCCCAGGACGCCGACCTGGTGCTGGGATCGCGCTACCTGCACGGCGCGGCGAGCGTGGTCAACTGGCCGCTCCGCCGCCTGCTCCTGTCGTGGTGCGCAAACGTCTATACCCGGATCGTCACCGGCATGCCGGTGTACGACGCGACCGGAGGCTTCAAGTGTTTCCGGCGCCGCGCCCTCGAGGGCATCCGTCTCGACCGCGTTCAATCCGACGGTTACGCCTTTCAGATTGAGGTATCCTTTAAGGTCTGGAAGCGGGGTTTTCGCATCCGCGAGATCCCGATCCTGTTCGTGGACCGCCGGGCCGGGGTGTCCAAGATGAACCGCCGCATCATCTGGGAGGCGGCCGGACTGGTGTGGAGGCTTCGATTCTTCGATCTGTTCGGATACGGGGACGGGCGGCCGTGAGGCGCCTGATCCTCCTGCTGGGCGTCGTCCTCGCGGCCGGCACCGGGTCCGGGGCCGCCTGGGGCGGCGCGTGGACCTCCTACATGCACGCCTACAGCTTCTCCCAGCTGGTCGCGGTCGGAGACACGGTGTGGTGCGCGACCCGCGAGGCCGGACTGCTGCGGTTCGACGGGGCCTCCGGGCGCTTCGACCGGTTCTTCCAGGAGCCCGGCGGGCTGATCAGCAACCAGCTCACGGCACTCGCGTTCGACCGCGCCGGCCGGCTGTGGGTCGGCACCACGGCGAAGGGCGTGAGCCGGCTCTCGCCCGATGGCAAGAGCTGGGATCTGCTGAGCGTGTTCGATGGTCTGCCGTCCGACACTGTCACGGTGCTCGAGGCCAAGGGCGACACCGTCTACATCGGCACCTCGGGAGGCATCGCGCTGTGGGACGGGAACTCGATCGCGGGTGCGATTCCGGACGGTGTCAACCCGTCGCCGTTCGCGAACAACTTCATCACCGGCGTGGTCCAGCTCGGCGACTCGGTCTGGGTTTCCACCCCCAATGGCATCTACGTGAGCCGGCTCTCCGACGTGACGCCGGCCTGGAACAGCGTGAATCAGGGCCTGTTTTCGACCCGGAGCCTGGGGCTCGCGACCGACGGAACCTCACTGTTCACCTACGGCGACAACTTCACCTATAAGCTTCGGTTCGACACCGGTCAATGGGCGGTGGCGTCGGACAAGAACGTGATCGGGAGCGCCGAGCGTCTCGATCATGACCACGGCGTCGTGACCCTCTCGACGAGCACGGGGATCTACCGCTGGAATCCGACCCTGGCCGGCTCCGCGGGCGACTGGGAGCCGATCCAGACCGGCGGCCCCTTCGGGAGCGGCACCAACCCCGGTGACGCGAGGGCCGTCTACAAGCTCGCGTCCGATCCGGTGACCGGAACCACGTACGCCGCGAACGTCGACGGATTCCGCGTGCTCGCGCCCGGCTGCACCGCGTGCCCGCTCTACGTTCCCCCCGGTCCGTCGGGCAACGGCATCATCAATCTCGGGCTGCAGCAGCTCTCGCGGGGCCCGCAGATCTACGTCAACACGTTCGAGGAGGGGGTGAGCCGCTTCGACGGGCAGACCTGGCGCATCTGGCCGCCCGTGACGTGCACCGCGCCCTGTGACACGACGTTCGAAAACCCGGTCAATTCGTTCGCGATCCAGGCCACGCCGAATGGGAAGAAGTGGGTGGCATGCTGGGGCGGCCCGATCGAGGAATTCGACGACTCCGTGTCGCCGTCGTCGTTCACGCACCATCGCGAGGCGTACGTCGAGCTCATCGCCCCGCAGCGCCACTCGTTCGGCTGGGCGACGGCGGTTGATCCGGGCGGCGGAATCTGGTTCTCGCTCGAGACCGACGGAAAGGCCTATCCGTCCCCGGTGGCATTCGGGCTCGACTACTACGACGCGAATGGGGTCTACATGCGCAATTATCAGCCCGCGAACACGAACTCCAGTGGGCCGATGCGCGGCGGGCAGATCCGCGGGCTGACGATCGATCACCGGGGCCGGTTCTGGGTCGGTTACACCGGACAGGGGGTTCAGTACTTCGACTGGCCGATCCCGGCCCCCCCGGCGGCCCCCGATTTCTTCACGGTGCGCGGCACCGAAGGTTTCTACATCCAGAGCCTGCGCACCTATGGCGATTCCCTCTGGGTGCTGACGGACAAGGATCTGCGGCGCTACGACGCGCGCAGCGCGAATCCGGCGCCCAATTCGGTGTTCACGCCGCCCGGCGAGACGGTCCAGAACGCCATTCGGCCGCTCGAGGTGGGCCCGGACGGCTCGGTGTGGCTCGGGACCTCGAATGGGCTGCGCATCTATCACCCCGGCGGACGGGTCGAGGACTTCAGGACCTCGAACTCGTCGCTCGTGAGCGACGCGGTGCGGGCGATCGTCGTGGACCCCCGGACCGGCGTGGCCTGGATCGGCACCTCGGCGGGACTCAACCGCTACGATCCGCACTACGTCCCCCCGACCGCGGCCGCGATCCCGAGCCTGCGCATCTCGATCTATCCGAATCCCATGACGCTCACCGCGATCGGCACGCCGATGCTCGTGAGCGGAGGCGGGGACGTCTACGACGGCGCGGTGTACGACCTCAACGGCCGGGTCGTGAGCCGCTTCACGCAGGTCCGGGATGGACAGGCGTTCTGGAACGGCCGCGACGAGCGGGGCTCGATCGTCAAGCCCGGGATCTACTTCGTGCGCGTCACCTCCAAGGGACACTCGGCGACCGCACGCGTGGCCGTGGTGCGCTGAAGCGCGGTGTCCACGCCGGCCGCGGTCTGGCTCGACGCCCCACCCGCGGGCTGGAGCGAGCTGCTGCGCAGCGACCCCAACGCGACCGCCGCTCACCGCCCCGAGGTGTGGCGGGCATTCACCGGGACGCTGCCCGGCCTCACCGCGCGCTTCGCCGCGGTGATGACGAACGAGGGGCTCATCGGCGGCGCCCCGGCCGTGATCGAGCGCCGCGGCGGCTTCCACTGGATCTTCAGCATGCCGATGATCCTTCCGGGCGCGCCGCTCGCGCGCGCCGGGCGGCACGGCGAGGTGGACGGCGCCGTGGGCGTGGCGCTCGCCGCGTTGCGGCGGGAGACCCGCTCGCTCGGCGGGGCGTGGTCGCTCTACCGCCCGCGCGGCCCCGCGGCCGCGCCCGAAGTGCTCGCGGCGCTGCCGGGGGAGACGCGCATGCTCGAGAGCGGCGTGATCGAGCTGGGCGGCGGGATCGAGGAGGCGTGGCGACGCGTGGGACGCAAGACCCGCCAGGAGATCCAGAACACCGGTGCCGGGCTGCGCTTCGGCGAGGAGGCCGGTGCACTCGACGAGGCCTACACGCTCCACGCCGCCCAGTCGCGGCGCTGGCGCACGCACGCGCCGCTCCCCCTGGAGCTCTCGCGGCGCCTGCTGGCCGGCGGGGGCGGCGGGCCGGACCTCCCGATCGCGCGTCTGTTCACCGCCCGCGATGGGCGCGGGCTCCTGAGCGCCGCGTTCGCGCTCGATCACGGGCG
The DNA here is from genome assembly GCA_041498315.1 of Candidatus Eiseniibacteriota bacterium. Lineage (GTDB taxonomy): Bacteria > Eisenbacteria > RBG-16-71-46 > RBG-16-71-46 > RBG-16-71-46 > JBGQIE01. Next base: position 15,186 of record JBGQIE010000028.1, read on the forward strand.
CGAGACGCTGGTGTGGTGGAGCGGCACGCACCCCGAAGGCCGGGCGCGCGAGGCGTTCGGCTTCCTGCTGTGGTCGATCGCCCGGTGGGCGGCGGCCGGCGGCCGCGAGCGCGTGAACCTGGGCGCGAGCCCGGGGCTCGACCCGGTCGCCGCGTTCAAGCGCTCGCTCGGCGCGGTTCCCGTCGCCTACCCGGTGCGCTGGTTCGATGCGAGCGGCGCCTCGGCGGCCGGCCGCCTGCTCGCCCTGGCGCAGCGCTGGCGGCGGCGCGGGCGCGCGATCGGCACCGCCGCATGAGGATCGCGCTGCTGTCGAACGCCGCGGTCATCCACACCGCGCGCTGGGTCCGGCACTTCCGGGATCGCGGCCACGAGGTCGGGCTGTGGTCGCTCGAGGACGGGCCCGCGGACCTGGGGGTGCGGCGCCTGCCCCGCCTGCCGCTGCCCGGACTGCTCCGCTATCCGCTCGCCGCCCCCGCGCTCGGGCGCGCCCTCGCGGGCTTCGCGCCCGATCTCGTCAACGCGCACTTCGTGCCCAACTACGGGGTGCTCGGGGCGCTGAGCGGCCGGCGCCCGCTGGTCGTCACGGCGTGGGGCTCGGACCTGCTCGTGAGCGGAGGGCGCGATCCGCTCCAGCGCGCGCGGGCGCGTTTCGTGCTCGGCCGCGCCGACCTCGTCATCGCGGACAGCGGCAATCTCGCGACCGCGGCGCGCGATCTGGGAGCGGCCGCGGATCGGGTCGTCGCCCAGCCCTGGGGGATCGATCTCGAGCGCTTCCGTCCCGGGCCCGCGCGCGAGCCGGGGCTGATCCTCAGCACGCGCATGCACGAGCCGATCTACGATCTTCCGCTGGTCATCGAGGCCGCGCGCACGGTGTTGAGCGCGCATACGGGCTCGCGGCTGGTCATCGCCGGCGACGGCAGCCGGCGCCGCGCGCTCGAGCGCCTCGCCGCGCACCGGCTGCCCGCCGGGCGGTTCGCCTTCGTCGGACGGTTGCCGCCCGCCGCGCTCGCCTACTGGCTCGGTCGCGCGGACGTCTACCTGTCGGCCGCGCGCTCGGACTCGACTTCGGTCTCGCTGCTCGAAGCCATGGCGTGCGGCCCGCTCCCGGTGGTGTGCGATCTCGAGGGCAACCGGGAGTGGGTGGCCGAGGGCGACGGCGCGCGGCTGTTCCGCGCCGGGGACGCCGCGGATGCGGCGCGGGCGCTCACGCTCGCCCTCGCGGATCCGGCCTGGGCCGAGACGGCGCGCGCGCGCAATCGCCGCGAGGCCGAGCGACGCGCGGACTGGACGGTCAACATGGCGCGAATCGAAGCGCTGTTCGAGTCGCTGGTCGCGCGGGCACGCCGCGCGGGCGGCGCGGTGGCGGATGCTGCGGGCGCCGGGGGCGCGCGTTGAGCCGGCGCCGCGTGCTCGTGCTGTGCTACTTCTATCCGCCGCTGGCCGGCGGCGGGGTGCATCGCGTGCTCGGCTTCACGCGCCACCTGCCGGATCACGGCTGGGACTGCACCGTCGTGTGCGCGTCGGCCGGCGACTACTGGGTCACCGATCCCTCGCTCGAATCCCTGATCCGGCCTGGGACCGAGGTCATCCGCGTGCCGGGTGGCAGCGCGCTCTCGGCCCTGCTGCGCTGGCGCCGCGGCCGCCCCGGCGAGCGCTCGGGCTCCCTGTTCGCGGGGCTGCGGCGGCTGAGCGACTGGTGGCTGCTGCCCGACTCGTACGCGGGCTGGGCGGCGCGCGCGCGCCGGGCCGCGGGGGCGCGTCTGAAGCGCGGCGGGATCGACGCCATCCTGTCGAGCTCGCCGCCCGACAGCGTCCACCTCGCGGTCCTCGGGCTCGATCGCGGCGCGATCCCGTGGGTGGCCGACTTCCGCGATCCGTGGATCGGACTCACGTTCCGCGATCCGCCCACGGCCTGGCATCGCGCGCGCCAGGCGGCGCTCGAGCGCGCGGTGCTCGAGGGCTGCGACTTGGCACTCACCGCCTCGCGCACTCATGCCGACACGATCGGGAAGATCTCGGGCGGCCGTCCACGGCGCGTCGTCCACCTGCCCAACGGATTCGAGCCCGACGACGGCGCGCCGTCGCCGGCGGGTGGTGCCGCCGCGCCGCCGGCCGCGCGCTTCAGCGTGGTCTACACCGGCACGCTCTCGCAGATGCCCGATACCGAGGTGTTCCTCGAAGCGCTCCACGAAGTGCTGGCGCGGCGTCCCGAGGCGAGGCGCCGCCTGCGGGCAACCCTCGCCGGCCCGTTCGAGTCGGGCTACCGCGACCGCGCCGTCGCCCTCGGGCTCACCGGGATCGTCGAGTTCACCGGGCCGCGGCCCCACGCCGAGACGCGAACGCTCCAGCGCGACGCCGCGCTGCTCGTGCTGTGGAAGCCGCGCGGGCTGCCCACCATGGTGCCGGGCAAGCTCTACGAGTATCTCGATGCCGGACGTCCGGTCGTGGCCCTGCTCGCGCGTGACGACGAGGCCGCCGATCTGGTGCGGCGCTCGGGCGGAACCGTCGTCGAGCCTGGCGACCGCATGGCGCTCGCGGCCGAGATCGAGCGCCGCTACGCAGCGTGGCACGCGGGCGCCGCCGCCGCGCCGCCGGCCCGGCCGGCCTGGCTCGAGGAGCACACGCGTGCGCGGCTCGCCGCGCGACTTGCGAACCTGCTCGGCGAGCTCGCAGGCGAAGATGCGCCCACGCGCGCGGGAGAGGGCGCGTGAGCGCGCCCGCCCGGGACCCGGGCGGCCGGGTGCCTCCGGTCGAGCTCGGCGCGCTCGGGCTCGCGCTCGCGATCGCGGCGTGCGCGATGTTCCCGGTGCGTGGCTATCTCACCGACGACACCTTCATCCACCTCCAGTACGCGCGCCACCTCGCGAGCGGAGCGGGCCCGGTGTTCAACCTGGGCGAGCGCGTGTACGGATGCACGAGCCCGCTGTGGATCGGGCTCATCGCGCTCGGCCTCAAGCTCGGCGCGAACGGGCTCGCGGTCGCGAAGACGCTGGGCGGGGCCGCGACCCTCGCCTCGGTGGCGCTGTTCTTCCAGCTCGCGCGCCGCACGCTCCGCAGTCCGTGGCTGCGGGCGTTCGCGACCGTCGCCTGGGCGGCCAACGCGTGGATGATCCGCTGGTCGCTCTCGGGGATGGAGACTCCGCTCGCGACCGCGCTCACGCTGGCGGGCTTCGTGAGCCTGGTGTCGACCGAGCCCTGGGGCGGGCGCCGCGCGCGCACCGGCGCGCTGTGGGCGCTGGCGGCGCTCACGCGTCCCGAGGCGACGGCGCTGCTCGTCGCGTGGGGGCTCGCCCTGCTCGCGGATCCGGCGAACCGCGCGCGCCCCGCGCGACTGCTGGCCGCGGTGCTGGCGCCGCTGTCCATCGTGGGGGCGTGGCTGCTGTTCGCGCGCGCATAGTATGGCAGCACCTGGCCGCAGACGCTCTCGGCCAAGGCCGCGGGCAGCGGCGGACTCCCGGGACTGATCGACAATCTGCGCCGGATGGGGGCGATCGTGGGCGCGAGCGACGGCGTGCTCGTGCTGCTTCTGATCGCCGCCCTCGGCGTGTCCCTGCGCCGTCGTCCGCTCGTGCCGCCGGGGGCGATGGCGCTGCTGCCGTGGGCGTGGGCGCTGGGCGTGCCCGCGCTCTACCTCGCGCGCGGCGTGCCGGTGCTGTCGCGCTATCTCGTGGTCGTGCTGCCGGTGCTCGAGTGGCTGGCCTGGCGCGCCGCCGAGCGCACCGCGTTCGCCGCACGCGACATCGCGGCACCGGCGCCGCGGCTCGCCTGGCTCGTCGTGGCATTGTCGCTGGCCGGAAATGCCGCGACCTATGAAGTGCTGGTCGTGCCCCAGGTGACGAGCTTCACGCGCGGCATGGAGGCGAGCCTGATCCCGCTCGGGCGCTGGCTCGGCGCCCACGCGCCGGCGGACGCGCAGGTCGCGACCCCCGACATCGGCGCGATCGGATACTTCAGCGAGCGGCGCGTGATCGATCTGGGCGGGCTCGTGACTCCGCGCATGATCCCGCTCCTCGAGGCCGCGCCGTTCGAAGAGGTGCTGGCGCGCTTCGCGTTCGCCGACTTCGCCCGGCCCGCCTTCGTCCTCGATCGTGCCGCCGCGGCCGGCGATCTGCTCCGGCGCAGCCCTTGGGGATCCGCCTTGGGCGTCGTGGACACCGCGGAGTCGCCCAATCTGGGCATCGCGCGCCCCGGCCGGGTGGTCTACACGCTCTACCAGGTGGATTGGAACCGCATGGATACGATGCGGAAGCCGCGCTGATGCACAACCGTGCAGGAACCGCGCCAGCCTTTCCCACACGGGCACTTTTTTCGCTTGCAGGGGCGTGGGCCGGAATCTATTGTCCGCCCCCGTGGGTAGCGGTGGGGATTTGTGGTAGATCGTGGCGCCTGGTGGACCGCTGGGGGTGACCGGCCGTGTCGTCGTTCTACGGAACCGAGACGTATTCGATCGACCACAAGGGCCGCCTCAGCGTACCGGCCTCGATGCGCCGCACTACCGACCGCCGGAAGACGCTCCAATCGTTCATCCTGGTGGCCGGATTCGAAGGCTGCCTGGCGCTGTACGGCTTCGACGAGTGGAAGCGCGTCGAGGACCGGCTGCGGAAGATTCCCATGGGAGATCGCCGGGGGCGCGCCTTCGCACGCGCCTTCCTGATGGACGCCTGTAAGGTGACGGTGGACGCGCAGGGACGCATCACGATCCCACCGGCACTGATGCGCCGAGCCGGACTTGGCAAGGATGCCGTCCTGCTCGGTCAAGTCGACCGGATCGAGATCTGGGAGGCCGGGCGGTTGAGCCAGGTGACGGCCGAGCCGCAGGGCCAGCTCGAGAGTCTGGCGGACGAAGTGCTGGGCAAGGAGTGAGCATGGTCGCTGGACCCGATCCGCACGGCCGCGTCGCCTCCGTGGCGCTCAACCTCGAGCTGAGCCACGGCCGCCACGGAGCCTCGGCCCGCATCGAGATCCACGAGCGCGCGTCGGGGCGGGTCGCCCTGCTCGCGCTGCGCGGCTGGCTGGACGGCGCCGCGGTGAGTCACCTGGGCCGCACCCTCGACGACCTCGCGCTCCGGGGCGTCGGCCACGTGCTGCTCGACTGCTCGCAGCTCGATCACATCGACTACCGGATGGTGCCCGCGCTGGTCGAGCGCCTGGTGCGCTTCGAGTCCCGGATCGGGAGCCTGGTCGTGTGCGGCCTGTCCCACTACCTGCGCGACCTGTTCCGCCTCGCCGGGTGCGACGCGCAGCTGCGCTGCTGGCCCTCGGCCTCCGAGCTGCTCCCGCTGCCCCTGACCCTCGAGCCCGGACGTGAGTGCGCATCATGAGCCGGTGCTCGTCGCGGAGGTGCTGCGCTTTCTGCCCGGGGGACCCGGGCTCTACCTCGACGCCACGCTCGGCGACGGCGGGCACGCGCGGGCGCTGCTCGAGGCCGAGCCCGACGCCCGTCTGCTGGGATGCGATCGGGACCCCGACGCGCTGCTCGTCGCGGGCCGCCAACTCGAGAGCTTCGGGCCGCGCGTGATCCTCGCCCAGGCGACCTTCCGCGAGCTGCCCGGCGCCCTCGCGCGCTCCGGCGGCGGGCCGCTGGCCGGAGCGCTGCTCGATCTGGGGATGTCCTCGCGCCAGATCGACGACCCGGAGCGGGGGATGAGCTTTCAGATCGAAGGGCCGCTCGACCTGCGCATGGATCGCACCCGCGGCGTCGCCGCGGCGGAGCGGCTGCGGACGGTCGAAGCGGACGAGCTCGAAGGGGTGCTGCGCGACCTCGGCGACGTCACGGGCGCGGGGCGCACCGCCCGGGCGATCCTCGAAGCGGCGCATGAGGGCCGTCTCGAGACCACGCGGGACCTGGTGCGGGCCATCGATCGCGCGGGGGCGGGCCCGCGGCATCCGCGGCGCTACGCCCAGGTGTTTCAGGCCTTGCGGATGTGGGTCAACGACGAGCGCGGCGAGCTGGAGGCCGTGCTGGCCTGGCTGCCCGAGGCGGTGCGTCCGGGCGGCGTCGTGGTCACCCTCGCCTATCACTCGGGCGAGGACAGGACAATCAAGCGGGCGCTGCGCGGGGCGCGGATCACGCGGCCGGCGCGGCGACTGCCGGAGATACCCGGTCAGCGGTCTCCCGAGGGGCCGTGGGACGAGCTCACACGCCGGGTCGTGACCCCCTCGAGGGAAGAAGTCGGCCGCAATCCGCGCGCGCGCAGCGCGCGGCTCCGTGCCTTCAGGAGGAAGTCGACATGAACATGGACGTTCGCCGCCATCACCGTTCCGGGCGTGCCTCGCGCCCGCGTTCGTTCCGGGACGCGGGGTTGGGCCGCGCCATCCGGCCCGAGCTGCTCCTGATCGCCGTCGCCGCGGTCGGCATGCTGCTGGTCGAAGTCTGGCAGAGCTCGCGCGTGACCGAGCTGTGCCTGTCGCTCGAGAGCAGCCGGGCGGCGCTCCAGCACATGCAGGCGCGGCTCGACGTCTCCCACGCGCGGCTCGAGCGGCAGACGACCCGCGCCGAGCTCGTCCCGCTCGCGTCCCAGCTCGGGCTCGCGCCCGCCGACGCGCGGCAGGTGGTCCAGCTTCCGTCCGAATACCTCGCGGACGCAGCCGACGCGCCCACCGAGAGCAGGGCTCCCGGTGCGCTGGCGTGGGCGGAAAGGGCAGCGCGCGCGCTGGTGCCGGATGCGACGGCCCGCTCGCGCGACCGGAATCCCGTCGAAATCGTTCGTTGAACCGGATGATGGTCGGCTGGTTTAGACCGGCCGCACCACCGCACCGCGCTAGTGACGGCCCGGCGGTCTGCGTGAACCGCCGTTCCACGGAGGGAAGGAGTTGGCCCACACGGACATGCGCAGGAGTCGGGTGCTGGTGGCTGCGGCCGGTCTGTTTCTCGGGCTGGCCTGCCTGTGGCTGCGGGTGGCGTGGCTCCAGGTGGGCCTTCACGGCCTCTACGAAGAGCGCGCCGAGCGCAATCAGGAGCAGCGTGTCCTGATCCGCCCGGCGCGCGGCGAGCTGCTCGACCGGCACGGCCGCCCGCTCGCCCGCGATCTGCCGACCTACTCGGTCTCGGCCGCGCCCCGGGAGATGCAGGACCCGCCCGGCGTCGCGCGCGCGCTCGCGAAGATCCTGGGACTCGATCCGCGCCGTCTCGAGCGGGATTTCCACGCCCGGCCCCGCTTCCTGTGGGTCGCGCGCCGCGTGCCCCCGGAGCTGGGCCAGCGGCTCTCCGATCAGGGCTGGCGCGGCGTGTACCTTTCGGTCGAGACCCAGCGCGAGTACCTGCTGGGCGCGGCCGCGCAGGAGATCCTGGGCCGCACCGACCTCGACAATTCTGGCGTCGAAGGCCTGGAGCTGGCGTTCGACGACCAGTTGCGCGGGCACCCGGGCTGGGCGACGCTGATCCGGGACGGACGCGGCAAGTCGCATGCCCTGCCGCGCGGCATGCGGCGCGCGCCCGAGAACGGCAACCAGATCGTGCTCACCCTCGACGCGGACTTGCAGAGCATCCTCGAGACCCACCTGGCGCGCGCGGTCGACACGCTCCACGCGGTGCGCGGCTTCGCGCTGTTCATGGACCCGCGCACCGGCGAGGTGCTGGCGGCGGTCGACGTGCCGCACCTGCCCTTGGGCAAATGCCGCAACTGGACGTTCACCGACCAGTACGAGCCCGGCTCGACCTTCAAAGCGGTGGTCGCGGGCGCCGCACTCGAGGAGCACCTCGCCGAGCCCAA
>JBGQIE010000029.1:0-22694 GCA_041498315.1 Candidatus Eiseniibacteriota bacterium
CGCAGCGCAGGTCGTCCCAGCCGTAGGGCAGCGCCAGGTCGTGCCGCACCGTCGCCAGCTCGCGCGACAGGTAGGCCAGCTCGCGGTTCGCCTCGAGCCGGGCGCGCAGCGCCGGCTTGCGGACCTCGTCGAGGCGCGCGTAGATGCCCTCGAGCGAGCCGAACTGCTTCATGAGCTCGACCGCGGTCTTCTCGCCCACGCCCGGCACGCCCGGGATGTTGTCGCTGGTGTCGCCCATGAGCGCGAGCACGTCGCGGATGTGCTCGGGGCCCACGCCCCAGCGGGCGCGCACCCCGTCGGCGTCCACCCACTCGAAGTCCTCGCGCGCCCTCGGGGACAGCACCCGGACCCCGGGGCCCACGACCTGAAGCATGTCCTTGTCCGCGGTCACGAGCACGACCTCGATGCCGGCGCGCGCGGCGCGATCGGCGAGGGTCGCCATGACGTCGTCGGCCTCGGTGCCGGGGAGCTCGATGACCGGAAGTCCGAGGGTCTGGGCGAGCGTCTCGATCGGCTCGATCTGGGTGACCAGCTCCTCGGGCATGGGCTTGCGCGTCGCCTTGTACTCGGGGAAGCGCTCGTGGCGGAAGGTGGGCCCGGGCCCGTCCCAGGCGAGCGCCCAGTAGTCGGGCTTCTCCTCGCGGCGCAGCTTGAGCACGGTGTTCGCGAGCCCGAAGATCGCCGAGATGTTCTCGCCCCGGGAGTTGACGAGCGGGCGCCCGATGAACGCGTAGTACGCCCGGTAGGCCAGGCCCATCGCGTCGAGCACGAACAGGCGCGCCATGGGCTAGCCTTTAGCGCCCGCGCCGCGCGACCAGCAGCTTGTTGAGCGCCAGTCGCGGCGTGGGCGCGAGCGCGAGCAGCGCGCGATCGATGGCGAGCAGCATTCCCGGCAGGCGGTTGACGAACCGGATGGGCCCGAGGTCGCGGTTGAGCAGCACGTGGGTGGGCTGGAGCGGCGCGAGCGTGAAGCCGCGCGGCTCGAGCACCGCGCGGTGACGCGCGAGCGAGCGCATGCGATTGTGCGCCGCCAGGCCCGCGCGCTCCTCGAAGGTGTCGGTAACGAGGAGCAGGCCCCCGGGGATCACCGCGTCCGCGAGATGGGCGAGCGCCCGTTCCCAGCGCGCGTCCTCGGTGATGTGGTAGAGCACGTCGAAGGCGTTGACGAGATCCCAGGTCTCGTCGAGCGGCAGCTCGCTCACGTCGCCCAGGATGAAGCGGGCCCCGGGGTGGCGCGCGCGCAGGCGCTCGATCGAGGTCGGCGCGATGTCGATGCCGGTGAGCAGGGCGCCGCGCTCGAGGTAGTAAGCGGTGAAGAATCCGGTCCCGCAGCCGACGTCGAGCACCCGGCGCCCGCGCGGGTCGAAGGCCGCCGCGCGCAGCGCGCGGTCGAGCACGTCGCGGCGCAGCGCGTAGCAGGCCCGGTTGTAGGCGAGCGACAGCCCGGTCTGCCCGGTGCCGCGCAGGTCGAACTGCTCCGACAGGCGCCGCTCCCAGAACTCGCGCGGCTGGTAGCTCACGCGCCCCTCCGATAGAGCCGGTGGCGCGCGACGTAGGCGGCCACGGCCTCGGGCACCAGGTAGCGCACCGAGCGCCCGGCCCGCACCCGCGCACGGATCCCGCTCGAGGACAGCTCGAGCCCGGGGTTGTCGAGCCACACGACGCGCGGGGCGCGCGCCCCCCGGCGTCCGGCGCGCGCGCCGCCCGGCCGCCGCGCCACCGCCAGCGTCGCCAGGGCCGCGATCGCGTCGGGCTCGTGCCAGGTCCGGAAGTCGCCGAGACTGTCGGCGCCCATGAGGAGGTAGAGGCGCGCCCCGGGGAACGAGGCGCGCAGCGCGCGCAACGTGTCGAGGGTCAGGCTGGGGCCGCGGCGCCGCACCTCGAGCAGGGAAACGTGAAACGCGGGGTTGCCGCGCACCGCGAGCCGCGTCATCGCGACCCGCGCCGCCGCGCTCGACAGGCGCCGGCCGCGCTTGTGCGGCGGGGTGCCCGCGGGCACGAACAGCACGCGGTCGAGGCGCAGCCGCTCGCGCGCGCACTCCGCGAGCGCCAGGTGGCCCAGGTGCGGCGGATCGAAGGTGCCGCCGAACAGGCCGATCCGGAGCATCAGCCCGAACGGCGCTCGAGGCGCGCGCGCTCGCTCGCGGCGCGGCGCGCCAGCTCCCCGCCGGGATGGGCGGCCTCGACCTGCTTGAGCTGCTCGATGGCCGCGTCCCGGTGGCCCTGCTGGGCCTCGCACAGCGCGAGCCCGAGCCGCGCGTCGTCCGCGGCCGGGGTCTCGGGGTACTCGTCGAGGACGCGGCGGTAGTAGACCCCCGCGGGCCCCGGAAGCTTGAGCTTGAGGTAGAGATGGCCGGCGTCGACCAGCTTGGCCGCCAGGCGGGCCCGCACCTCGACGACGCGCTTCAGCGCGGTGGCATTGAGCCAGTGCCCGGGATAGGCCGCAAGGTAGTCCTGCCACTGGTCCAGCGCCTTGTGCGTGTACTCCTGGTCGAAGTCCCGGCCCCGGGTCTGGGCGAACAGCACCTCGCCGAGGCGGAACGCCGCCGAGCCGGCCGAGTCGCTCTCGGGATAGTCCCGCACCAGACGCTCGAACTCGACCTGGGCCGAGGGGAACTCCTTGGCGCCCTGGTAGCACTGACCGAGCCGGTAGATCGCCTCGTCCACGTCCCGGCTGCCGCCGTTGTTCGCGACGTAGGACTTGAGCAGCTCGGTCGCGACCGTCCAGTCGCGCCGGGCCATCGCCTTGCGCGCCAGGTCAAGCCGCTCCGGCTCGCTGTGGACCGCCGGCATGGTGCTCGCGCCGCACCCCGCGAGCGCGATCCCGAGCGCCAGGGCAAGGGTGGCGCCGCACCCCCTACGGAACGCGCGCCTCATGGACGGTTCTGGAAGAACAGCGCGACCAGCCCGGCGACGACCGCGACGACGATGACCGGCTCGAACACCTTCTCGACGTTGCGCGTCGGCGCCACGGTCTTGAGATCGGTGAAGCGCGGGTCCTCGACCAGCGACAGCTGGCCCTTGGGGAACGCGTCGACCAGATTGTAGTTCGCCTGGCCGGTCCACAACACCAGCGAGCTGCGCGGGTCGCGCAGCGTGAGCGCGCCCTCGATCAGCGCCTGGCGCTCGATCTTGACGCGCCCCGGAAGCCAGCCCACCAGACGCAGGTAGGTCACGCGCGCCGATCCGATCTGGTACTCGAGCAGCGGGTCCCCCGGAGCGGCGCCCTGCATCGCCAGGGAGTCGTCCGCGACCACGGTGCGCCGCACCGTGGCGGTGACACCGCGGCGCGCCAGGTGGAGCAGGATCGAATGCTCGACGACGAAGTTGAGCGGATGGCTCTCGGCGGGCGCGAGGATGACGTGGGCGCCGCTGTCCACCGGCGCGCGGGCCAGCGCGCGGTCGAAAGCGGTGTTGGCGACCAGGCTCACGAGCTGGAGGTTGGTCGCCGGCACGCGCGGGCCGCGCGCGCGCACGATCGGCTCGATCTCCACCTGGGCCACCGAGAGCGCCGTGTCCGAGGGAGCCTGCGGGCCGCCCTTGTACTTGTAGGTCTTGGCCCGGGCGCCGGCTGCCGGCAGCAGGACGAGCATCAGGGCGAGGCACAAACGCAGGCGCATCAGGCCGGTCCTTTCAGGAGAGAGAGCGGGACGTCCGACTCCAGCCGCGCGAACAGATCGTAGGCGCCGCTCCCGGTCACGCGCACCGGAACCCGGGCGCCGCCCTCGAGCGGGAAGCCCCCGCTCTCGACCTGGACGCCGCCGTCCACTTCGTAGGCCGAGCCCGAGGTGCGCGCCGCCCAGCCCCCGTCGTCCGGTCCGCCGGGACGCCCGGAGGCGGCCGGGCCGTCGATCATGACCGTGAGGCGCTCGCCGATGCGCCGGCTCAATCGCTCGCGCGAGAGTCGCTGCTGGAGCGCGAGCAGGCGCGAGCGCCGGCTGCGACGACGGGCGACCGGCACGCGCGGGGTCATGCCGTGGGACGGCGTCTCGGGCTCGCGCTCGTAGTTGAACACGACCACGTGGTCGAACGCTTCCTCTTCGACGTAGCGCTCGAGCTCCTCGAAGTGCGCCTCGGTCTCGCCCGGAAACCCGACGATGAAGTTGGTGCGGAACGCCACCCCGGGGATCGCGTTCCGGATCCGCCGCACCAGCGCGCGGGTGTCGCGCGCGGTCATGCCGCGCCCCATGACGCGCAGCATGTCGGCGGCGATGTGCTGGAGCGGCATGTCGACGTAGGGCACGATGCGACGCGCCCCCGCCCACACCTCGATGAGCCGGTCGCTCCACAGCCGCGGGTAGGTGTACTGGATCCGGATCCAGTCCAGGCCCTCGACCTGGTCGAGCGCCGCGAGCAGATCCGCGAGCGTGGGCGTACCGGGCAGATCGGTGCCGTAGCCGGTGGTGTCCTGGCCGATGAGGTTGAGCTCGCGCACCCCCTGAGCGGCGAGCCGTCCGGCCTCGGCGACCAGGTCCTCGATCGTGCGGCTGCGCTGGTCGCCGCGCAGACGCGGGATGATGCAGAACGTGCAGCGATGGTCGCAGCCCTCGGAGATCTTGAGGTAGGCCAGATGGCGCGGAGTCGAGAGCGCGCGCGGCGTGAGCGCGTCGAGCGCGCCGCCCGGAAAGTCTCGATTCGCCCAGCGCGACCCCCCGCCCGCGAGCACGTGGCGCGCCGCGCGGACGACGTCGCGCCACTGGCCGGTGCCCAGCACGACGTCCACGTCCGGGAAGTCGGCGAGCAGCGATTCGCCGGCGCGCTGGGCCAGGCAGCCGGTCACGATCAGCCCCTGGAGGCGCCCGTCGCGCTTGAGCGCCGCGATGTTCGCGATCGCCTGACGCGACTCGCGCACCGCGCTCTGGAGGAACGCGCAGGTGTTGACGACCGCGACGTCGGCCGCGGCCGGATCGCCCACGGTGCGAAAGCCGTCACGCACCAGCAGACCCAGCATGGCCTCGGAGTCCACCGTGTTCTTGGGACAGCCCAGGGTGACGAAGGCCAGCGCCGGGGGCGTGGCGGTGGTGGATCCGGGCGGGCCCGGGGCGCGCGACTGCATCACTCGAAGCGGTCCTCGAGCCAGCGCTCGTCCACCAGCACGTCGCGGGCCTTGCTGCCCTGGAACGGCCCGACGACGCCGAGCTGCTCGAGCTGGTCCATGAGGCGCCCGGCGCGCGAGTAGCCCACCTTGAGCCGGCGCTGGAGCAGCGAGGTCGAGCCCTGCTGGTGCGTGACGACCAGCTGCGCGGCCTGCCGGATGAGCTCGTCGTCGAATTCGGTGCCCTCGCCCGCCTCGCCCTCCTCGGCGGGCTCGACGACGCGCGGCTCGGTCGCGAGCGGCGGCGCGGCGCCCGGGATCGCCTTGGCCTTCCAGAACTCCACCACCTTGGCGGTCTCCTCCTCGGAGACGAACGCGCCGTGGACCCGGTAGGGCTCGGGCTTGCCGGCGGGTGTGAACAGCATGTCGCCGCGGCCCAGCAGGTTCTCGGCCCCGTTCATGTCGAGCACGGTGCGCGAGTCGGTCTTCGACGCCACCTGGAACGCGATCCGGGACGGGAAGTTCGCCTTGATGACCCCGGTGATGACGTCCACCGAGGGGCGCTGGGTCGCGAGCACGAGGTGGATGCCGACCGCGCGCGCCATCTGGGCCAGGCGGGCGATCGGCTCCTCGATCTCGGCCGGCACCGTGAGCATGAGGTCGGCGAGCTCGTCGATGACGACCACCAGGAAGCCGAGCGCCACCGGCGGCCCGGGCGCGTCGTCGGTCACCGGCACCTGGCCCGCACGCACCTTGTCGTTGTAGGTCGCGATGTTGCGCGCGCCGCACACCGCCATGAGCTTGTAGCGCTTCTCCATCTCGCGCACCGCCCAGCCGAGCGCCCCCGCCGCCCGCTTGGGCTGGGTGATCACCGGCATGACGAGGTGCGGGATGCCGTTGTAGGCCGACAGCTCGAGCATCTTGGGATCGATCATGATCATCTGGAGGGTCTTGGGATCGTGCTGGAACAGCAGCCCGGTGATGATGCTGTTGAGGCACACGCTCTTGCCGGAGCCGGTCGCGCCCGCGACCAGCACGTGCGGCATCTGGGTGAGGTCGGCGACGAACGGCTGGCCCACGACGTCCACGCCCAGGGGCACCTTGAGCGCCGCGTCGCTGGCCTCGTATTGCGGCGAGGAGAGCACCTCCCGGAGATACACCGTACGGCGCCGGCGGTTCGGGATCTCGACCCCGACCGCGCCCTTCCCCGGGATGGGCGCGAGGATGCGGATGCGCTGGGCCCGGAGCGCCAGCGCCAGGTCGTCCTCGCGCGACACGATCTGGTTGACCTTGACCCCCGCGGCGGGCTCGAACTCGAAGGTCGTCACGACCGGGCCGGGATGGATCTCGGTGACGCGGCCCTCGACGCCGAAGTCCGCGAGCTTGGTGACGAGCAGGCCGGCCTCGTTCGTGAGATCGGCCGCCGTGACCAGATCCTCGGGCTGAGTCGGCATCGCGAGCAGGCTGAACGAGGGCAGCGCATCGCCCGAGTGGGGCTCGGCGACCGCGGCCACGGCGGCGCCGTTGCCGCGCGGGCGCGCCCTGCGCGCCGCCTCGAGGCCCGGGAGCGCGAGGCGCATCTGCCCCTCGGGTGTGGCGGGGCCTGCCTCGCGCGCCGGGGCGCTCTCGCTCCCGCGCGCGCGCGCGCTGCCGTTGGCGTCGCCGTTCGCCGGGCCGGCCGCCGCGCGCATGACACGCGGACGCTTCGCGACAGCGCGGCCGCCGCGCTCGCGGCGCTCGCGCCACGCGCGCCAGGCGCCGCCCAGGCCGGCCGCGGGAGTCACGATCGCGTGGCGGACCAGGTGCTCGATCCAGTGGAAACCGAGCTCGCTCGCGGCCAGCGCGGTGACGGCGAACAGCGTGCCGGCCACGATCCACGAGCCGATGGTCCCGAGCGCCGAGCGCACGACCAGCGCGGCGGCGAATCCCCACCGGCCCGACCAGGCGCCCAGGCCGCCGAGATCGAGCAGGGTGCAGATCTCGAACAGCAGCAGGGCCGCGACCAGCGAGCTGAGCGCGAAGGGCCCGGCCGGATTGCCGCGCGCCCGGTTCCAGCCCCAGCCGAGCGCAAGGGCGGGCACGCCGTAGGCGGCCGCGCGCCCCAGCGCCCAGACCAGGCCGAAGGCCAGGGTCGCCCCGACCGGCCCGCAGGCGTTGGGGGCGACCCACGGGGCAGCCCCGGTGGCGGGCGCCGCGTAGGTCAGAATGCTGGCGAACGCGAGGCCCGCGAAGGCCCCGAGCAGGATGGCCAGAATGATCTGTTGTCGTCGAGCGGAAATGGAGGAAGCCACGTGGTTCGGGTGGAACCTGCTCCTCGAGGTGGGTGGAAGCCTCCCGCCTCCCTGGCGGGCTTGACCCGCCATTCTGCTACATCCCCCGACCGGGGAGCAACCGCCGGGGGGGCCGGCGTCGCGATCTTCGAGGTGATGCGGGATTCGACGCCCGAGCCGGCTCCGCGGCCCTGATCCGCGCCGCGCCCGAGGAGGGCGGGCGCGGCCCTCGGCCGGCCTCGGCCCGGGCAGCTGCGGCCGGCTTCCGCACGGTGCCCGGATTCTGGTGTGCTAGCCTCGCGCGCCATGCTGCACGGCTCGAACGCCCGCCACCGGGCGGCTGGTCCCCGCCCCCAGGCTTCGCGTGACGGCCTGTGGGTCGCCGGCGTGATGCTCGCCGGGCTGATCCTCCGGCTCTGGCTCGCGACCCGCAACGCGGGCATCACGATGGATTCGCCCACCTACGTCCGGATGGCGGAGGAACTCCTCGGCGGCGTGCGCGACCCCGAGGCGTACGTGCATTTGGGCTATCCGGCGCTCATCGCCCTCGCGAGCCGGGCGCTGCCGGGCCGCGAGCTGCCGGGCCGCGCGGTCTCCCTCCTCATGGGCCTCGCAGTGATCGCGCTCACCTACGCCCTGGCGAGGACGAGGCTCAGCGCGCGCTGGTCGTCGCTCGCCGCGGGTCTGGTCGCGCTCCACCCGCTGATTGCGGTCTACAGCGGGGTCATCATGTCCGAAACCACGTTCCAGGCCCTGACCTACGGCGCGCTGTTCCTGGTGGAGCGCCGGCAGAGCGCCAGAGGTGGAGCCCTCGCGGGAATCGCCTATTGGGTCCGCCCCGAGGCGCTCGGGCTCGCCGCGGGGACCGCTCTGTTCGGCCGCGCGGGCCGGCGCGGCACCTTGCTCTTCCTGCTCGCCTTTGTCATCGCGACTCTCCCCTACCTCGCCTACCTGCGCTGGGAGCGCGGGTCATGGGTCCTCTCTCCCAAGACCGCTCTGGTGCGTCCCCCCCCGGCGAGCCGGGCGGAGATCGAGTTCCACCTCCCTTCCACCGGCGCGGTTTCCGCGCCACCGCAAACTCCGGCGGGGCTCGCCCGCTGGGATGTGCCGGCGCTCGAGGCTCACTACCTGCCGAACCTCCGCCGGCATGCCCTCAACCTCGTGGATGCATGGCCGTGGCCCTTGATCGCGCTCTCGGTCGTGGGCGTGGCGTGCCGGCACCGCGCGCTCCTCGCGCCGCTCCTCATCCTGCCCGGACTTCCGCTCGTGGACGTGATCTTCGATCCGCGCTTCGTGCTCGTCATGCTTCCGGCCCTGGCCATCTTCGCGGCCGAAGGCGGCGCATGGCTGAGCGCGCACGGCCGGGGGCTCTTGCCCGGCGCGGCCGGGGGCCGCGCCCTGCCCGCGGCGACGACTCTGATCGCAACCGCCGGGCTCGCGTGGTGCTGGATGGGGCCAAATCTCGTCGAGGCCCTGGTGTTCGACGATGGTCCGATGCCGCAGATGCGGGCAGCCGGCGCCTGGCTGCAGGCCAACGGCCGCGCGGGCGCGACGGTCATGGATCGGAAGGCCTACGTGCCGTTCTTCGCAGGCATGCGCCACGCGCAGATTCCCGACAACGACTACGACACGATCGTCGAGTGGGCGCGGCGCAGCGGAGCGGACTACCTCGTGGTCGAGGAGTACGTCATGCGCTCCTTGCGGCCGCAGCTGGCGCGCCTGGTGCTCGACCCGCAATTCCGCGCACGGGAGTCGCGTCTGCGCCTGCTCTACTCGTGGCGGGAATCCGTCGACTCGGGCGTGGCAATCTTCGAGGTGGTGCGCGACTCGGTGCCGGGCCCCCCGCCACGGGCCGGAAGCGCGCCGGTGCGGGTGGGCGAGCCGCGGTGACTTAGGCTCCGCCCGCCGCGGCGCCGCGGCGCGGCGTCTCCTCGGCCGCCGCCGGGGCGCGCGTCTCGGCGTGCACGATCCCCTCTTCGAGCCAGGCGTAGCGATCGGCGAGGGCGCCGCGGGCGATTCCGTAGCCGGTCGCGTCGTCGTTCCACTGCAGGGCGGCGAACAGAGCCTCGATCCGGCGCCGGCTGTTGCGGCAGAATCCGTCCGCCAGCTCGACGCACGAGGCGCGCTCGGCCCCGCGGGCGCGGTCGCGCTGGGCGCGCACGCAGGTCGCCGCCATCGCGAACAGCTCGGCGCCGATGTCGACGCAGCGGAAGAGCTGGGCCTGCTTCTTCTCGAGCCCCGGCCCGTTGGCGACCATGAGATGGAACTGGGCACGGGCGAGACGCTTCGAGGTGGCCCCCACCCAGCGCAGATGCCGAGCGAGCGGTCCGAACGCGGCGTAGCGCGGCCAGCCGGTCCAGCCCAGCCAGCGGCCCGGATACCAGACGGCGTAAAAGGCGGTGGCGCGCAGGAGCCCGGTGAGCCGGCGCCCGAACGGCACGCCCGGCATCACAACGTCCCCCGCGGCCTTGAGGTGCACGTCGAGGGCTTCGCGGGCGATGAACAGCCGCATGATCTGACTCGTGCCCTCGAAAATGCGGTTGATGCGCAGGTCGCGCAGCAGGCGCTCGAGCGGCACCCCGGCCTCCCCGCGTGACTCGAGCGAGCGCGCGGTCTCGTAGCCGCGGCCGCCGCACACCTGGACCGCGGTGTCGCATAGCTCCCAGGCGACCTCGGTGTTCCACAGCTTGGCGAGCGCCGCCTCGAGCCGAATGTCCGACTGTCCGCGGTCGGCGAGCAGCGAGGCGATATCGGCCACCGCCTCCATGGCGTAGGTCCGGGCCGCGAGGTCGGCGAGCATCTGGGCCACCGCGTCGTGCTGGCCGACCGGCTTGCCCCACTGCACGCGCCGCGCGGCGAACTCGCGCGCCACGTGCAGGCACCACTTGCCCGAGGCGGCGCAGCTCGCCGGCACGGTGAGCCGCCCGGTGTTGAGCGTCACGAGCGCGAGCTTGAGCCCCTTGCCCTCGCCGCCGAGCAGGTTCTCGCGCGGCACGCGCACGCCGTGGAAGCGCATCTCGGCGTTCTCGATCCCGCGCAGGCCCATGAACTCGAGGCGGTGCGCCACCTCGACGCCCGGCCAGGCGGTCTCGACGATGAAGGCGCTGATCGGGCCCGGTTTGCCGTCCCGGCCCGGGGTGCGCGCCATGACCACCATGAGCTCGGCGATGGTGCCGTTCGTGCACCACAGCTTCTCTCCCTCGAGGATGTAGGCGCTGCCGTCGGGGGTGGGTGTGGCGGTCGTCGTCATGCGCGCCGGGTCGGAGCCCACGTCGGACTCGGTGAGCGCGAACGCCGAGATCGCGCCCTGGGCGAGGCGGGGCAGGTACTTTTTCTTCTGCTCCTCGGTGCCGAACAGCTTGAGCGGCTGCGGCACGCCGATGGACTGGTGCGCCGACAGCAGGGTGACGAGCGCGCTCGAGACCGAGCCGCACATCGCCATGGCGTGGCCGTAGCTGTACTGCGAGAGGCCGAGCCCGCCGTACTCGCGCGGGATCTTGATGCCGAACGCCCCGAGCCGGCGCAGGCCCTCGATGACCGGGGCGGGGATGCGCGCGTCCTGCTCGATCTGCTCCCCGTCCACCTCCTCGCGCAGGAAGCGCTCGAGCCGGTCGAGGAACTCCCGGGCGCGCCGCTGCTCCTCGGGATCGGGCTCGGGATGCGGGTGGATGAGGCCGAGGTCGAGCGTGCCCAGGAACAGCTCGCGCACGAACGACGGCGCGGTCCAGGCGGTCTCGCGTGAGGCTTCCGCGACCGCGCGGGCTTCGTGCTCGGAGACGTGTGGGGTGGCTGTCGGCTTCTGGCTCATGGCGCTCCCGTGAAGGGCATCGGCCTGGAATTCATCGGCCTCCGGGGGCCTCCCCTTGACCGGCATGCGACCGGGCTGAAGGCAGCCTAACGCCGCGGGCGGCGCGAGGCCAGCCGGCTCCGCGCGGGCGGCGCGCGGCGGATCGCGCGGCAGGGACGGGAACGCTCGTGGCCGGGCGGCTACTTTCGGCTACTCGCGGCGGGCGCGCGATCGGCCGACAGAAGCTCCCAACCGCGTCCCTCGTGGCCGAATCGAAACGCCGCCGGGTGGAGCGCCTCGGCGAGCGCCTCGAGGGAATCGGCGATGCGCGGACCCGGACGGTGGAAGAGCGAAAGCCCATCGCCGCCGAACACCCGGGTCGCGCGCCCGGCCTCGAGCCCGGGGAAGCCCGGCCGGGCGGCCAGCGTCCCGAATCCGGCGCGGGCGCCCGCCAGATCGTGGCCCCGCGGCGCGATCCACACCACGTCGGGCCCGGCGGCGTGCAACGCGTCCCCGTCCAGCGGCGCCGCCGCGCCGCCCGTGGTCCCGGCCACGTCCTCCCCGCCCGCCAGCACCACCAGCTCCGGCGTCCAGCCGCCCGCGGCCGCGAGCGGCTCGACGTGCTCGATGAAGACGACGCGCGGTCTGCGGCCCAGGGTGCCGGCCCGCTCCGCGATCGCCCGCATGCGGCCCGAGGTGCGCGTCACGAGCTGAACGCCGCGCTCCGGGACGCCGAGGCTCCCGGCGACGCGGCGGAACTCGCGCCACAGGTCGGCGAGGGTGGCGCACTCGCCGGGCTCGAGCACCAGGTCGGGACGCAGCGCGGCGAGCCGCTCGTCGGCGAGCCGCTGGGGGGCGAGCCGCTGGGGCGCGGGCCGCCCGGGCACGGGCACGGTCTCCGGGCGATCGCCGGTGCGCGAGCCGCCCACCAGCCACTCCCCACAGCCCAGCGCGCACACGATCTCGGTGATCGAAGGGGCCAGCGACACGACGCGAGGCGGGACCATGGCGCTCCACGAGGCGGGACGGGACAGCGGGGCGGGCAGCCGGGACACCTCTATATACCCCGGGCGGGGGCGCACGGTTCGGGTGGCGCGGGGTTTCGCGCTTGCCCGGCCCCGGCCCCTCGGCTATGGTCCGTCGTCCTTTTCCGACCCCGAACGCTTCGAGCCCCACCGAAGGAGATTTCGATGAACATGTTGCGCCTGCGCAGTCTCGCCCCCACGAGACTCGCCCTCGCCCTCTCCGGCCTGGGGGCGGCCGCGCTCCTCCTGCCCGGGATCGCGCTGGCCAGCGAGCTCGACCTTAAAATCCCCGCCATCACGACCAGCTACTCCCTGTTCGGCTCCACGGTCTCGGGCCACACGCTCCTGCTCCTGGGCCTGGTCGTGTGCGCGCTCGGCATGGCGTTCGGCATGACGATGTTCAACCAGGTCAAGGGCCTGCCCGCGCACCAGAGCATGCTCGACGTGTCGAACATCATCTACGAGACCTGCAAGACCTACCTGCTCCAGCAGGGCCGGCTGCTCATGGTGCTCGAGGTGTTCATCGGGGCCTGCATCGTCTACTACTTCGGCTGGCTCGAGCACCTGAGCGTGGGCAAGGTTTTCCTCATCCTCATGTGGTCGGTGGTCGGCATCCTGGGCTCGTACTCGGTGGCGTGGTTCGGGATCCGCATGAACACCTACGCCAACAGCCGCACGGCCTTCGCCTCGCTCAAGGGCAAGCCGCTGCCGGTGTACGAGATCCCGCTCCAGGCCGGCATGAGCATCGGGGTGCTGCTCATCTGCGTCGAGCTCATCATGATGCTCGCGATCCTGCTGTTCGTGCCCAAGGAGAGCGCGGGCGCCTCGTTCCTGGGCTTCGCGATCGGCGAGTCGCTGGGGGCCTCGGCGCTGCGTATCGCGGGCGGCATCTTCACCAAGATCGCCGACATCGGCTCCGACCTCATGAAGGTCGTGTTCAAGATCAAGGAGGACGATCCGCGCAACCCCGGCGTGATCGCGGACTGCACCGGCGACAACGCCGGCGACTCGGTCGGCCCGACCGCGGACGGATTCGAGACCTACGGCGTGACCGGCGTGGCGCTCATCTCGTTCATCGCCCTGGCGGTGTTCCCCGAGCACAAGGCCCACCTGCTGGTGTGGATCTTCGTCATGCGCATCCTCATGATCATCACCTCGATCGCCGCCTTCAGCGCGAACGGGGCGATGGCGCGCTCGCAGAACCGGGGCAAGGACAAGATCGACTTCGAGGCGCCGCTCACCAGCCTGGTGTGGATGACCTCCCTGCTCTCGATCGTCGTCACCTTCCTGGTGTCGCGCTGGATGCTCGCCGACCTCGGGGCGGGATTGTGGTGGAAGCTCTCGATCATCATCTCGTGCGGCACGCTCGCCGCGGCGCTCATTCCCGAGTTCACCAAGGTGTTCACGAGCAGCAGCTCGCGCCATGTCCGCGAGATCGTGGCGGCGAGCCGCGAGGGCGGCGCTTCGCTCACCATCCTCTCCGGGCTGGTCGCGGGCAACTTCTCGGTGTTCTGGAAGGCGCTCACCCTGGCGACCATGCTGCTCATCGCCTACGTCATCTCGCTCCAGGGCCTGGCGGGGTTCATGGGCCACCCCGCGGTGTTCGCGTTCGGCCTGGTCGCCTTCGGCCTGCTCGGCATGGGGCCGGTCACCATCGCCGTGGACTCATACGGCCCGGTCACGGACAACGCCCAGAGCATCTTCGAGCTGTCGCAGATCGAGAGCACCCCGGGGGCCGCCCAGGACATCGAGCGCACGTTCGGCTTCAAGCCCGACTTCGCGCACGGCAAGCACCTGCTCGAGGACAACGACGGCGCGGGCAATACCTTCAAGGCCACGGCCAAGCCGGTGCTCATCGCGACCGCGGTCGCGGGCGCGACCACCATGATCTTCTCGCTCATCGTGCTGCTCACGAAGCAGATGGGCGCGGCGTTCGACCTGTCGCTCACCGAGCCGCGGGTGCTGCTCGGGCTCCTCATGGGCGGGGCCACCATCTACTGGTTCACCGGCGCCTCGATGCAGGCGGTGACGACCGGGGCGCATCGCGCGGTCGAGTACATCAAGAAGAATATCAAGCTCGAATCCTCCGAGAAGGCCTCGATCCACGACTCGAAGGAAGTCGTCAAGATCTGCACCCAGTACGCGCAGCGGGGCATGTTCAACATCTTCATCGTCATCTTCTGCCTCACCCTCGCCTACTCCTTCTTCGATCCGATCTTCTTCGTCGCCTACCTGGTCTCGATCGCGGTCTCGGGCCTATTCCAGGCCATCTACATGGCGAACGCGGGCGGGGCGTGGGACAACGCCAAGAAGATCGTCGAGGTCGAGCTGCACCAGAAGGGCACGGCTCTGCACGACGCGACCGTGATCGGCGACACCGTGGGCGACCCGTACAAGGACACCTCCTCGGTCGCGCTCAACCCGATCATCAAGTTCACGACCCTGTTCGGCCTGCTCGCGGTGGAGATGGGGGTCGCCAACCAGGCCATCGCCCGGCCCGCCGGCGTGGTGCTCATGCTCGTGGCGCTGGTGTTCATCTACCGGTCGTTCTACTCGATGCGCATCTCGACCAACCAGTCGGGCAGCTAGACCGGCGCGGCCCGCGGGCGGGCTTCGGGCTCCCTGCCGGGCGCGCGGCCCCGGAGCCGTCCTGCGCCGGCGGCCGGGCGGAAAATTCCGGCGTTCGGCGGCATCGAACACGCGCCCGTACGGAAGCCTGGGTCGAATTCCCCTTGTCCGCGCCCCGGTCCGCGTGGAATAGTGTCGCGTGCAGGTTCCCGGGGCCGAACCTAGCCCCCCCATGGCTTCGACCACGCTGACCCTGTGGAGCACCCCGTGCGACTTGCCCTTCGAGGTGTGGCCGCTGGTGTTGCGGTCGCGATTGCGCTGACCGCCCCCGCCGCACGCGCCGCCCAGGTCGAAAACCTCTCGGCCCTTCACTCCTCAGGGCAGACCTTTCTGACCTGGACCTCACCGCCCGGCACCGGCTGGATCTTTCGAGTCTACGCGTCGCAATACCCGCTTCGCAGCCCGGGCGACCTGGCCCAGGCGACGAGCGTGGGCGTGGTGGGTGATTCCACCTGGTACGACCGCCGATTCTCCGTGATCACGGGTGCGGTGACGAGCTATCGGGTCGATCCGCTCGCGGAGCCGCTGGGCCCCGACCAGGGCCTGTGCGTCCTGACCCCGGTGACGAGCGGACGACGCTTTTACGCCGTCACCGCGCAGCTGGGTCCGATCATGGCCGAGGACCGCTCGCTGATCGCGGGGGTCAACGCGCTCCCACATCCCGTGACCGAGCACGTGGACCGGCCCGAGCCGGTGTTCCAGCGCCAGCTCACCAACCGCTTCAACCAGCCCGCGGTCTACACCCTGTGGAGCACCGACACGCCGACCCCCATGTTCCCGGCGATGTCGAACGTGGCGGGCGTTCCGTTCGATCTCGCCGTGGTGCCACCGGCCGATATGGGGACCTCCTCGCTCATCGTCAGCATGCATGCCCGGACCGGGAACTTCATGCAGGGCATCTATGGCACCTGGACGCCCGGCGAGTGGGTCCTGGCGCTCGACGATCCGCTCAACAACAGCGATGCGAACACGTTCTGGTACGGCTACCACGAGGGTTACAACATCGACATGGACGTCAACCCTCCACCGACCGGCGGGGTGGTCCACGACTACACGCTCCAGCGGGTCATCTACTCGCTCGAGTGGGCGGAACGGAAGTTCTCGATCAATCGCACCCGGGTGTACGCCTACGGCTTCTCGATGGGGGGAATCGGAAGCGCCATGCTCGCCATGCGCCGTCCGGACCTCATCGCCGCGATCATGACCATCGCCGCGAAGTTCGACTTCTCGTTCATCAACGACCCCAATCCTCTCAGCGGCTTCAACATCGGCAACTCGCTGCGCGCCACCGCCGATCGACTGTGGGGTCCGCTCGATGTCGATCTGCCCAACAACAACGGGGTTTCCATCTATCACGCCCTCAACGACGGCTGGCTGGCGGGCGCCATGACCCCGGTGGCGGTGCCGCCCATCATCGCCTTCAACGGCAAGAACGATTTCACGACCGGGTGGGCGGAGAAGATTCCCTTCTATCGCGACATGCAGGGGGCGCGCCAGGGCGGCACGTTCTTCTGGGACATGCGCGACCACCTCAGCAACTCCGATGCGCCCTGGTCGCCGACCCAGGACTTCCGCTACCTCTATCGCTTCCGCACCGACCTCAGCTTCCCGGCGCTCTCGAACTGCAGCGCCGACAACGACCCGGGAGACGGTAACCCCGCCGTCGGGGACAGCGTGGGCTGCATCAACGGCTGGGTCGAGTGGGACACGACGGCGATCGATCAAAACCTCGACTGGGGCACGCGCCTGTGGACCCGGTCCCTGCCGCGGCAGGAGGGCTTGATCGCCGGTCCGGAATCGGTGACCGTGGACGTCACGCCGCGCCGCCTCCAGAACTTCCGGGTCCTGCGTGGGGAGCAGTATCACTGCACCGTGGTGCGCGACCTCGACGGCGCGCTGCTCCGGGATGAGATGCTGACGCCCGACGGGTACGGGCTGCTCACGATCCGGCAGGCGACGGTCTACCGGTCGGGAACCACGCTCCACCTTCAGGCCCAGAGCGCACTCGCGGTGGAGAGTTCTCCCGCCGCGCCGGGTCACATCCGGCTCGCGCTGACGCGCAACCCGATCGGGCCGCTCACGGCGGTCGAGCTGAGCTGGCCGGCCGCCGGGCCGGCGCGCGTGGACCTCATGGATGTCTCGGGACGCATCGTACGCACGCTGCTCAATGGGCCGGCGGCCGCCGGTCCGGTGCGGCTGACGCTTTCCTCGCGTGACCTGGGCGCCGGCGTCTACTTCCTGGTCGCAAGCCAGCGCGGCGAGCGGGCCGTTCAGCGCGCCGTCGTGCTTCGCTGAGCTCGGGACCGACCCCGGGCCCCTGACCGATCGCTTCCCGGCGGGCCCCCGCGTCGCTTCGAGCGCGGCTGTGGTAACATGAACGACGGGTCCGAAACGCTTTGGCGCCAGCGGGTTTCGGTTCCTACCACGTCCCGCGCTCCAGGAGCCCGTCCATGGCCCAGGCCCCGGCCACGAGTCTCGACCCCGCGCCGCACCCCAAGCGCCCCTCGGGCCCCAGCCGCCGAGTGATGGAGCACGTGTCCTGCAACCACTGCGGGCGCGACGTGACCCATGGCGTGCACAACGTGTCCCGCCTGGTCCGCTGCGTCAATTGCGGGCTCATCTTCGTCAGTCCGCGGCCCGACTTCGAGGACCTGGCGCTCCAGTACGAGGGCTCGTACTTCAACTGCCCCACCCCCACCTTCGGCGGCTACGAGAACTACGAGGCCGATCGCGAGGACATCCTGCGCACCTTCCGCGGGCGCATGAAGCTCATCCGTCCGCTGCTCGGGTCCGCGGCCCCGCGACTGCTCGATGTAGGCTGCGCGACCGGCATCTTCCTCGAGGTCGCGCGCGAGGCGGGATGGCACGGCGAGGGCGTGGACATCTCCGCCTACGCGCTGGCGCGAGCGCGGGAGAAGGGCTTCGAGGTCCATCGCGGCACCCTGATCGGCGCCAATCTTCCCGAGAGCGGCTACGACCTCATCACGATGTGGGATCTCATCGAGCACGTCCCCGATCCCGCGGCGGTGCTCTCCGAGTGCCACCGCCTGCTGCGTCCCGGGGGCGTGATCGCGATCTCGACGCCCGATGCCGGCAGCCTGCCCGCGCGCATCCTCGGCAGTCGGTGGCTTGGCTTCCGAAGCATCGACGAACACCTCTACTTCTTCTCGCGTCGCAGTATGCAGGCGATGCTCGAGGCCGCGGGGTTCGAGGTGGGCCGGATCGTGGCGGTGGGCAAGTACCTCGCGCTTGCCCGCCTCGTTGAACGCATGCGCTTCTACACGCGGATCGGCGCGCTGCTGTTGCGCGCGGCGGACCGCGCCGTCCCCAGGGTCTCCGTCTACGTCAACCCGGGCGACACGATGGTCGTGCTCGCCACGCGGCCCGGCCCTAGAGCCGATTCCGCGCGATGATCCGCGCCAGGCGGCGCGCGCTCTCGCGCACCGTGCGGCGCTGGGTCGGGTAGTCGACCTCGATCAGCCCGAAGCGCGCCTCGTAGCCGATCGCCCACTCGAAGTTGTCGAGCAGCGACCAGCACAGGTAGCCCGTGACCGGCACCCCCGCGCTGATCGCGCGCGCCACCTGCCACAGGTGGAGCACCATGAACGCCCAGCGATCCTCGTCGTCCCCGGTCGAGATACCGTTCTCGGTGACGAGGATCGGAAGGCGGAAGCGCTTGAGACGGTGGAGGAAGCGCCCGAGCCCCTCCGGATAGACCTCCCAGCCCAGCGAGCTGCGCTTGCCGACCTGCTGGTGATGGTCGAGCTTGCACGCGCTCCCGAGCAGGCCGGGCAGATCGAACCCGCCGTTGCGCACGAAGTCGCGCGTGTAGTAGTTGACGCCGATGAAGTCGAGCGTGCCCTTCATGGGCAGGCGCTCCCAGAACAGCCCCGGCGCCCGCACCACCCCGGTGTGGAGCGCGTCCAGGAACAGGAAGTTCATGAGGAAATCGCGGGTGCGGGTCGAGACCCGGTCGCGCAGGCTCCAGGGATTGCAGATCGAAAGCTCGAGCATGTGCTGCGCGACCCCCACCCATGCTGTGGGCCGGGCGGCATGGATCGCGTGGTAGGCGCGCACGTGGGCGCGCAGCATGCGCCGGATCGCTCCGAGCGCCTCCGGGTAGCTCGATTTGCCCGGCGGCCACTCGCCCACCAGGTAGCCCTTGTAGACCGACACGACCGGCTCGTTGATCGTGATCCAGCGCCGCACCAGATCGCCGTATTCCATCACGGCGCGCGCGACGAAGCGCTCGAACAGCCCTTCGATCGCCTTGTCCCCCCAGCCGCCGCGATCGGCGAGCCAGCGCGGCAGCGTGAAGTGGAGCAGGGTCACGATCGGCTCGATGCCGCGCTCGACCAGGGCCTCGAGCACCTGGCGGTAATGGCGGATGGCCGCGTCCGAGAAGTGCCCCTCCTCGGGCTCGATCCGGCTCCACTCGATCGAAAGGCGGTGGGCGTTGTGGGCGAGCGAGCGCGCGAGGTCGAAGTCCTCGCGGAACCGGTGGAAGTGATCGCACGCCGCGCCCGAACGCTGCGCGACGCGTCCCGCCTGCTCCCAGGCCCACCAGTCGTTGTTGTCGCAGCCACCCTCGACCTGGTGGGCCGACGTCGCCGCGCCCCACAGGAATCCGTCCGGAAAGCGGAAATCGGTGGTGTGCAGGTCGGGGGGCTCGACGGAACGGCCGTGCGAAGCCGGGGCGGCCTGGGGCGACATGTGCGAGCGCGGTTGACCCCTGGCTGCGGACCGGGTATGAGATTTCATGCGGCGCAGCTTAGGGGAGTCCGGGGGTTCGGGAAAACCTCGGGTCCCGTCCGGTCTCCCGGCCAGGGCCGCATGGAGGAGCCGACGTGCCCCCGCCCGAGCGCCATGTCCTGACCGTCCCCACCCGCTCGCGCGCGCGGGAGATCGCATCGTTCCTCGCCCAGCTCGACGATCAGAGCCGCCGGCTGCGCCTCGACACCCGCGGGCTGACGCGGCCGGCGCTCGAGTGGCAGCCCGCCCCCGGCATGAACACGATCGGCATGCTGCTCGCCCACATCGCGGTCGTCGAGGTCGTGTGGATGCAGGTCGGGCCGCTCGGCCTGGCCCGGCCCGACAGCCTCGGGCCGCTCGGCATCGGCGTGGACGACGACGGCATCCCGCTCCCCGCGCGTGCCCAGCCGCCGCGGGCACTCGCCGGGCGCACGCTCGGCTTCTACGACGATCTGCTCGCGCGCGCGCGGGCGCACACCCGCGAGGCCGCCTCGCGGCTCACCGATGCCGATCTCGATCGCGAGTTCACGCGCAAGCGGCGCGACGGCCTGGTGCGGGTCCTCAATCTGCGCTGGGTGTTCTACCACGTGCTCGAGCATCTGGCCGGGCACTACGGGCAGGTCCTCCTGCTCCGGCATCAGATTCGGGCGCAGGTCAGGCCTGAAGCGTCGCGGCGAAACGGGCGAGCCCGGCCCCGAAAACACCTGGCTCGACGATCAGGCTGACGACCACGGTGGCCTCGCCCGGGAGGTCGTAGAAGTGCCCGGGGTGGACCACGACGTCGCGCCGGAGCAGCTCGAGCGCCCACGCCTCCCCGCTCCGGCGCGCGGGCAGCTTGAGCACCGCGACCCAGCCGCCGTCGGCCGCAAGCCGCGACACTTCCGGCCGCGCGCGCGAGAAGGCCGCGAGCTGCTCGAGGTTCTCAGCCAGCCGCTCGCGCACCCGGGCCTGGAACGCCGGCCGGGCCTCGAGCAGGCGCGGCAGGGCGAGCTGAGCGGGTGTGGAGACCGAGAGGAACAGATCGGCGATCCACTCCAAGCCCTGGAGCGCCTGCTCCAGCTCCGGCGACGGCCCCGACACCGCGATCCAGCCCAGCTTGATCTGGGGCATGCCGCACACCTTCGAAAGCCCGCTCAGGACGAAAGTGGGCACCCGGTCGCGGCCCATGAAGCCCGCGAACGGAGCGGGGCGCGGCGGCCAGGGGAAGTCCCCGAACACCTCGTCGGCGATGATCGCCATCCGGTGCCGCTCGCAGCGCGATTCGACGAAGGCGATCTCGTCCGCCGACAGGCACGAGCCGGTGGGGTGATTGGGCTGCACCACGACGACGGCCCGCACCGGCGTCGCCGCGCCCGCGATCGCGGCCTCGAACGAGGCCCGGTCGAGATGCCAGGCGCCGTCATAGGCCAGCCGGTAGGGCGCGAGCGCCACCCCCTCGAGCTGCGCCAGGGGCTCGAACAGCGGATAGCTGGGCGTGGGCACCAGCACGGTCTCGCCCGGGTCAGCGAGCATCCGGAACAGGTGCGCGTAGGCTTCGCTCGTGCTGGCCGTGAGCACGAGGTGCTCGGGCCGAACCTCCAGGCCGCGCGCGGCGTAGTCGCGGGCGATGGCGGTCCGGGCGGAGAGCAGGCCGCGGGGATCGGGCTCGTAGCTCGCTCCGGCGGGCGAGGCGAGAGCGGCCAGCGCCGCCGCGTCCGCGCCCCCGAGCCCGACGCGGGTGGGATTGGACTCGGTGAGATCACACCGCTCGCCGCCCGCCGGGCGCAAGGCGAGCAGGCGGGCCCACTCGTTGGGCGTGCGCTCGGCGGGCAGACGGCGGGAAAGCATGGCCCGACAGGCCGCGGTCGCGGGGCCGGGCTTCGAGCGCCCGGCCCCCGCCGCTCCTAGGTGCCCTCGCTCCAGCTGCGCAGGTACTTGTCCTGCTCGGGGGTGAGCCCGTCGATCGTGATGTCCATGCTCCGGAGCTTCAGGCGGGCGACCTCCTCGTCGATGCTCTGCGGCACGCGATAGACGTCGCGCTTGAGCGTCTTCGCCTTGCGGGCCAGGTACTCGACGCTCAGCGACTGGTTCGCGAACGACATGTCCATGACCATCGCCGGGTGGCCTTCGGCCGCCGCGAGGTTGATGAGCCGGCCCTCGCCGAGCAGGTAGAGGCGCCGGCCGGACTTCAGCTTGAACTCCTCGACGAAGGTGCGCACGGTGCGCCGCGAGCTCGAAAGCCGCTCGAGCGCCGGGATGTCGATCTCGACGTTGAAGTGGCCGCTGTTCGCCACGATCGCGCCGTCCTTCATGGCGACGAAGTGCTCGCGGCGCAGCACCGACTTGTTGCCGGTCAGGGTGATGAACAGGTCGCCGCGCGGCGCGGCCTCGGCCATCGACACGACCTGGAACCCGTCCATCGCCGCCTCGAGCGCGCGCAGCGGGTTCACCTCGGTGACCATGACGGTGGCGCCCATGCCCTTGGCGCGCACGGCCAGACCCCGGCCGCACCAGCCGTAGCCGGCGATGACCACCGTCGAGCCCGCGATCAGCATGTTGGTCGCCCGCAGGATGCCGTCCATCGTGCTCTGCCCGGTGCCGTAGCGGTTGTCGAACAGGTGCTTGGTGTCGGCGTCGTTGATCGCGACGACCGGGTAGCGCAGCACCTTGTGGGCCGCCATCGCCCGCAGCCGGGTGACGCCGGTCGAGGTCTCCTCGGTGCCCGCGAACACGCCGCGCAGGTGGCCCTTGAGCTTGGTGTGGAGCACGGTGACCAGGTCGCAGCCGTCGTCCATCGTGACGTGGGGCCGCGCCTCGATGCACGAGACGATGTGCGAGTAGTAGGTCTTGTGGTCCTCGCCCTTGATCGCGTAGGTCGGGATGCCGTAGACGCCCACCAGAGCGGCGGCGACGTCGTCCTGCGTGCTGAGCGGGTTGGAGCCGCACAGGAACACCTCGGCGCCGCCCGCCTGCAGCGTGCGCATGAGGTTCGCGGTCTCGGTGGTCACGTGCAGGCAGGCCGCGATGCGGAGCTTGCGGAGCGGCTTCTCCTTGGCGAAGCGGGCGCGGATCGCGCGCAGAACGGGCATGTTGCGCTCGGCCCACTCGATGCGGGCCTTGCCCTCGCGGGCCAGCTTCATGTCCTTGACGTGGCCGGGCACGGCCGCGGTGGTCTCGACGTTCCGGGTCTTGCGGGTCGCCATCGATGCTCCTCGAAG
>JBGQIE010000030.1:0-22504 GCA_041498315.1 Candidatus Eiseniibacteriota bacterium
GATGGCACAATGGTTGCGGTCCGTAGTTCCACGGAGGCGCGGCACACCTGCCCTGTCGGCGGCCCCTGCAGCGCGAGGAAATGACCAGAACCCAGTCCCAGAAGCACGAGCCCAACGGACGCAACGCCGGAGCCAGGCGGGCGCCCGTTTTCGCGTGGGCGGTGATCGGGCTCTCGCTCCTCGCGTCCGCTCCGGTCGCGGCGGCACCGGCGGCGCTCACGGTGCAGCCGCTCCTGATCGTATCGGGGCCGGAGCCCGGCCTTTCCTTCAACGGGCCGCGCGGGATCGCGATCGATGCGGCGCATCAGGAAATCGTGCTCGCGAACAGCGACGACCACCTCATCGAGATCTACTCGCTCGGAGGCGATCGTCGCGCCCGGTTCATCCACCGGGTCCAGGGCCAGGGTGGGCAGTGGGTGGACGGCGTGCCAGTGGCTCTCGTGGTGGATCGGACCGGGCGCATTCTCGTGGGCGACCGGATGGCGGATTACGTGGACATCCTCGACTACCGCGGCCGCAGCGTCGGGCGCGTCGAGATTCCAGCGACCGTTCGCGATTCCAGCGGCGGGCCGGGCGCGCTCGCCCTCACGCCCGACGGCGGGCTGCTGATCGCCGACCGCGGGCGCCACGGCCGGGTCCATCGCTTCGACCCCAAGCTCGAGTTCGTCGGGACCTGGGGCGATTCGGGCGCGGGCCCGGGGCAGCTCACCACGATCAGCGGCATCGCGGTCGCGGCGGGCGGCGAGGTCGTCGTGACCTGCACGCTCACCCAGCTCGCGGTCCAGATCTTCAGCCCCAGCGGCCAGTACCTGCGCGGCTTCGGGGTGCACGACATCGGCGCGGGCAACTTCTCGTATCCGTCCGGCGTGACCATCGCGGCGGGCGACCGGATCTGGGTCAGCGACCAGCTCCGGCAGTTCATTCAGGTGTTCGATCTCTCCGGCACGTTCCTTCAGTCGGTCGGACAGATCGGCAGCGGACCCGGGCAGTTCCTGTATCCAAGCGCGCTGGCGAGCAACGGAACGGATCTGGTCGCGGTGGCGGAATGCCGCGGCAACCGCTTCCAGCTCTTGAGGGTCCAATGAGCCGGCGCCTCGAGCATATGA
This sequence comes from Candidatus Eiseniibacteriota bacterium, assembly GCA_041498315.1. Taxonomy (GTDB): domain Bacteria; phylum Eisenbacteria; class RBG-16-71-46; order RBG-16-71-46; family RBG-16-71-46; genus JBGQIE01. The sequence goes on from JBGQIE010000030.1 coordinate 1,107, forward strand.
ACCCGATGAAGCGGAAGGAGGTGGCTTTCGTCACTAGCCTCAATGAAGTTCGTGGATCCACAGTAGAGTCCCCTTCAATCAGGAGCGTGACTATGAAACGCCTCATGCTCGTCCTGGGTGTGATGATGTCGCTCGGGCTGGCGGCCGTGGCCACGGCAGGCGACTATCACAACGGCGCGGCGCTGATCTGCAGCGACTGCCACATCGCTCACGGCAGCCAGGCTCACGGCTACACGTCGGGTGGTGCGGTGCTGTCGATCGGCAGCGCGGCCCCGTATGATTACCTGCTTCGCAACGAGCCGAACGAGACCTGTCTCAACTGCCACAACAACAGCAACTCGGGGCCGGACGTTCTCGGCGCCAACAACGGAATGTTCCAGGGCATCGTGCGCGAAGCCGGCGCGCTCAATATCGCGAGCGGGCACGGCATCACGAACGACGTCGGCTACGATGACATCGATGGCCACACGCTTTACTCGGTCGATGCCGCCCCGGGTGGCACGTTCACGAACCCCGATGGTCTGGAGTGCATCAACTGCCACGCGCAGCACGGGCAGACGGTCACCCAGTACCGGAACCTGACCACCAGCCCCGGCGGCGTGGCCGGCGGTACCCTCACGTACGCGGTCGGCGTGAATAACCTGACCAAGGACGTTTACGAGATCTCGGCCGCGGGCTACGACGTGAGCAACGTGTGGTTCAACGAGCCGGATCAGACCAAGAGCGCCATGGGCAACTGGTGCAAGGGCTGCCATACGGACTTCCACGGCCAGGGTGGCGACGCATGGATGGGCGGCCGATCGGGCGGCAACACCGGCACGGCCCCGCCGAACGTCCCCTGGAAGCGTCACCCGACCGCGGACGTCAACATCGGGCACGCGGGGTCCCCCACGTTCATCTCGAGCCTTGCCCAGTACGCCGGCCATACGAACAAGGTGAAGGTCATGGACAACCAGGGAATCTGGGACGGCTCCGACCCCACCGTGACTCCGTCCTGCATGAGCTGCCACAAGGCCCATGGCAACCAGAACGGGTTCGGGTTGATTTTCATGAAGGGTACGGGCACCGTCACCGAAGAGGGCGACGGCGGCGTGTACAAGGATATGTGCCGTCAGTGCCACGTGCAGGGCGGCTAGCAGTGATGGAAGTCTCCACGGTTCTCATCCGTCGCGAGGGCGGAAGCCCTCGCGGCGGGGTGGAGCGGCCCGGGTCGTCGCCAGTCCCGGGTGCGGCTCCGTGGAGCGGGCGATGCGAACACCGGCGCGGGGCGACATGGAACGAGGCCACGAGATCCGACGGGCAAGCGGTGTGGACGCTGCGGGAACACCCGGGGCGGACGCACCGGTCGGGAGTGTGACCGAGAGCCGAAGCTGCCGTGCCGATCAGAGCGGCCGACGCCCTTGGGCGCCGGCCGCCTCTGTTTTCGCGCCGGTTGCGGCGGCCCTGGTGCTGCTCGGGTCGCTGGCCCTGGCGGCGCCGCCGCGGCTGCCGCGAACGCCGGCCCAGGTCTCGAAGATGCTCGCGCAGGGGCCGCACGCCGGCGATTGTGAATCCTGCCACTCCGAGCACGGGGGCGGCTCGGTCATCCCCTACGAGCACGCGCTCATCGGACCCGACGAGAACACGCTGTGCGACGGCTGCCACACGGTGCCGTGGAACGGCGGGAGCTATCCGGGCACGGTCGGCTACAACGGCTCCCCCCATGCGTGGAGCCCGAGCGCGATCTGGCCGGGACCCGATCCGCCGGCGCGCGTCGAGGCCGGAGCCGCGGGCAAGTGCCTCAATTGCCACGAGCCGCACGGCTGGGAGGACGCCTCGGGCCTGATCCCCGCGCTGGGGCTCGCCCGCGAGGAGAAGCTGTGCTTCGCCTGCCACGACGGCAGCCCGGCGGCGACCGACATCCGCGCCGACGCGCTCAAACCCTTCGCGCATCCCACGACGCTCTACAGCGATCGCCACAGCGGCCCGACCGAGTCGAGCCCATCGGCTTTCGCGATCGCGCCGATCAACCTGCGCCACGCCGAGTGCGAGGACTGCCACAACCCGCACGTGAGCCGCGGCGACGGCGGCCTGCCGCCCGCGGCTCCGGCGGCCTCGAAGACGCTGCTCGGGGCGAGCCGCGTCGGGGTGCTGAACGGCGCCGCGGGCACCGCGCCCTCGTACACGTTCATCTCGGGCTCGGACTCGCTCACCGCCCCGGTGACCGAGTACCAGCTGTGCTTCAAATGCCATTCCTCGTGGACCACGCAGCCGCCCGGCCAGACCGACTTCGCGCTCGTGTTCAATCCCGCGAATCCCTCGTTCCACCCGGTCGAGGACGCGGGCGCGAACCGAAACATCAGTTTTTCGGCGTTCGCCCCGGGCTGGAGCGGGACCTCGCTCATGCGCTGCGGCGACTGCCACGGCAGCGAGCTGGGACCCGCGGGGCCGCACGGCTCGACCTATCGCTACATCCTCAAGGGACCCTACACCGCCTCATCCGCGTCGCGCGTCACTGCCTCGAACGAGTTGTGCTTCAACTGCCACGCCTACGATGTCTACGCCAACGCGGGCTCCTCGGCGGTCGTCCAGGGCGCGTCGCGCTTCAATCAGCCCGCCGGAGTCGGGGGCCACGCCGATCACGTGGAGACGCAGCAGATCCCCTGCTTTGCCTGCCACACGACGCACGGCTCGACGACCCAGCCCCACCTCATCGTGACCGGGCGCAGCCCCGGCATCGTCACGTACTCGGAGTCGGCGGGCGGGGGCACCTGTACGCCGACCTGCCACGTCGCCCAAAGCTACACGGTGAACTATGCGCGCTGAGGGCGGGCCGGGCGGCTGCGGTGCGGCGGTCGCCGTGGGGCTCGCGCTGCTCGCGCTTCCCCTCGCCCCGGCCCGGGCGCGCGCGGTCATGGGCCGGGCGGTGGTCCAGTTTCAGGACGTGCGCCAACGCCTGCTCGTGACGAATCCCGACGGCACCACCCGGTGGGTGGACCAGCATCGGGAGGTCTGGGCCCAGAACTACGAGCTCACGCAGTCCGACTATCTCCGGCCCGACCTCAACCTGTTCTGGCAACTCCAGCTCAACGACGTGGCCACACGCGGCATCAAGCTCAACCAGCGCACGCCTTACGGGCTCGTGCGTATGACCCATCCCGCCTTCGGCGCCAGCGCCTCCTACCGGCCCGCGACCACGACCACCGCCTTCCCCGGGCCGACGGGGCTCCAGCCGCTGTTCACCGACCACCGCCAGGACACGCAGCTCACCGCGTACCTCGCGCCTGCGCGGCTCCCGCGGCTCGACCTGACCTGGACGCGCCGGCACCGCGAGCCCGGCAACGGCACCGCGAACTCGACCGGGACGAATCGCGCGGCCCAGCTCGCCTACGGCGTCGGGACACTCGCGGCCCATGCCGGCTACACCGACCAGGGCGTGTCGGGAGCCGGCGGGCCCGCCGCCCTGCTCCAGCGAGGCTACAACGCGGGAGCGGCCTACGTGCTCGGGGTCTCGGGCCGCCGATCGCTCGGGCTCGCCTACGAGTACTCGGGCAGCGAGCGCGTGGGCAAGCTGGTGGATCGCTCCGAGAGCCACGCCGTGACCGCGAGCGGCGTGCTCCGCCAGTCGGTGCGCTCCCAGTGGACCCTCAACTACATCCTGCGGCGTTCGCTGCTCTTCAACCAGGTGAGCACCGGCCAGACCGACCACGACGGCTCGCTGCTCTACAACTTCCAGGCCTCCCGGGCGGCCCGCCTGATCGCGGGCGGCGGACTGCGCACCGAGCGCCTTGAGACAGGAACCGGCATCTTGAAGTACGTTACCGCCGTGATCGGCGCCGACGGCACCTGGAAGAACATCTGGCGGGCAACTGCGAGCGCCTCCCACACCTCCAACTGGAGCGTCGAGCGCCCCGCCTACTCGACCCAGGGCTATCACGCCGGATCGCGTCTCGACCTCACGAGCCGCATCGGCCTCGACGTGGACCTGCTGGTCTCGGCCAACACCGACAGCGCCGCCCGCAGCTCGCGCTACGTGGCCCAGAGCTCGGCGGGGGCGCAGCTCACGCCGCTTCGCGGCCTGGTCGTCCGTCTCTCCGGCCGGCGCTATCAGGCCGGGGCCACGCCGTTCGCGGGCAGCGCGGTATCGCGCGGCGTGGGACTCAACGTGCGCCTCGGCCCGGTCCGGGACTTCGACCTCACCGCGGACTTCGCGAGCAACGGCTCGCTCCCTCGCAACGACCCGCGCGTGACGACCACGCAGATCAACGCCAACCTGAACCCCACGCGCCGCCTGCGGCTCTCGGGCTACTTTTCGCGCAGCGACCGCACGCAGCGGGTCGCCGCGGCCGACGCCCTGGGCAGCCGGGAGCTGATCGGGGGACGCCTCACCGGCGCGCTGAGTCGCCGGCTCACGCTCATCGGCGGGATCAACGTCGGCGATCCGGGCCGGCCGACGCATTCGCGCCAGGCCGACGCGTCGCTCACCTGGACTTTCGGAGGACCGTCATGAAACGCTGGCCGCCGCCCCACGGATGGGTCGTGCTCGCCCTCCTCGCGCTGATCGGTTGCGCCGCCCCGGCGCGCCTCTATGTCAATCCACAAGCGGACCTCACCCACTACGAGCGGGTCGCGGTGATTCCGTTCGCCAACCTGAGCAATCAGGCTTTCGCCGGCGACCGCGTGACGCGCTCGTTCATCACCGAGCTCATCATGGCGGGCCGCTACCAGGTCGTCGAGCCGGTCGAGTTCGCCGTGGTCGCCACGCGCATGGGCATCGAAGCCGACGAGAACGGCAACCTGGATCCCAAGCGCCTCTCCCAGGCCGCCGACAGCGTGCATGCGACCGGCATCATCCGCGGCGCGGTCACGGAGTACGGCATCCAGCACCTGGGCCCGGACGACGTGGCGGTGCTGGCCTTCGACGCCGAGATGATCGACGCGGCGACCGGCGACGTGGTGTGGCGCGTCTCGATCAGCCGTCGAGGCAAGGCGCGCATCCCGGTCATCGGCGGCGGCGGCACGCGCTCCATGGGCAGCCTGACCCAGGACGCCTGCGTCGAGGCGGTCGAGCGGCTCAAGGGGAGGGCGCTATGAGCGCAGACCGTCGGTACGGCCGCTTGCGATCCGCCGGGGCGGCACTGGTCGTGGCGCTCCTCGCCACGCTCGCCGGCTGCGCCGCCTCGGGCCGGTCCAGGGCCCCCGCGCCGGTCACGGCTGGGCTCCGTCAGCGCGTGGCGCTCATCCCGGTCGAGAACCTGACCGGCAAGGTGGATGCGGGCGACGTGTTCACGCGCGTCCTGTTCACCGAGCTGGCCCGCAATCCCACCTGCCAGGTGGTCGAATCGGGCGAGGTGGATGCGGCCATGGAGTCGCTGCGCGTGCGCGCCACCGGATCGCTGGCCTCGTGGCAGACCGCCGCCCTGGGCAAGGCGCTCAACGCCCCCTACCTCATGGTCGGCTCGGCGCTCGAAAGCGACGTGGTGCGCACCCCCGACGGCGACGTGCCTTCGGTCGGCCTGGCGCTCAAGCTCATCGAGGTGGCCTCGGGACGCGTGGTGTGGGCGGATCTCAGGGTGCGCACCGGGGACGATCGCGAGAAGGCCTTTGGCTGGGGGCGCGAGCTCAGTCGCGAGCGCTTGCTCGCGATCATGGCGTCCGACATCCTGAGCGGCTTCCAGGTTCCGACCGCGCCCGACACCCTGCTCCATCCGGCCGCCATCGAGGAGCGCAAGTGAAGCTGCCGGTCCGGTCCCTGCTCGCCATCGCCACGCGGGTCACCGGCGCGGCGCTGATTGCCACGCTGCTCGCCGCGCCGGCGGCCGCGGCCGCGCCCCTGCGGGCGCCGCAGGTCAAGAGCGTGGTGCTCGCCGCCCGGCATCGGGTGTTCCCGGATTTTCTCGAGGTGGACTCGGTGCTCGTGAAGCAGGAGTACCCGGTCGGCGACACCCCGTACTCGGCACAGGTGGTCGAGTTCGTTCCCGACTTCGCGATGGACCTCAAGACCCGGAAGGTCATCTCGCGCAGCCCGGAGCCGCGTAATCCGGCGTTTCGTATCATCGTCCGCGAGAAGGGCGTGCCCCGGGACACGACCTGGGCGTTCATCAACATGCCGCCTCACTTCGCGCGCAGGTCGCTGCTCGCGTTCTTCATCGTGCGCATCGACTTCAAGGACCGGCCCACGATGTGGGCCGACGATTCCCTCGCGACGCGCGTCCCCCGTCAGGCGGCGCGCCCCGATTCCACCGCTCCGCGCGCGATCCGGCCGCCGCCCGCGCAGCGGGATTCCGCCTCCACCCGGGCCCGGCGGCCGTGACCCTGTCCCCGCGCCAGCGATGGCGCCCCGTGGTCGCCGCCGGCCTCCGGGCCGCCGGCCTGCTCGCGCTCGCCGCGGCACTCGCCGCGGCACTGGGCGCGCCGGGTGTCCGCGCACGCACCGCGCCGGCCCGCACCTGCTACGACTGCCACAAGGCGGCGAAGCAGGAGTACGCGAAGAAGTACGTGCACGCGCCGGTCGCCAAGGGCGACTGCATGGCCTGCCATTTGAGCCATGGCTTCGCGCAGACGCTGGTGCTCAAGAAGAAGTATCCCGACCTGTGCCTCGACTGCCACAAGGACCTGGCGGCGGCGAAGCCCGGCCGCGTGGCGCACGGCGCCTTCACCCAGGGCCAGTGCGTGGGCTGCCACGACCCGCACGCCTCGAGCCTTCCCCACCTGGGCCGCGAGGGCGGCCCCGAGCAGAGCTGCTTCGTCTGTCACAAGGGGACGAAGCAGGAGCTGACCGCCAAGGTGGTCCACCCGCCGTTCAAGAGCGGCGACTGCGCCTCCTGCCACGGCTCGCACGACGGCATCGGCGCGGGGCTCCTGCGCGTCCCCGAGAAGGAGCTGTGCGGCTCCTGCCACAAGCCCGCCGAGCTCGAGACCAAACACGCCCGGGTGGCGCGCGGCGAGCTCGAGTGCAGCGCCTGCCACGCGCCGCACTCCTCGGAGAATGCGGGGCTGCTGCGTCCCGACTCGCACCCGCCGGTCGCCCAGGGGCAGTGCGACGCCTGCCACAAGGTCGAGGCGGGCAAGCCGGTCGCGGCGCTCACGCGCGAGGTCCCGGCGCTGTGCCTCGACTGCCACTCCGACCGCCAGGGGCTCGACAAGCTCCCGCATCCGCATCCGCCCGCCGCCGAGGGCGAGTGCCTCACCTGCCACGACCCGCACCAGGGCAAGGGCGGGGCGCTCCTCAAGGACAAACCGTCCACGCTGTGCGGCACCTGCCACGAGTCGATCGCGAGCCAGCTCAGGCAGCCGGTCGTCCACCAGGCGTTCAAGGACGGGGCGTGCGTCTCCTGCCACGATCCGCACGGCTCGGAGCGCGACAAGCTGGTGAAGACCGCGGACGGCGCGATGTGCCTGAGCTGCCACCAGGACCTGGAGAAGCGGCTGAGCGCCGGCGCCGGCACGCACCCGCCCGCGGCCAAGAAGGATTGCCTGCGCTGCCACACTCCCCACGCCGGCACCGAGAGCCACCTGTTGCGCGATGAGCAGCGCAAGCTGTGCGTCACCTGTCACGCCGGCGAGGACGAGAAGCTGGCCGGCAAGGTCACGCACCTGCCGTTCCGGGCCGGGAACTGCGCCGCGTGCCACGATCCGCACCAGTCGGCCCAGCCCCACCTCGTCAAGGACGAGCCCGCCAAGCTGTGCGCGCTGTGCCATTCCGTGGCCCAGCTCGCGCTCAAGGCGCCGCACCAGCACCCGCCGGTGGCCGAGGGCAAGTGCCTGACCTGCCACGGCCCGCACGGCGGGGAGAGCACGGCGCTGCTCGTCAAGCCGCAGGGCGAGTTGTGCGCCACCTGCCATGCCGACATCGCGAAGAAGGCCGCGGGGGTCGCGGCCCACGCGCCGGCGGCGGCGGGCCGGTGCACGAGCTGCCACGAAGTCCACGGCTCGAAGCAGGCGAAGCTGCTCAAGGCCGAGGGCAGCGCGCTGTGCGCGTCCTGCCACCCGATGATCGGCAAGGAGGGCGACCACGTGCACCCGCCGGTCGCCCAGGGCGACTGCCTCACCTGCCACGATCCGCACGGCGGCGCGGTGGCGCCCGCGCTCGTCAAGTCGGTGCCGGCGCTGTGCTCGGACTGCCACGACCCCTCGAGCGCGGACCTCAAGGCCAAGCACCGCGGCGCCGACCTTGCGGACGCCCGCTGCCTTAACTGTCACACCCCGCACGCCTCGAAGGCGGCGGGGCTGCTCGGGGCCCACACGCACCCGCCGTTCGCCGAGCAGAACTGCGACCAGTGCCACGCGAAGGGCCAGCCTCCGGGACGCACCGGCCTGATCGCGGCGATCGGGCCGCTGTGCGCGACCTGCCACCAGGACGTCGCCAAGCCCGAAACGCCGACCTCGGTCGTGCATCCGCCGGTCAAAGCCGGGCAGTGTCTGACCTGCCACACCCCGCATGCCTCCGACCGCGACAAGCTGCTCACCCAGCCCACCGAGCGTCTGTGCGCGACCTGCCACGCGAAGGTCCGGGTGGAGGCGAATCTCGCGCACGGGCATCCGCCCGCCGCCCAGGGGCGCTGCGTGGAGTGCCACGAGCCGCACCAGAGCACGCGGCCCGGGCTGCTCAAGAAGAAAGCCGCCGAGATCTGTCTCGACTGCCACACCGATCTCGCGAAGCGCATCACCGAGGGCTCGCCGCACGCGCCGGTCGCGCGCGGCCTGTGCCTGGCCTGCCACGCGCCCCACGGCTCCGATCTGCCCGCGATGGTCCGCCGTCCGGGCGGCGCACTGTGCACGGTCTGCCACGACGTGAACAAACCGTCGCTGGTGGCCAAGCACCCGAACATCCAGCTCGCGGGCGTCAACTGCATCTCGTGCCACGACCCGCACGCGCAGCCCAAGGGCCGCCATTCGCTGTTGTGGTCGAACCCTCACCTGCCGTTCGTGCGCGGCGACTGCCAGATGTGCCACGTCGCCAAGGGGTCGACGGCGACCGTCGCCAAGGGCGGCGCGCTGTGCTTCAAGTGCCACGCGCCCATCAAGGAGTCGCTCGCCAAGGCCCACGTCCACCCGCCGGCGAAGGGCGGGCGCGAATGCCTCTCGTGCCACGGCCCGCATGGCGCCGTCGCGCCGAAGCTCCTGGTCCAGGCGCAGCCCGCGCTGTGCTTCGACTGCCACGATCGCAAGATCATGAGCGGCGCGGTCCGGCACCAGGCGCTCGACCAGGGTTGCACGGCGTGTCACGAGCCGCACGGATCGGATGCGGCCGGACTGCTCAAGCAGCCGGTTCCCGACCTGTGCAAGAAGTGCCACACCGACCTGTCGAAGCATTTCCATCCGACCTCGAGCCGGAAGCCCGACCCGCGCACCGGGCAGGAGTTCAACTGCCTGAGCTGTCACCGGCCGCACGCCTCGGAGTTCGAAGGCCTCCTGATCGCCGAGCCCAAGATGGACCTGTGCATCCAGTGTCACGATCCGACGATGGTCAAGCCGCACCTCCCGAAATCCCAGCGGCCCAAGCCCGCCCCCGCGCCACCGCCACCGCCCAAATAGCCCCCGCGGCCGTCCGGGCCCGGCGTGTTAACCTGCCGCGGCCCTGAAGGGGCGTTCGGCTTGCACTCGAGAACCGAGCGCCGGGACGCGGCGTGCGCGCCACGGTCCCGGCGCCCCATCCCGACGGATCCCACCCGAACGAGGACCGCACCATGACGAAGAGGCCCGCGTTCTGGATCGCGTTCGCCGTGCTCGCGCTGTTCGCGGCCGGGTTCGCCATCCTCAACTTCCCGAAGGCGTTCCCGATCGTCTCGCTCGATCTGCGCATGGACCGCGCGGCCGCGCTCCGCTCGGCGCACACGCTCGCGGCCCAGAACCACTGGGGACCGGCCGGGGCGTTCCGCCAGGTGGCGTCGTTCGGCGTCGACGACACCGTGAAGACGTTCGTCGAGCTCAAGGGGGGCGGCAAGGAGGCCTTCCGCGACATGCTCCGCCGCGGCCTGTACGCCGCGTACACCTGGCGGGTGCGGCATTTCGAGCCGGGTGAGGCCAACGAAACCCTGGTGCGCTTCACCCCCGACGGCCGGCCCTACGGGTTCCGCGAGCGGGTCCGCGAGACCGCGCCCGGGCCCGCCCTCGGCGAGCCCCAGGCGCGGCGCATCGCCGAGGAGGCCGCAACACAGCGCTGGCACGTCGATCTCGCGCTCTACAGCCGCGTCGAGACCTCGAAGGAAGTGCGGCCCAACGGCCGCGCCGACCACACCTTCGTCTACGAGCGCAATGCCGAGCGCGCGGGCGAGGGCCGCTACCGCCTGCGGCTGGTCGTGAGCGGCGACCGGCTCACCGAGCTCACGCACTTCCTCCGGGTTCCCGAGGCCTTCGCGCGGCAGTACGAGGAGATGCGCTCCGCCAACGACGGCATCGCCTTCGGGGCCCAGGCGGTCGCGATCGTGCTCTACCTGGTCGGCGGCGGCATGGTGGGCGTGTTCCTCATGCTGCGCCGGCGCTGGCTGCTGTGGCGGCCGGCGGTCGCGATCGGCCTGGTCATCGCGTTCGTCCAGGCGCTCGCGGATCTCAACGCCTGGCCCCTGATCTGGGTGGGCTACGACACCGCGCTGCCGGTCAATACGTTCGTCCTGCAGCGCCTGTTCGCGATCGTCGGCTCGTTCGTCATCACGGCGGGCTACCTGTCGCTCTCGTTCATGGCCGCCGAGAGCCTGTCGCGCAAGGCGTTCCCGCACCACCCGCAGCAATGGAAGCTGTGGTCGCGCGACGCCGCGGGCAGCGTTCAGATCCTGGGCCGCACGGCAGGCGGCTACCTCTACACCGGGCTCCAGTTCGGCTTCATCGTCGGCTTCTACCTGCTCGTGTCCCGCCTGCTCCACTGGTGGACGCCCTCCGAGGCGCTCGTGGACCCCGACGTGCTCGCCTCCTACGCCCCGTGGCTCTCGGCGCTCGCGCCCTCGGCCCAGGCCGGCATCTGGGAGGAGTCCCTGTTCCGCGCGGTCCCGATCGCGGCAGCGGCCCTGATCGGCGATCGCTACGGGCACCGGCGCGCCTGGATCGTCGGCGCGCTGATCCTCCAGGCGCTCGTGTTCGGGTCGGCCCACGCGAACTACGCGTCGTGGCCGGCGTACGCGCGCCCGGTCGAGCTCATCCTCCCCTCGCTGGTCTGGGGGATCATCTACCTGAACTTCGGCCTGCTCCCGACCGCGCTCGCCCACTTCCTGTTCGACGTGATCCTGTTCTCCCTGCCGCTCTTCACCTCGACCTCGCCCGCCACACGGATCGATCAGGTCCTGATCGTGCTGTGGATGCTGGCGCCGCTCGGGATCGTGCTGCTCGCGCGCGCGCGCGCGGGCCGCTGGAGCGAGCTCGCGGCTCCGCTCCGAAACGCCGCCTGGACGCCGCCCGCGGCGGCTCCCGCCGAGCCCGCGCTGGTCTCCGAGCTGCCGGTCGCCGGCGCGCTGGCGCCGGGGCGGACGCGACTGTTCCTGGCCCTGGGCGCGCTCGGACTGGCGGCCTGGGTGGCGACGCTGTTCGTGGCTCCGGACACCCGGCCGTTCCGCATCGGACGCGCCGCCGCCGAGGCCCGCTCGCTCGAGGCGCTCGCGGCGCGCGGCTTCAAGCCCCCGGCGACCTGGCGCGTGCTCGCCAGCATCGATGACCGCCCCGACCTCCAGGACGCCTTCGTGTGGCGCACCGCGGGCCCCAAGACCTATGCGACGCTGCTGGGACGCTACCTCGACGGGCCGCGCTGGACGGTGCGGGTGGCGACCTTCGAGGGCGACGTCGCCGAGCGGGCCGAGGAGTGGGTGGTGAGCCTGAAGGGGGACGGCGAGGTGACGCGGATCGAGCACAAGCTGCCGCAGGGCCGGCCCGGGGCAGCTCTCGAGGAGCCCCAGGCCCGCGCCATCGCGCGCGATGCGGTGCGCGCGACGTTCCAGCTCGACCCCGCGACGCTCAAGGAGGTCTCGGCGGTCTCGAACAAGCTCCCCGCGCGCCGCGACTGGACCTTCACCTTCGCCGACAGCGCCGCGCACGCGCTGACCCAGGGCGAGCTGCGCCTCGCGGTCACGATCGCGGGCGACCAGGTCGTGGACGCGCACCGGCTGGTCCACGTGCCCGAGGCGTGGGAGCGCGACTATCGCAGCACCCAGGGCACGCTCGGCCTGCTCCGCGCCCCGCGCGTCACCTTCGCGGTCGTGCTCATCATCACGGGACTGGTCATCGCCATCATCGCCTGGAGCCGCGGAGCCTACCCCGCCCGTTTCGCGTTCCTCGCCTTCGCCGCGCTGGGCGCGGTGCTGCTCGCGACCACGTTCAACAACTGGCCGGCGCTCGAGGCGAGGTTCTCGACCGCGCAGCCGCTCCAGCTCCAGCGCATGATCCTGGTCGTCGCGGCGCTGCTCACGGTGAGCCTGTTCGCCGCCGCGCTTGCCCTGGTCCTCGGCCTGGTCCACGGGCGGCTTTCCGGCGGCTCGGCGGCCGGACCGCCCGCCCCGGTCGCGCTCGGCATCGCCCTCGGGGCGCTGGCCATGGGGGTGCAGGCCCTGCAGGCGTTCATCGGCCGGGCGGGGTCGCCGGTGTGGCTCAACGACTCCCCGGCCCAGGCTTTCGTGCCCTTCCTGGGCGAGGCCTTCTCCCCGGTCATCACCTTCCTGAACGCCACCGCGACCCAGTGCATGGCGTTCCTGCTCGCGCACCAGCTCACCGGCGGCTGGACCCGGCAGCGCGCGCTCATCGGCAGCGCGCTGTTCCTGGTCGGCATGGGGCTGCTGCAGTCCGGATCCGCGGCGAGCCCGGCGATCTGGCTCGCGCAGAGCGCGATCGGGGGGCTGTTCCTGGTCGCGCTCTACACGCTCGTCCTGCGCTTCGATCTCTCGCTCGTGCCGGTGTTGCTCGCGACCGTCGCGGTGCTGACCGCGATTCGCGCCGGCCTCTCCCAGGCGCACGCCGCGGCACTCGCGGGGTCGCTCGCCGGGGCGGCCCTGGTCGCGGCGATCGCGGCGTGGTGGCGGGCGGCGCTGCGCCGGACGTCACCCTAGGGAGGACCCATCGCCATGTCCGAGATTCCCACCCTCATCGACGAACGCCACGTCCGCTACATCACCGAGCACACCACGCCCGAGGACGCGTTCCTCAAGGACCTCAAGCGCGAGGCGGCCGCCGCGGGCATTCCCTCGATCTGGATCGCCCCCGCCCAGGCCGCCTTCATGCAGATCCTGCTGCGGCTCGGGAAGGCGCGCGAGGTCGTCGAGGTCGGCACGCTCGCGGGCTACTCCGCGATCGCGATGGCGCGCGCGCTGCCGCGCGGCGGCAAGGTGCGCACCATCGAGCTCGAGGCCAAGCACGCCGATTTCGCCGAGCGCTGGATCGCGAAGTCCGATGTCGCGGACCGCGTCGAAGTGCTGCGCGGATCCGGGCTCGAGGTGCTGCCGAGGCTTGCGGCGGGCTCGGCCGACGCCGCGTTCCTCGACGCCGACAAGGGCAACTACCTGCGCTATCTCACCGAGTGCCTGCGGATCGTGCGGCCGGGCGGGCTCATCATGGCCGACAACGCGTTCGCCTTCGGCGAGCTGTTCGAAGACCAGCCGAGCGATCGCGAGGTCCCGGCGATCCGGAAGTTCAACGAGGTCATGAGCCGCGAGCCGGCGCTCGCGAGCATCATCATTCCGCTCGGCGACGGGCTGTGGGTGGGCGTGAGGCACTGAGCCGCGAGCGCGCCTGGCCGTGGCTGGCCCGGCGCGCCCCCGGACGTTCTCGGACCGGGCTCAAGCCTTGAAGAACCGCTCGATCCAGCCCAGGACCTCGCGATACCACAGCACCGAGTTCCGCGGCTTGAGCACCCAGTGGTTCTCGTCCGGGAAATAGACCAGCCGGGCCGGCACGCCCTTGGCCTTGAGCACGCCGTAACACTCGAGCCCCTGGGTGACCGGCACGCGGAAGTCGCGCTCGCCGTGGATGACCAGCATCGGGGTCTTGAAGCCCACCGCCGCGTGCGCGGGGTTGCAGGCGCTGATGGCCTCGAGGCCGTCCCAGGGCTCGCCGCCGAAGGACTTGTGGCGTCCCTGGGTGACGTCGCTCGCGTACTGGGACAGGGTGTTGTACACGCCGGCATGGTTGACGATGCACCGGAAGCGGTCGGTGTGGCCCTCGATCCAGCTCGCCATGTAGCCGCCGTAGGAGCCGCCGGTCGCGGCCATGCGCTGCTCGTCGACCAGCCCCGCGGCGATGAGCAGGTCGGTCGCCCGCATGACGTCCTGGAACGGCCGGTCGGCCCACGCGCCCTGGATGCGCTGCGCGAAATCCTGGCCCCACGAAGTCGAGCCCTGGAAGTTGACCTGCGCGCAGACGTAGCCCGGGGCCGCGAAGGCATGGGCGTTCCAGCGGAAGTGGAACCAGTCGGCGCTGGTCCCGTGCGGCCCGCCGTGGATCGAGTGGACCAGCGGGTAGCGCTCCCCCTCCCGGAAGCCGGGGGGCAGGATGACGTACATCTGCACCTTCTCGCCGTAGGCGCCGTCGAAGGTCATCTCGCGCACCTCGCCCAGGCTCACCGGGGCCATCGCGGGCTCGGTGAAGCGCGTGAGCGCGGCCGCGCCGGCCCCGCCCGCGTCGCAGGCATGGATCTCGGGCGGCTGCGAGAAGGTGTGGAAGTTGTAGAACAGGCGCCCGTCGCGGCCCGCGCGCACGCCGTTGATGTAGCCGCCGCGCACGATGCGGCGCGGCTCGCCCGCGCCCTTCCAGGCGAACAGGCAGTTGCGCGCGTCCTGCTCGGCCTCGAGGTGGAGCGTGCCGTCCGGACCGAAGGCCCAGTGGGACGGCGACAGGTCCCAGTTCTCGATCCAGCCCACGTGCCGCTTCGAAGCCCGGTCGTACGCCATGACGCGCACCCGGTCGGCGTAGAAGTCCGGATCGTGCTGCATGCCGTAGACGATGAACTTACCGTCCGGGCTGTAGCGCGGGCTCGAGTCGCTCGCCGGGTTCTGCGGGGTGAGGCAGGCGGCCGTGCCCTTCGTGATCGGGGCGACGAAGATCGCCGAGCGCAGCAGCGAGCGCCGCTCGTCGAAGATCGTGCCCTCGTAGGCGACCTCGCTGCCGTCGGGGGCGACGTCGTAGCGGCCCGCGGGGTCCATCCAGTCGAACCACGCCACCGAGTCGGGCGTCAGGTCGCGGAGCTTGCGGGTCGCCAGGTCGAGGACGAACAGGTGCGGCACCTCGCCGGTCGTGAGCCAGGTGTCCCAGAAGCGATAGACGCGCTCCTCGGTGACGTGCGCCTTGACCGGGTCCTTCTCGCGCCGCTCGAGCTCGGCGGCGGTGGCCTCGGGCGTGAGGAAGCCCCGCAGGAGCTGGGCCGCGAACACGATCCCCGAGCCGTCGGGGAGCCACTTGGGGTCGAAGCAGCCGAGCGGCAGATCGGTGAGCTTCTCGCCCTCGCCGCCATCGAGCGCCATGAGGTGGAGCTGGGACTTCTTTTTCGCGTCCTTGCGCGTGAACGCGAGGCGCCGCCCGTCGGGTGAGAAGGCGGGCTCGCCGCTCGAGAACTCGGCCGCGGTGAGCGCGCGCCCGCCCGCCTCCGCGGCGGCCGCTCCCGTGCCTTTCGCGGGCACCAGCCAGATGCGGCCTTTGGCCTCGTTCTTCTCGAGATCGTAGGTCGTCACCGTGACGGCGACGGTCGCGCCGTCGGGCGCGGGGACCGGGCTGCCGACGCGCGGGATGGCCCACAGCAGCTCGGGGGTGATCGGAGCGGCGCCCTTGCGCGCCGGGTGGAGCGTGGTCGTGGTCGTGGGCGTGGTCATGACGGACATGGCGGGTCTCCTGACGAGGGGTCCATCGCGAAGCGCCCGCGAAGTCTAGCAGGGCCGGACCACGCGCGCACCCACGGGCCCGGGTGCCCCGGTGCGGGTTTTGCGTTATGCTCGGCCATTCTCGGAGGTAAAGCCCAGATGAGCACGATCGAACGCAACCGGTTGACCGGGGAGAACGGGCCGCTCGGGGCCGACGGCGAGGCGATGAGCCTCAACATGCTGGGGGGCTTCAAGCGCCAGCTTCCCGACGCCGATCCGCAGGAGACCCAGGAGTGGATCGACGCCCTTGACGGCGTGGTGCGCGCCCATGGGGCCGAGCGCGCCGACTTCCTGCTCCGCAAGGTCCTCAAGCGCGCGCGCCAGCTCCAGGTCGGCCTGCCCGGGCTGGTCCAGTCGCGCTACATCAACACCATCTCGCCCGAGCAGGAGCCGGCGTTCCCCGGCGACGAGGCGATGGAGCTGCGCATCCGGCGCATCATCCGCTGGAACGCGGTCGTCATGGTGCTGCGCGCGAACCACCTGTTCGCGGGCCTGGGCGGCCACCTCTCGACCTACGCCTCGGCCGCGAGCCTCTACGAGGTGGGCTTCAACCACTTCTTCCGCGGCAAGGACGACGGCCAGTCGGGCGACCAGATCTTCTTCCAGGGCCACGCCGCGCCCGGCATCTACTCGCGCGCGTTCCTCGAGGGCCGGCTCAGCGAGGCGCAGCTCGACCACTTCCGGCGCGAGGTCGTGCGCGGCGCGGGGCTGTCCTCCTACCCGCACCCGCGCCTCATGCCGGACTTCTGGGAGTTCCCGACCGTCTCGATGGGGCTGGGGCCGATCAACGCGATCTACCAGGCGCGCTTCAACCGCTACCTCCAGGCGCGCGGCATCGCCGACACCTCGGGGAGCCGGGTGTGGGCGTTCCTGGGCGACGGCGAGACCGACGAGCCCGAGGCGGTCGGCGCGCTGACGCTCGCCGCGCGCGAGGGCCTCGACAACCTGACCTTCGTCGTCAACTGCAACCTCCAGCGCCTCGACGGACCGGTGCGCGGC
This sequence comes from Candidatus Eiseniibacteriota bacterium, assembly GCA_041498315.1. Taxonomy (GTDB): domain Bacteria; phylum Eisenbacteria; class RBG-16-71-46; order RBG-16-71-46; family RBG-16-71-46; genus JBGQIE01. The sequence continues at coordinate 17,909 of JBGQIE010000030.1, forward strand.
AACGGCAAGATCATCCAGGAGCTCGAGGCGGTGTTCACCGGCGCGGGCTGGAACGTCATCAAGGTGGTGTGGGGGCGCGAGTGGGACGCGCTGCTCGCCCAGGACTACGAGGGCGCGCTGGTCGAGATCATGAACGACACGCTCGACGGCGAGTGGCAGCGCTACTCGATTGAGAGCGGTGCCTACATCCGCGAGCATTTCTTCGGCAAGGACCCGCGCACCCTCAAGATCGTCGAGGGGCTGAGCGATGAAGCCATCCAGGGGCTGCGGCGTGGCGGGCACGACTACCGCAAGGTGTACGCCGCCTATCGCGCCGCGGTCGAGACCACCGGCAAGCCCACCGTGATCCTGGCCAAGACCGTCAAGGGCTGGACGCTCGGCGGCGGCGCCGAGGCGCGCAACATCGCGCACCAGACGAAGAAGCTCAATACCGAGGAACTGAAGAAGTTCCGCGATCGGATCCAGCTCCCGATCCCGGACCGCAAGCTCGGCGATGCGCCCTTCTTCCACCCCGGCCCGGACAGCGAGGAGGTGCACTACCTGCTCGAGCGCCGGCGCGCGCTGGGCGGCTGCGTTCCGAAGCGCATCGTGCGCGCCCAGCCGCTGGCGCGGCCTTCCGACAAGGTGTTCGCCGAGTTCTCGGCCGGCACGCGCGAAGACCAGGCGGTCTCGACGACCATGGCGTTCGCGAAGCTGCTGCGCAACCTCACCCGCGATCCGGAGTGGGGCAAGCGCATCGTGCCCATCATCCCCGACGAGGCGCGCACCTTCGGCCTCGAGGTGCTGTTCCGCGAGATCGGCATCTACGCGCCCGGCGGCCAGAAGTACGAGCCGGTCGATTCGAAACTCGTGCTCTCGTACATCGAGAAGGCGGGCGGCCAGCTGCTCGAGGAGGGCATCACCGAAGCGGGCTCGATGGCGTCGTTCACGGCCGCCGGGACCAGCTACGCGGTCCACGGACAGCCCATGATCCCGTTCTACATCTTCTACTCGATGTTCGGCTTCCAGCGCACCGGCGACCTCATCTGGGCGTTCGGCGACGCGCGCGGACGCGGCTTCATGCTGGGCGCCACCGCCGGCCGCACCACCCTCAACGGCGAGGGGCTGCAGCACGAGGACGGGCACAGCCACGTCCTGGCCTCGACGGTGCCCAACGTGATGGCCTACGACCCCGCCTTCGCCTACGAAGTCGCGGTGATCGTGCGCGAGGGGCTCAAACGCATGTACGTCGACGGCGAGGACATCTTCTACTACATCACGCTCTACAACGAAGACTACCCGATGCCGGCGATGCCCTCGGGCTGCGAGGAAGGGATCCTCAAGGGACTCTACCTCTACCGCTCGGCGGTGCAGCAGGCGAAGCACCGCGCGCAGCTGTTCGGCAGCGGCCCGATCCTGCGCCAGGTGCTGCGCGCCCAGGAGCTGCTCGCCGAGCGCTGGAGTGTCGCCGCCGACGTGTGGAGCGTGACCAGCTACGCGCAGCTTCGGAACGAGGCCCTGGCGGTCGAGCGCTGGAACCGGCTCCACCCCGGCGAGACGGCGCGCGTGCCGTGGATCACGCGCCAGCTCGAATCCGCGCCCGGGCCGTTCGTCGCGGCGAGCGATTTCATGAAGACGCTGCCCGACCTGGTCGCGCGCTGGGTGCCGCGCCCGTTCACGCCGCTCGGCACCGACGGGTTCGGCCGCAGCGACACCCGCGAGGGGCTGCGCCGGCATTTCGAGATCGACGCCGAGCACATCGTGGCGGCCACGCTCTCGAGCCTCGCCCTTGAGGGCGAGATCCCGCCCGCCACCGCCCGGCGCGCGCTCGAGGAGCTAGGGCTCGACCCCGAGAAGCCCGAGCCCCGGGAAGCTTGAGCGTGCCGGATCCGAGCCCTGGTCCGCCGATCCCGGCCCGCGCGCCCGAGCTGTTCCAGCGCGCCCTCGCCTACGCCCTCGACTGGCACGGGGAGCAGACGCGCAAGGGCTCCGACATTCCCTACGTGAGCCACCTGCTCCAGGTCGCGGGGCTGGTGCTCGAAAACGGCGGCGACTGGGAGCAGGCCTCGGCCGCGATGGTGCACGACTCGGTCGAGGACGTCCGCGGGATCCAGCTGGGCACGATCCAGCGGACCTTCGGCGAGCGCGTGGCCCGGATCGTCGGCGACTGCACCGACACGCTGCCGGGCGATACCCCGGAGTCGAAGTCGCCCTGGCTCGAGCGCAAGCGCGGCTATCTCGACCAGCTCGCGGCGGCCGGCGCCGACAGCCTGCTGGTCGCGGCCTGCGACAAGCGCCACAACCTGAGCTCGATCATCGCGGACTTCCGCGTCCAGGGCGCGCAGATCTTCGAGCGCTTCAACGCCCCGGCCGAGCAGCAGCTCCAGTTCTACCGCGACTTCTCGCGCCGCGCCGCCGACCGCCTGCCGCCGCGCCTGCGGCTCGACCTCGAGGCGCTGGTCGCCGAGCTCGAAGAGATCGTGATCTCGAAGTACCCGGTCTCCCAGCCCGGCGACGCCTAGCGACGCGAGCGGGCCGCCCCGGCCGCGGGCTCGAACAGCCAGCGGTCGAACCATTCCAGGTTGTGGCGCAGCGCGGCGCGCACCGCCCGGGGCTTGTTGAGCCCGTGCCCGAACCCCTTGTAGAGCACCAGGCGCGCGGGCACGCCCACGTCCATGAGCCCGCGATAGAGCTCCCAGGCGTCGGGCGCGGGCACGCGCGCGTCGGCGTCGCCGTGCTGGATCAGGGTGGGGGCGCTGGCCTGGCGCACCGTCGTGATCGGCGAGGTGCGCGCGTAGATCTCCGGGTCGTCCCAGGGGGTCGCCCGCAGGTACTGGCGCGTGAACGGCGTGATGTCCGTGTTGACGTAGTAGGTCATCCAGTCCGAGATCCCCGCGCCCACCGAGATCGCGCGGAAGCGCCGGGCCTCGTGGGTGGCGAGGAACGCCGAAATGTAGCCGCCCTGGCTCCAGCCGCACACGCCCACCCGCGTGCTGTCGACCAGGCCGCGCGCGACCAGGGCGTCGATGCCCGAGACCACGTCCCACGCGTCCCCGACGCCCAGGTTGCGCACGTTGAGGGCGCGAAACGCCGCCCCGTAGCCGGCGCTGCCGCGGTAGTTGGGCTCCAGGATGAGCGCCCCGCGCGCCAGCCAGGGCTCGATCGGATAGACGTAGGTCGAGGCGAACAGCGTGGGTCGCGAGACGCCGGTGGGCCCGCCGTGGATGACGACGATGAGCGGGTGGCGTTTGCCGGGCTTGAAGCCCGCGGGCTTGCGCAGCACGCCCTCGATCGTCGCACCGTCCCGGCTCTTCCACTGCACGACCTCGGAGGTCCCGAGGGGCCAGCCCCGCAGCTGATCGCCGAGCCGCGTGAGGCGGCGCGGATGCCCGGCCGCGACCGGGGCGACGTAGATCTCGGGATAGGTGGTCGCGTTCTGGCCCACGAAGGCAAACCAGGTCCCGTCGTGGCTCAGGCTGAAGCCGTTGGCGGCCAGGTCGGCGGTCCCCGGCACGCTCCTCAGGTCGCTGCCGTCGGGCTGGGCCTGGTAGAGGTTCGAGCCGGTGCGCCAACTGGCGGCGAAGAACAGGCCGTTCGGCTTCCAGTCCAGGAGCGAGCAATCCTCGTCGAACTCCCGGGTGAGCGGCTCGATCGGGCCGCCGGCGGCGGGAACGGTGGCGATCATCGTGTTGGCGTAGTAGTACCAGGGGTCCGCCATCGAGGTCTCGAACGCGATCGACGCGCCATCGGGCGACCACACCGGGTTCACGTCCGGGCCCTTCTGGGTCACGAGCGGGCGGACCGAGCCGTCGGCGACCGTCACGATCGAGAGATCGGCGGTGCTGTCGGCCGCGAGGTCGGCGTGGATCTGGTGATCGAACGCGATTTCCCGCCCGTCCGGCGACCAGCGGAAGGCGCCGACCGAGAACGCCCCGTGCGTGAGCCGGCGGCTCTGCTTCGAATCCAGGTCCACGACCCACAGCTGGCTGTCGCGGTGGTCCTCGCCCACGAACTGGAGCTCGCCGTCCATCCGGTCGCGATCCTTGAGGGCCTGCGCTTTGGGCTCGACCGCCGAATAGGCGATGTGCCGTCCGTCCGGTGACCACGCGAAGCGCGATACGCCTTCCTCGGCGGTCGTGAGGGCGAGGGCGTCGCCACCCGCGAGGTCGAGGAGCCAGATCTGCCGCTTCTCGCCGCGCTCGGAGGCGAACGCGATCGCGCGTCCGTCCGGCGACCAGGCCGGCGCCTCGCTCGACTTGCGGCCCTGGGTGAGCGCGCGGCACGCGCCGGTCACGGCGTCGGCGAGCCACACCTGGCTCACGAACGCGTTCGCGACGTAGTCGGTGTCGCGCACCGTGTAGGCGACCTGGCGTCCGTCGGGCGAAATCGCGAACGAGCCGACGCGCTCGAGGGCCACGATCTGGTCGAGCGTGGGCGGCGGGGCGGGCGCCGCCGCGCCCGCGCGCGATGGGGCGCCGGTGGCGAGGACCGCGGCCACGGTCAGCGCGAGCGCGCGCCGAGTCACGCGCCCCCCCGCAGCTTCCGCTCCAGCCCGGCCTTCACCTCGGCCCACTCGGTGTCGATGATGCTGAAATAGACGGTGTCGCGCGGCACCCC
>JBGQIE010000031.1:0-22417 GCA_041498315.1 Candidatus Eiseniibacteriota bacterium
ACCACGATCATCAGCTCGATCAGGGTGAAGCCCTTCTGGTTCTTCATGGCTCCTGGCCTCCTGTGAGGGTAGGGGTGGGAGAGGGAATCCATTGCTTCCCTAGATGCATCCCCCATACCATTCCCACGAGTATTGCTAGGGCCCTGTCGCCATTGGAGATACGTAAATCCACGGGCGTTCGGCTGCCAAGACCCGGACCGCGCACGGGCAAATTGCATGTAGCATCGCCGCGCAAACGCAGTGCGAATGGCTTTCCGCAGTCGCTCCCAGGCGCCCATCGAGCCGTGCGGGACGGGGTGCGGAGCGCGCTAAGCTCCGGCGGGGCGCTTTCTTGACCCTCTTCAGAGCCGGGTGCTAGTGTCGTCCGGTGGAACCAGCATCGCGTCCAGCGCCGGCGCCTGCTCCCGTCGTTCGCCTCCTTCCCCAGTTGGCCGATTTTGCCCGCCAACAGTACGGCGATGCCCCCTTCCTCCTGCGATGGACCCCCTCGGGCTGGCAAGGCTATGGATTCGGGCAGGCCGCGCGGGCGATGCACGCGTTCGCGGCCCTGCTCGAGCGTGCCGGGGTGGCGCCGGGTGACCGGGTCGGGCTCCAGAGCGAGAACCGGCCGGAGTGGGGGATCGCCTACCTCGCCATCCTCCAGGCCGGCGCCGTCGTGGTGCCCCTCGACACGCTGCTCCGGGAGCACGAGGTGGGCGAGCTGCTCGCGACCTGCTCGGCGACCCACTGCATCGTGAGCGCCCGCCAGCTCGAGATCGTCCAGCGCGCGCGCGACGCCCGCCTGCCGGGCTTGAAGCTCGTGAGCCTCGATCCGGTCGCCGGCCTGCCCTCGTGGGACGAGGCCGAAATGCTGGCGCCCGCGGCCGCGGCCCGCGAGCCCCGGCCTGAGGCCCAGCCCCAGGACCTCGCGGTGCTGCTCTTCACCTCGGGGACGACCGGGCAGGCGAAAGGGGTCATGCTGTCGCACGCCAACCTGCTGCACAATGTCGAGGCGGTGGCGCGCACCTTCGAGTTCGGGCCCCGCGACCGCCTGCTCTCGGTGCTGCCGCTCCACCACACGTTCGAATCGACCGGCGGGTTCCTGTGCCCGCTGAGGGTCGGGGCGAGCGTGGCCTATGCGCGCGGGCTCAAGTCGAACGAGCTGCGCGAGGACCTGCGCAGCTCGGGCGCGACCATCATGCTGGGGGTGCCGCTGCTCTACGAGAAGCTGCTCAACGCGATCCATCGCGGCATCGCCGAGGCCCCGCTTGCGCGCCGGGCCGCCGCCCGCACCCTGCTCGGGCTCGCCCGGCTGCTGCGCTGGATCACCGGGGTGCGGCTCGGCCGGCCGCTGCTCGGCGCGCTGCGCGAGCGCGCGGGGCTCGCGAGCCTGCGCATGTTCGTGTCGGGGGCTGCCGCACTCCCGCCCGAGGTGTTCTGGGGCTTCATCGATCTCGGCTGGCCGGTCGTCGAGGGCTACGGGCTCACCGAGTGCGCGCCGGTCGTGGCCGCGAACCGCCCCGAGCATCCGCTGCCGGGGGCGGTGGGCTGGCCGCTGCCCGGCATCGAGGTGCGCATCGATCATCCCGAGCCCGACGGCAACGGCGAGATCCTGGTGCGGGGGCCGAACGTCATGCTTGGCTATTTCGCCCAGCCGGCCGCGACCGCCGAGGTGCTGCGCGACGGCTGGTTCCGCACCGGCGACCTGGGCCGGCGGACGCGCGACGGGCGGGTGCGGATCACCGGCCGGCTCAAGAACATGATCGCGACCGCGGCCGGCAAGAAAATCTACCCCGAGGAGGTCGAGGTCCACCTCGCGAACTGTCCCTACATCCTCGAGGTCGTCGTGACCGGGGGACGGGACGCGCGCGGCGAGCGCGAGGAGGTCCACGCCCATGTGTTTCCGGACCTCAAGTCGCTCGAGGCGCTGGCGCGCGCTTCGGGCTGCGCGTGCGACGAGGCGTTCGTCGAGACCACGCTGCGGCGCGAGGTCGAAGCGCGCTGCCAGCTGCTCGCGCCCTACAAGCGCGTCAAGCGCGTGATCGTGCGCCGCCAGGAGTTTCCGAAGACCACGACCGGGAAGATCCGCCGGCTCGAGCTGGCCGCGGAAACGTCGGACAAGCGCGTCGGCGCGGTCGCCTGAGTCCCGCCATGGCCATCGATCCCATTCCCCAGGTCGGCATCTCGCGGATCATCGGCCTGCTCGAAGTGCTCGACGACGCGGGTGGCCGGCACGACGTGTTCCGGCTCGCGCGCGAGATCAACTTCGAGTTCGGCGAAATCCTCAAGGTCATCAAGGCCGCCGAGATGCTCGAGCTGGTCGTGACCCCGGGCGCCGACGTGGTCCTCACCGCGCGCGGCAAGGAGCTGCTCAAGGCCAAGGTCAACGCGCGCAAAAAGCTCATCAAGGCCCAGATCGAGAAGCTGGCGCTGTTCCGCACCGTCGTCGAGGCGCTGCAGCGCAGCGAGAACCAGCGCGCCGAGGAGGGCGCGTTCCTCGAGATCTTCGCGCTCCACCTGCCGGCCGAGGACTCGGAAGCCGTGCTCAAGACGGTGATCGACTGGGGGCGCTACGCCGAGTTGCTGGGCTACAGCCCGGACGACCAGGAGCTCTACCTGGATCAACCCGACTAGGCGGCGCCCGGGCGCCCCACGCCGGGCCGCGCCTAGGGACCGAGCTTCTGCTCGGCCGAATAGATCACGGCCCCGTCGCTCTCCACCACGAAGTGGTGCTTCTGGACCATGGGCCCACGTGGCACCATCCCGCCCGACCAGTGCTGGTCGAAATCCTGGGTGGGCCACTTCCACTCGAGCTGGAAGGTGGCGTCCTGGTCGACGAGGAACGGGAAGATCGCGCTCGACCCGTCGGCAATGGATTCCTTCACGAAGGTCTGGCTGCCCACCGCCAGTCGCACGCGCTCCATCGCCCGGCCGCTCTGGTTCTCGACGATCGCTTCGTGCTTGGAGCGCCGCTCGGTGAGGTCGTGCCAGTGGTGGTAGGCGTACCAGGCGGCGAAAGCGACGATGGCGAGGAAGAAGAGTCGCTTCATGGGATCCCTCCCGGGTGGACTGCGAGCGTCACGCTAGGGCATCCGGCCGGGCCCGGCAACCCTCATTCGACGATCGGGGTCTCGGTCCGCACCGCCACCTCGGGGGGTGGTGCCGCCTCGACGTGGATCTCGGGCTGCTTCCGGTAGCTGAAGTAGAACGTGAGCGACGCGACCGTGTAGAGCGTGGCGGTGATGTAGAACGGCACGGCGTAGCCGAAGCGCTGGATGATGAGGCCGCTCAGGGTCGCGCTCACCGCCCAGCCGGCGTTCCACACCGTGTTGTTGAGGCTCGAGGCGCTCGCCCGCAACGCCGGCGGCAGCGACTCCATGACGAACGCGTTGATGAGCGGAGTTCCGGCCTGCATGAGGGTGGCACGCGCCCAAAACGCCGCCACCGCGGTCGCCAGGCGGCGCTCGGCGCCGAGCGTGACCAGGAACGGCAGCGACAGGAGCTGCATCGCGGTCGCGGTCCGCAGCTTGCCGAAGCGCCGCGCGAGCGCGGGCCCGAGTGCCGCGGCGATCGCGGTCGTCACGGCGGCGATCGAGAAGAACACGCCGATCTGGGCGCTCGAGCACTTGAAGCGCACCGCGAAGTAGAGGTTCATGAACGGGATGACGAGCCCCGCTCCGGCGCCGATCAGGAACGCGTTGATCCCGAGCGGCGCGAGCTGGCGGGCCACCTTCCCGCGGGCCTCCCGGGTGCGCGTGATGGCGGCCTCGGGGACGCCCGCCAGCGCCGCCATGGGGATGCTGGCGAGGAACGCAATTCCGGCCCCGAGCAGGAGCGCGATCCGGTAGGCGACCAGCAGTCCCGGGGCCGCGCCCTCCGGGAGGCGCATGAGCAGGGCGGGGGTCCAGCCGCCTACCATGCTCCCGACCACCCCGGCGAGCAGCTCGGCCGAGAAGAACGCGCTGAACAGATGCGTACGCTCGCTCGCGCTCGAGTGCTCGGTGATGAACGGGGCGGCGGCGATCGCGCACAGGGCCTGCCCGGCGCCGACCAGGAAGCTCGCGCTCTGGATGACGCCGGGCGTGAGCACCGAGGCCCGCGCGGCGAGGGCCGCGCCCTCGAGCAGCGTGCCGAGCACGATGCAGCGCCGCCGGCCCCAGCGGTCGGCGAGCACGCCCGCGGGCAGGGCAAGGAGCGCCACGCCCAGGGCGGTGAGCGAGATGACGCGGCCCACGAACGATTCGCGGAAGCCGCCCGCGGTCAGGTAGAGATTGAACAGGACCGAGTTGACCCCGTAGGCCATCCAGGTCAGCGAGGTCGAGAGCAGGAACATGCGCGCCGGGCGGGAGAACCGCCGCGTCGCATCCCGGTACTCGGTGAAGGTGTCGGTGAGCGCCTTCATGCGCCCTCAACGCGGGCGGCGGCCGGAGGACTGCGCCGGCCGCCGCTCACGGGCATCGGACCGCGGATCAGACGGCCGAGCCGACCCCGACCACTCCGTTCGCCGCTGCGCCGCGCGCTCCCCGTGCCTGGGACACCGGCTCGAAGGCGGCGGGCGTGATGGCGATCAGCACGCGCGCCATCGTGGCGCCGGCGTTCTCGAAGGCGTGCGGCACCCGGCCGTCGAAATGGCACGAGTCGCCGGTCTCGAGCGCCAGCGTGTTCTCTCCGAGCGTCAGCGTGACCCGTCCTTCCATGCACAGCACGCACTCCTCACCATGGTGGTGGTGCCGCTGGTCACCGGCCGGAACTCCCGCCGGGAGTTCGGCGATGAGCACCTCGAGGTTGCGCTTCGGGGAGGCGGAGAGCACCTCGATCCCGGCCGAGTTGCCGGACAGGCTCAGGCGCCTCCGATCCTTCGAGCGCACCACGAAGGGCACCTGATCCTCTTCGAGCACGAGGTACGCCACCGAGGTCTCGAGCGCCCGGGCGAGGTCCTGGAGGGTGGCGAGGGAGGGAGAGGTGTGCTCGTTCTCGACCTGGCTGATGAAGCCCTTGGACAGATCGCTTGCCGCGGCCAGTTGCTGCACGGTCATGCCGCGCCGCAACCGCAAATCCCGAATCTTCTTGCCAAGTTGCACGTGCGACCTCCGCCCGGGAATGGAGGTTATGATGTCGTCAAATGATGCTAAACGAGCCGGGCGGGACTGTCAACGACCGGTGAGGAACCGGGGCCCGGCCCGGACGCGGCCCGCAGGACGGCGGCGTCCGGGGCCCGGTCGCGCGCGGCCGGCGCCCCGTCGCCGTGGCGATTCCCGAGCACCTGGAGCTGATAGAGCCGGGCGTAGATGCCCCCGAGGGCCAGCAGCTCGGCGTGCGTTCCCACCTCGCGCACCCGGCCGTGATGGAGGACCACGATCCGGTCCACGTCCTGGATGGTCGAGAGCCGGTGGGCGATGACCAGGCAGGTGCGCCCCTCCATGAGCCGCCGGAGCGCGGCCTGGATGAGGAGCTCGGTGCGCGTGTCGACCGACGAGGTGGCCTCGTCGAGCACGAGCAGGCGCGGCTCGCGAGCCAGGGTGCGGGCGAAGGCGAGCAGCTGGCGCTGCCCCGCCGAGAGCGTGGCGCCGCGCTCGCGGACCTCGGCCCCGTAGCCGCCGGGCAGGCGCTCGATGAACTCGTGCGCTCCGACCTCGCGCGCGGCGCGCTCGAGGGCTTCGTGCGTGCGGCGCGGGTCGCCGAGCCGCAGGTTGCTCTCGATCGTGCCCGAGAACAGGAACGGGTCCTGGAGCACGAGCCCGATCCGCTCGCGCAGCGCTCCGCGGGGCCAGGCTTCGAGCGGGCGCCCGTCCACCCGGATCTCGCCGCGGCGCACGTCGTAGAAGCGCAGCAGCAGGCTGGTGAGCGTCGTCTTGCCCGACCCGGTCGCGCCGACCAGGGCGACGCGCTCGCCCGGGGCGATGTCGAACGAGACGTCCTGGAGCACCCAGTTGTCGTCCTGGTAGGCGAACCACACGTTGCGGAACTCGATCCGTCCCTCGTCGCGCCCGGTCGCGGCGCCCTCCCGGGCCGCCCGGCCGTTGCCGGTGGCGGGGGCCAGGGCGGGCGCGGGCTCGGCCTCGACCGGCATGTCGAGCAGGTCGAAGATGCGCTCGGAGGAGGCCATCGCCTGCTGGAGCACGTTGTACTTCTCGCTCAGGTCGGAGATCGGGCGGAAGAAGCGCTGGGTGTACTGGATGAACGCGACCAGCGTGCCGAGCGTGATCCCGGTCCACATGACCTGGCGGCCGCCGTACCAGACGATCAGGGACACCGCGAGCGCGCCCACGAGCTCGAGCACCGGGAAGAACACGGCGTGGTAGAAGACCGCCTCGAGGTTCGAATCGCGGTGCTGGGCGTTGACCTGCCGGAACTCCTCGTAGTTGCGGGCTTCGCGGTTGAGGAGCTGGACGGTGCCCATCCCGGTGAGGTTCTCGTTGAGGAACGCGTTCATGCGCGCGAGCCGGGTGCGGATGTCGCGGAACGAGCGCCGTACCCGCAGGCGGAAGGTCAGGCTCACGATCAGGATGAGCGGCAGCACCGAGAACGTGACGACCAGGAGCTCGGCGTTGAGCCGGAACATCGCGAACACGATGCCGACGACCGTGAACAGGTCGCCGAAGATGGCGATGACGCCGGCGGTCGCCAGCTCGTTCAAGGCGTCGACGTCGTTCGTGACCCGGGTCATGAGCCGGCCGATCGGGGTGCGGTCGTAGAACGAGACCGGGAGGCGCTGGAGCTGGCGGAACAGCGCCACGCGCAGGTCGAGCATGACGTGCTGCCCGACGCGCTGGATGATCTGGTTGTTGAGATACCCGACTCCGAGCCCCACCGCCAGCATGGTGAGGTAGAGCAGCGCGACCAGGTCGAGGTGGGCGAGGTCGCGGTGGCGGATGCCGTTGTCGATCGCCTCCTTGGTCAGGTAGGGGCCGGCGAGCTGGACCAGCGAATCGAGCAGCACGAACACCGCCGCGACCACGACCTGCCCGCGGTAGGGCTTGAGGTAGCCCAGCAGCCGCCGCATGAGCCGGCCGTCGTAGGCGCGGCCCAGGACCTCCTCGTCCTGGCTCACGAGGCCTCGAGCTCCTCTTCGAGCTGCTGCTGCCGGACGAGCGCGGCGTAGAGCCCGTCGTGCGCGAGCAGACCGGCGTGCGTGCCGCGCTCGGCGACGGCGCCCTCGTCGAGCACGACGATCTCGTCGGCGTCGCGCACCGTGCTCACGCGGTGCGAGATGATGAGGGTGGTGCGGCGCGCCATCTCGCCGCGCAGGCCGCGCAGGATGGTCTCCTCGGTGTGCGTGTCCACGCTCGACAGGCAGTCGTCGAGGAGCAGCACGGGCGCGTCGCGCAGCACGGCGCGGGCGATGGTCGCGCGCTGCTTCTGCCCGCCCGACAGCGTGATCCCGCGCTCCCCCACGCGGGTCCCGTAGCCGGCCGGGAAGGCGCGCACGTCGCCGTCGAGCCCGGCGATGGCCGTGACGCGCTCGATCGCCGCCGGCTCGGCGTGCTCGACGCCGTAGGCGATGTTCTCGGCCACCGTGGCCGAGAACAGGAACGGATCCTGCGGCGCCATCCCGATGTGGCGGCGGAGCTCCTCGAGGCTCCAGGTCCTCACGTCGCGGCCATCGAGGAACACGGTGCCCGGCGGCGGCTCGAACAGCCGCGGCAGCAGCGCGAGGAGCGTGCTCTTGCCCGCCCCGGTGCGCCCGACGATCGCCACCGTGCGGCCGGCGGGCACGGTGAAGCTCACGCTGCGCAGCGCCGGGCGGTTGGCGCCGGGGTAGGTGAAGGTGAGGTCGCGGAACTCGATCCCGATCCGCTCCCGCACCTCCGCGCGCGCCGACGTCCGCCGCTCGGCCCACGACCCGGACCCGAATTCGGGCTCGGCCGCGGGCTGGTCCAGGATGTCGAGGATGCGGCGATAGGAGGCCATGCCGCGCTGGAACAGGTTGATGACCCAGCCCAGCGCGACCATCGGCCAGTTAAGCATCGCCAGGTAGGTCGTGAACGCCACGAACTCTCCCAGGGTGATGTGCCCGGCGATGACCTGGCGCCCGCCCAGGTAGAGCGCGAGCAGCGCCGCGACCCCGCTCAGAAACGCGAGCCCGGGGTTCAGGAATCCCGAGGTACTGATGAGGGCCAGGTTCTTGGCCAGGTACTCGCGGTTGAGCGCGCGGAAATCCTCGAGCTCACCCGCCTCGCGCGCGAACGCGCGCACCACCCGCACCCCGGCGAGGTTCTCCTGGACCCGGGCCGAGAGGGTCGCGAAGTGGGCCTGGATCTCCTCGAAGCGGCGGTGGATGCGTTCCCCGAACACCCACACCGCGAGCGAGACCAGCGGCAGCGGGAGCAGCGACAGCAGGGTGAGGCGCGGGCTGATGGCGAGCATGAACCCGATCGAGACCAGCGCCACGACCACGGTGTTGACGAGGTACATGAGCCCCGGCCCCAGCATCATGCGCACGGCCGAGAGGTCGTTGGTCGCCCGCGACATGATCTCGCCAGTGCGGGCGCGCTGGAAGTACCGGAGCGGAAGGTGCTGGAGGTGGGCGAACAGCTCGTTGCGCAGGTCGTATTCGAGGTGGCGCGAGATGCCGATGACCGTGAGCCGCATCCAGAACTTGAACAGTCCCGAGACCACCGCGATCGCGAACAGGATGACGGCGTAGCGGCCGAGCTTCTCCGACGTGACACCGCGGTAGAGATCGTCCACGGCGAAGCGCAGCACCTGGGGCTGGGTGAGCGCGATGAGGTCGGTGAGGACGACGCAGGCGATGCCCCAGGCGAGCCCGCGCCGGTAGCGGGCGATCATCGGGAGGAGCCGTGCGATCAGGGTGCGGATGGGATCTCCCCCGCCGGGCGACGGGTACCGGCCGGGCTAGGGTGCCGAACTGCCCAGGAAGCCCTGGTTCCGCTTCAGCTTGCTCTGCTTGAACGCCAGCGAGACGTAGAACTCGTCGAAGTGCAGCGTGTTCTTGCCCACGGGAGTCGAGTAGCTGCCGGCGATCACGTCGAGCCGCTCATCGACGCGATAGAGCACCATCGGCCCGGCCAGATGAGCGCTTTCATCGAGCTGGGCGTCGCCGGTGAGACGGAGGGGGCCGACCTGGTGGACGTTCGTGGGTCCGCCCTTACCGGTCGTCGAGCCCAGGATGCGGCCCTGGTAGCGCCCGCCGACCATGAGCGAGTGGCTGAACCACAGCCCCAGGTCGGCGCCGAAGTCGTAGTACACGTTGGTCGTCAGCCGCGGGTCCAGATTGTCGGCCGCGCTCGGCGAGCCGAGCTTGTGGAAGCGGTAGGCGCCCCCGGCCAGGACCTCGAGGAAGCCGCGCCGGCCGAGCACGCTGCCGTAGTTGAGCCGCCCGTAGAGCTCCTGGCGGCCGTCGCCGAGCGCGGGATTCAGGATCCGGTCGTAGCCCGCGGGCGCGTGCAACCCGGCCTCGAGCGCCATCGCCCGGTCGCCGTTCATGAGGTTGAAGTGAAGTCCGAGGTCCAGCTGCGACAGTCCGGTGTGGGTCGGCACCGTGTCCTGCCCGGCGATCGTCGCGGGCGGGCCTTCGAAGCCGTTCACGCTCACGCCCGTGAGGCCGAGCTGGAGGCTGAGCCGCTTGCGCCAGCCGATCTCGCTGCGCCACGACAGGCCGACCTGCTCGAACTTGCCGGGGGCCCGTCCGAAATCCAGCCGGTTGCCGTCGGCGTCGTAGTAGGTCTGGGCCGTATGCATGCCGGCCTGCACTTCGCTCCGGTACTCCCCGCGCGCGAGCGACCAGGCTCCCGCCCGGCAGACGGCGGCTCCACCCGCGAGGTGCGCCGCGGGGCCCAGGGTCATCGTGGCGAATGCGGCGATCAACAGGGCGGGCAACGCGACACGCACGCGCATGAGCGAAAGCGATCCTCCTCCGGGTCGGGCGAGCAAGCGGAGCCGAGAATCTAACCAGGCCGGGGAGGTCGCGCAAGTCCCGCGTGGACCGCGGCTCCGGCTCGCGCCCGCCGCCCCGCTGTGGCACGATGGCCGCGTGGAATCCCTCACGGTGCTGGAGTTCATCCGCGACCGGGATGCGGTCTGGAATCTGCCGCGCGCGCGGGTCGAGGACCTCGAGCGCGAGTTCCCGAAGGTCCGCTTCCTCACGCCCCAGGACCAGGCCGAGGCCGACCGGCTGCTTCCCGAGGCGGACGTCGTGCTCGGCTGGGCCGTTCGATCCTCGAACTTCGCGCTCGCGAAACGCCTGCGCTGGATCCAGGTCACGGCGGCGGGCGTGGGCCACATGCTGTTCCCGGAGCTGATCGAGTCCCCGGTCGTGGTCACGAACGGGCGCGGGCTGCACGGCGCGGCGATGGCGGAGCACACGCTGGGCGTCCTGTTCGCCTTCGTTCGCAAGCTCCACCTCGCGCGCGACGCGCAGCGCGAGCGGCGCTGGACCCAGCGCGAGATGTGGAGCGGACCGCCCGGGTTCGGCGAGCTCGCGGGCACCACCCTCGGGCTGGTCGGCCTGGGCGCGGTCGGCAGCGCGATCGCCACGCGCGCACGCGCGCTCGGCCTCACGGTCATCGCGGTGCGGCGGCACCCGGCGCGCGAGCCCGCTCCCGCGCACGAGCAGTGGGGCGTCGAGCGCCTGCCCGAGCTGCTGGGGCGCGCGGACTGGCTGGTGCTCGCAGCACCCCACACCCCCGAGACGCGCGGGCTCATCGGCCGCGCCGAGCTCGAGCGCATGAAGCCGGGCGCGGTGCTCGTCAACCTGGGGCGCGGAGCGCTCGTGGACGAGGCGGCGCTGCTCGAAGCGCTCGAAGCCGGGCGGCTCGCGGGCGCGGCGCTCGACGTGTTCGAGCACGAGCCGCTCGACCCCTCGAGCCGGCTGTGGACCCTGCCCCAGGTCATCGTGACCCCGCACATCTCGGGCCTGGGTCCGCGCTACTGGGAGCGCTCGGTCGAGCTGTTCGCGCGCAACCTGCACGCGTATCTCGAGGGCAAGCCGCTCGCCAACAGGGTGGACAAGCGGGCGGGCTATTGATCGTGATCCACCCCCCGCGCCCCGGGCGCGATCTGCGGAGCACGACCCTCGGAGTGGTGGTCGCGGGGGGCCAGGGAAGCCGGCTCGGTCCGGGGGGGCCCAAGGCGCTCGTCGAGGTCGGCGGCGTGACGCTGCTCGCGCGCGCGCTCGCGATCCTCGAGTCCGTGTGCGCCGAGGTCGTCGTCGCGGCTCCGCGGGCGCTCGTGCTGCCGGTGCCGGCGGCGTCGCGGGTCGCCGACATTCCGGGGGCGGGCGGACCCCTCGCGGGGGTCGCGGCCGGGCTCGGGGCGCGCCGCTACGAGCTGGCGCTGGTGCTCGGCGTGGACTTTCCGCTCATGTGCCCGGGGGCGCTGGCGGCGCTGCGCGAGCACATCGGACCCGAGACGGCGCTGGTGCCCGCGCCCGGCGGACGACCGCAGCCGCTCGCCGCCGCCTACCGGCCCGCGGCGGCGGGACCACTCGCCGCGGCGCTCGAGCGCGGCGAGCGCGCCCTGGTCCCGGCGGTGCTGGCGCTGAGCCCAAGGCTGCTCGACGACGCCGCACTCGCTGGGTTCGAGGGCGGGCTCGACAACTTCTTCAACCTGAATACGCCGGAGGATCTCGCCGCGGCGCAGCGCCGGCTGAGCTCCGCCGCCGTGGCGCCGCGCGAAACCGGCCCCGGCTCCGGCGAGCGGGTCACGCGGTGAGCGTCCCCGCTCGCGGGACCGAAGCCCTGGTGCTCGGCGGCGTGCCGCTCGACCGGGCCTTCGCGGCGCTGCGGCGCCTCGAGCCCCACGCGCACGCCTGCTGGTGCTACGACCTCGACGCGCTCGAGGCGCGGGCGCGCCGCTTGGTCGCGGCGTTCAAGTCCCTCGGGCCGCTGGCGGCCTACGCGCT
The DNA here is from genome assembly GCA_041498315.1 of Candidatus Eiseniibacteriota bacterium. Lineage (GTDB taxonomy): Bacteria > Eisenbacteria > RBG-16-71-46 > RBG-16-71-46 > RBG-16-71-46 > JBGQIE01. The sequence goes on from JBGQIE010000031.1 coordinate 11,843, forward strand.
CAAGGCCAACGCCCTGCCCGCGCTGCTCGAGCGCCTGCGCGCCGCCGGACTGGGGGCCGAGGCGGGCTCGATTGGCGAGCTCGAGACGGCCGCCGCGAGCGGCTTCCCGGCGGCATTCCGGGTGCTCAACGGCAACGGTCGCACCACCGAGGAGGCCGAGTGGGCGGCGCGCGCGGGCGTGCACTCGATCAACGCCGATTCGGCCGCCGAGCTCGAGCTGCTCGAGCGCGTCGCGGCGGGTGCCGGACGCCACCTGCGTGTCGCCCTGCGCGTCAATCCGGGCGTGGCCACCCCCGGGCACGCCTACGTCGCGACCGGGCACGACCAGGCCAAGTTCGGCATGGCGCCCGCGGACGCGCTCGCGGTCTGGCAGGCGGGCGGGCGCTGGCCCCATCTCGAGCTCGATGGGGTCCACGTGCACGTCGGGTCCCAGCTCCTCGACCCGGCGCCGCTCGAGGCGGCGCTCGAGGCGGCGCTCGCGCTGGCCGACGAGGCGGCGCGGCGTGGCGCTCCGCTCGGCCTCGTCAACCTGGGGGGCGGATTCGGGATCGACTACAGCGGTACGACCGCCGAGTTTCCGCTCGAAGCGTGGGCCGGCCGGCTGGCCGAGCGCGCGCGCGGACGCCGGCTCGAATGGGTGATCGAGCCGGGACGCTGGCTGGTGGCGCCGGTGGGCGTGCTGCTCGCCGAGGTGCTGTGGGTCAAGCCGCGGGGCCGGCAGCGCTTCGTGGTCCTCGGGGCGGGGATGAACGACCTGCTGCGCCCGGCCCTCTACCGCGCGCGACATCGGATCGTGCCGGTGCGCGAGCGGGCGGGCGCGCCCGAACCGGTGACCGTGGTGGGCCCGGTGTGCGAGAGCGCGGATGTGTTCGCCGAGGACGTGGCGCTGCCGCCGCTCGAGGCCGGCGACCTGGTGGCGCTCCTCGATGCCGGGGCCTACGGCGCCGCCATGAGCTCGAACTACAACGGGCGCGGGCGGCTCGCGGAGCTGGTGGCGAGCGGCGGCCGGCTCACGCGCGCGCGGGCGGGGGAGGCGGCGGAGGATCTGGCCGCGCGGAAACGATCGGACCCGCTCGAGCCCTGATCAGCCGCTAGAAGCACAGCCGCGGCCGGGTCGCGACCACGAGCACCGCCGGGGACGACGCCGGGTTCGCGTACGAGTGCGGGAGGTAGGCGCGGAAGTGGAGCGAGTCGCCCTCGCGCAGCACGAAGGACTCGGCGCCGACCCGGATCTCGGCGACCCCCGTGAGCACCGACACCCACTCCTCGCCCTCGTGCTGGTGGTTCAGGGCCGGCTCGCGGCCCATGGGCAGCGTCATGATCTGGGCGCTCAGCTCGGCGCCATGCACCGGGTCCGCCACCGCCTCGAGCACGGCCCGGCCCCACTGGACCCGGCGCGAGGAGCGCTCGGCCGCCCGCAGCACCGTGACCTCGGGCAGCATGCGCGGCGCGACCAGCGTGGCGGGGCGCAGGTCGAGGGCGCGGGCGATGCGGCCGAGCGCGCCCACGGTCGGCGAAGCCTTGCCGCGCTCGATCTCGGAGACGTGCGTGGCCGATATGCCGCCGCGCTGCTCGAGATCTTTGAGCGTGAGACCGCGCGCGATGCGCAGCAGCTTGATGCGCCGGCCGAGCTCGGCCGGGGTGGGGTCGGAGGGCGCGAACGGTGAGGCACCGGAGGGCCCCCGGGGTGCGGGCGGTGCGGGTTTTGCGGGGGTCAGGCTGGCCGGCATCTCAATGCTCCTCGAGTGACCGCGTGGTCATGGCGATGAGCTCCGCGGCGGCGCCGTTGGCAGGGCTGAAGCGGTGGTTGACGAGGAACGACGCCTGCACGGCGTCCCCTTCGGATAGCGTGACGTGCGAGCCGCCGAATTCGGCTTCGAGGGTGCCGTGCCGCACGAGGTAGATGGCCTCGCCTGGAACTTCCTGGGCCGTGAGCGCGAGCCCGCTGCCCGCCGTTCCGGCGATCGTGAGCCGGTAGGCGAAGATTCCGCTTCCGGGCACCCCGGGCGTCAGCACCTCGACGCGCACTCCCGACGGGCGCGTGGCGACGCGCGCCTGCTCGAGCGATACCTGGGCCACGTCGGAGCGCTCCTCGGCCTCGATGAAGTAGGAGGCATCCTTCTCGAGCGCGCGCGCGATGCGCACCAGGGCGCCGATCGTGGGGGAGGTGCGTCCGCGCTCGATCTCTGAGAGGTGGGTGGCCGACAGCCCGCTGGACTGCTCGACCTGCTTGAGCGTCATCCGCCGATCGATGCGCAGCTTGCGGATGCGCCGCCCGAGCTCCTCGACCCCGACGATCCCCGTCATGAGCCCCCCATGACTGCGCGAAGTTCCCCGACCCGGATGATGTCGAGAACGGCCCGCGCGATGTGAGGCGGGTTTCCGTGCGCGGCAATCGCGCCGAATCTGCGTGTCCTTCGCATTCGGCGCACGAAGCGACGGGAGCCTGACATAGGCGCGCTGCGAGCGTCAAGACTTCGATCGTGTTTTCCTGCATCCCGCCGTGGCGCTCTTGACACTCCCCGAACGAGCGGCCAAACTGCGCCGCTGAGAATCGGCGACGCCTTCCCATGGCTCACGCGCAGACCCCATCCTGCGGCGCGGGCAAGATTGTGAAAGTTGGCGCAAAGTCACCCGGCGGCGCCCACGCCCACCCGGCGGGCGCGCACGGACCGCCGGACCGAGACGGGAGTGCCATCGTGCTCCAGGTGGTTTGCATCAAGCAGGTTGCGGACACCGAGACCCGCGTCAAGGTGGCGGCGGACGGCAAGACGCTCGATCCCGCCGGCGTCACCTGGGTGCTCAATCCGTACGACGAGTTCGCGATCGAGGAGGCGCTGCGCATCCGCGAGCGCCAGGGCTCGGGCGAGGTGGTGGCGATCTCCCTCGGCGGTCCGGGTGTGCAGACCACGCTGCGCAGCGCGCTCGCCCTGGGCGCGGATCGCGGCATCCATCTGAGGAGCGAGGCCCTGGCCCCCGACCCGATCGCGGTCGCGCGCGCCCTCGCCGCCGAGATCGGCGGACTCCATGCCGATCTGGTGTGGTTCGGCAAGCAGTCCGTGGACGACGATCAGGCCCAGGTCGGGCCGATGGTCGCCGAGCTGCTCGAGCTGCCGTGCGCGACCGCGATCGCTAAGCTCGCGCTCGACGGCACGCGCGCGACGATCGAGCGCGAGATCGAGGGCGGGCGCGAGGTCGTCGAGCTCACGCTGCCCGCGGTGCTCACCGCCGACAAGGGCTTGAACGAGCCGCGCTACGCCTCGCTCAAGGGCATCATGACGGCGAAGAAGAAACCGATCGACGAGAAGCCCGCGGCCCTCGGCGAGCCGCGCCTCGAGCTCGTGGGGCTCGAGCTGCCGGCGCCGCGCAAGGCGGGCCGGGTCATCGGCCAGGGGGTCGAGGCGCTCCCCGAGCTGTTGCGGCTGCTGCGCGAGGAGGCCCGGGCGCTATGAGCATCCTGGTGTTCGTCGAGCAGCGCGACGGCCGGCTGCGCACGGTCTCGCGCGAGGCGCTGGGCGAGGCCGCGCGCCTGAGCGCCTCGCTCGGCGGCCCGGTCGTCGCCGTGTGCCCCGCGGCCGCGGATCCCGGGCTCGCGGCGCTGGGCGAGGCCGGCGCCGACCGCGCGATCCTCGCCCGGCACCAAGCCTTCGGCAGCTATCACGCCGCCGGCTACGCGCGCGCGGTCGCCGCCGCCGCCCAGACTCTGGGACCCAAGCTCGTCCTGTTCGCCAACTCGGCGATGGGCCGCGACTTGGCGCCGCGCGTGGCGGCGCGGCTCGATGCCGGGCTCGCGAGCGACTGCACCGCGCTCGCGGTCGAGGGCGGCCGCCTGATCGCCACCCGCCCGGTCTATGCCGGCAAGGCGATCCAGAAGGTCGCCTTCAAGGGACCGGTGGCGCTGGCCTCGCTCCGCCCCAAGGCGTTCGCCGCGGTCGCGCGCCCCGGCGTGAGCGCCGCGGTCGAAACCCTCGCGGTCGCCGAGGATCCGCAGTTCGCGCGCTCGCGCCTGGTCTCGGTCGCCGCCTCCGCGGCCGGCAAGCTCGATCTCACGGAGTCCGAGGTCATCGTCTCGGGCGGCCGCGGCCTCAAGGGGCCCGAGAACTTCAAGCTGCTCGAGGATCTCGCCCAAGTCCTGGGCGCCACGGTCGGCGCCTCGCGCGCGGTCGTGGACGCGGGCTGGCGCCCGCACTCGGACCAGGTCGGGCAGACCGGCAAGACGGTCTCGCCCAAGCTCTACGTCGCGGTCGGCATCTCGGGCGCGATCCAGCACCTCGCCGGGATGAGCTCGTCGCGCTGCATCGTCGCGATCAACAAGGATCCCGACGCTCCGATCTTCAAGGTGGCGGACTACGGCGTGGTCGGCGACCTGTTCGAGATCGTGCCGGCGCTGACCGACGCGGTCCGCAAGCTGAACGCCCAGCATGTCTGAGCGGGTGGAACGGGCGGGGAGGCGCTGATGCGCGAGTATCTTCCGGTGCTCATGTTCCTGATCGTCGCGATCGCCTTCGCGGCCGGCACCATCGGCCTGTCCACGTTCATCGTGCCGCGCCGGCGCAACCCCACCAAGGACGCCGCCTACGAGTGCGGCGTCGAGCCGGTGGGCGACGCGCGCCGCCGGTTCAACATCAAGTTCTACCTGGTCGCCGTGCTGTTCATCCTGTTCGACATCGAGTCCGTGTTCCTCTACCCGTGGGCGGTCGCGTTTCGCCGGCTCGGGCTGTACGGGCTGGTCGAGATGGTGCTGTTCATCCTGATCCTGTTCGTGGGCTACGCGTACCTGCTCAAGAAGCGGGCCCTGGAATGGGACTGACCGAGGTGCGCCATGGCTGACCCGAGTCACGACAACCCGTTTCGCACCCTCGCGACCCCGGCCCGCGAGGCGCCCGCCGAGCAGGACCTCGCGCGGCTCGACAGCGCGAGCCCGGAGCTCATCATGCCGCGGACCGAGGAGGACTCGATCCGCGAGGAGCTCGAGCACGGGGTGCTGTTCTCGAGCGTCGAGAAGATGCTGAGCTGGGCCGTGAGCCAGTCGCGCGCCAACGCGATCTGGCCGCTGGGCTTCGGGCTCGCGTGCTGCGCGATCGAGATGATGGCGATCATCGGCCCGCGCTTCGACATCTCGCGCTTCGGCGCCGAGGTCATGCGCGCCTCGCCCCGCCAGGCCGACCTCATGATCGTGGCGGGCCGCGTGAGCATCAAGATGGCGCCGGTGCTGCGCCAGCTCTACGACCAGATGCCCGATCCCAAGTGGGTCATCTCGATGGGCGCGTGCGCCTCGTGCGGCGGCATCTTCAACAACTACGCGATCCTCCAGGGCGTGGACAAGATCGTGCCGGTGGACGTGTACGTCCCCGGCTGTCCGCCGCGCCCCGAGGCCCTGATCCACGGCATCATGAAGCTCCAGGAGAAGATCCTGTCCTCGCGCGTCGAGCTGGGGCCGTTCGTTCGCAAGCCGAAGCAGGGCGCCGCATGACGGTGCTCGCCCCCGCGGGTCTCGAGGAGCGGATCGAGGAGCGGCTGCGCGCGCGTTTCCCGGGGATGGCGCTGCGCCGCCAGATCGGGCCGGCGGTCCGCGAGCTCATCTTGTTCGTCCCGGCCGCCTCGATCGTCGAGGTGTGCGCCTTCCTGCGCGACGATCCGGAGCTCGACTTCGCGATGCTCTCCTTCGTCGCGGGCGTGGACTACCTGCCGCGCGAGCCGCGCTTCGAGGTCATCTACAGCCTGCTGTCGCTGTCGCGCAACGCGCGTCTCCACCTCAAGGTCCAGCTCCCGGGCGAGAACCCGCGGGTGCCCACGGTGACCGGCGTGTGGCCGACCGCGAACTGGCACGAGCGCGAGGCCTTCGATTTCTACGGCATCGAGTTCACCGGCCACCCCGACCTGACGCGCATCCTGCTGCCCGAGGACTGGGTGGGCTGGCCGCTGCGCAAGGACTCGCCGCTCGGCTACGAAGAGGTCGCGTTCACGCACAACACGCCGCGCCGCACCAAGCCCTCACCCGAGCTCAAGAGGCTCGCGCCCAAGAAGGTCAAGACCCGTGCGCAGTGAAACGATGACCCTCAACATGGGGCCCCAGCACCCGTCGACCCACGGGGTGCTGCGGGTGGCGCTCGAGCTCGACGGCGAGACCATCGTCGCCGCAAAGCCCATCATCGGCTACCTCCACACCGGCATGGAGAAGCAGGCCGAGTACAAGACCTACACGCAGTCCATTCCCCAGACCGACCGGATGGACTACCTCGCGCCGCTCTCGAACAACCTGGCGTTCTGCCTCGCGGCCGAGAAGCTGCTCGGGATCGAGGCGCCGCCGCGCGCCCAGGCGGTGCGCGTGCTGCTCACCGAGCTCACCCGCATCAACTCCCACTGTGTCTGGCTCGGCACCCACGCGCTCGACATCGGCGCGATGACGGTGTTCTTCTACTGCTGGCGGGAGCGCGAGGGGTTCCTGACGCTCCAGGACATGGTGTGCGGCGCCCGCATGACCGCCTCCTACTTCCGCGTCGGCGGCCTGAGCATGGACATTCCCGAGGGCTGGCTCGACCGCTGCCAGGCCTTCGTGGACGCGATGCCCGCCCACATCGACGAATACGAGCAGCTGCTCTCGAAGAACCCGATCTGGATGGGGCGCACCAAGGAGGTGGCGCCCCTGTCGGCGAAGGACGCCATCGCCCTGGGGGCGACCGGACCGACGCTGCGCGGCTCGGGCGTGAGCTGGGACCTGCGCAAGGCGCAGCCCTACTCGGGCTACGACCACTACGATTTCGAGGTCCCGGTCGGCACGGTGGGCGACGCCTACGACCGGTACATGGTGCGGGTGCGGGAGATGCGCCAGTCCACGCGCATCGCCGACCAGGCGATCCGGCGCATCCGCGAGATCGGCCCCGGGGACTACCGCCTGCGCGACTACAAGTACGTGCTGCCGCCCAAGGAGGACGTCAAGACCTCCATGGAGGCGCTCATCCACCACTTCAAGATCGTGGCCCACGGGTTCTTCCCGCCGGTGGGCGAGGCCTACCAGGCGGTCGAAGCCCCCAAGGGAGAGCTGGGCTTCTACTTCATCTCCGACGGCACGCCGCGGCCGTGGCGCATGAAGGTGCGCGCGCCGTCGTTCGTGAACCTCCAGACCCTGCCGATCATGGTCCGCGGACGCCTGGTCGCCGACGTCATCGCCGCGATCGGCAGCCTCGACATCGTGCTCGGGGAGATCGACCGGTGAGCGGCACGCTGCTGTCCGTGGACGCCCCGGCCCAGTGGCCGGCCGGCGCGCGCGCCCAGATCGACGAGGTGCTCACCCACTATCCCAACACGCGCTCGGCGATCCTGCCCGTCATGTGGATCGCGCAGCGGGAGTGGGGCTGGCTCTCGCCCGCCGTGCTGCGCCTGGTCGCGGACACGGTCGGGCTGCCGGAGACCGAGGTGTTCGGGGTCGCGACCTTCTACACGATGTTCAACCTCACGCCGATCGGGCGTCACCACCTGCAGGTGTGCATGACCCTGTCGTGCTCGCTCCTGGGCGCCGACCGGCTGTTCGGCCACCTCGAGCACCAGCTCGGCATCGGCCACGGGGAGACCACGCCCGACGGCCGCTTCACGCTGCGCCGCGTCGAGTGCCTGGCGGCCTGCGGCGGCGGGCCGTGCCTCCAGGTCAACGAGACCTATCACGAGAACCTCGACGAGGCGAAGGTGGACCGCCTGCTGGAGACGCTCCAATGAGCGAGCCGCGCGGCCCCCTGCTCTTCAAGGACATCGACACGCCCAACCTCACGGCGATCGACACCTATCGCCGCGGCGGCGGCTACGAGACGCTGGCCGCGGTGCTGGGCAAGAAGAGCCCCGACGAGTGCATCGAGATCGTGAAAGCCTCGGGGCTGCGCGGGCGCGGCGGCGCGGGCTTCCCGACCGGCATGAAGTGGGGCTTCGTGCCCAAGCAAACCCCCAAAGCGAAGTACCTGGTGTGCAACGCGGACGAGAGCGAACCCGGCACCTTCAAGGACCGCGAGCTCATGGAGAAGAATCCCCACCTCCTGATCGAGGGGATGATCCTGTCCGCCTACGCGATCCAGGCCAACACCGCCTACCTCTACCTGCGCGGCGAGTTCGCGCAGATCGAGCGCAGCGTGACGCGCGCGATCGCCGAGGCGCGCGCGGCCGGACTCCTGGGCGAGAACATCCTGGGCAGCGGCTTCCGCCTGGCGTTCCACACCCACCTGGGCGCCGGGGCCTACATCTGCGGGGAGGAGACGGCGCTGCTCTCCTCGCTCGAGGGATTCCGCGGCCAGCCGCGGCTCAAGCCGCCGTTCCCGGCGGTCGAGGGCCTCTACGCCTCGCCGACCGTGGTCAACAACGTCGAGACGCTCATGAACGTTCCGCACATCCTCGAGCACGGCGCGGCCTGGTTCCGGCAGTGGGGCACCGAGAAGAGCGCGGGCACCAAGATCCTCTCGGTCTCGGGGCCGGTGCGCCGGCCCGGCAATTACGAGATCCCGATGGGGATGCCGCTGCGGCGGCTGCTCGACGACCTGTGCGGCGGCATGCGCGACGGCCTCAAGATCAAGGCGGTCATTCCGGGCGGCTCCTCGGTGCCGCCGTTGCCGGCCTCGCTGCTCGACACCGGCCTCGATTACGAGTCCATGAACGCCGCCGGCACCTTCCTGGGCTCGGGCGGCGTCATCGTCATCGACGATCGCACCTGCCTGGTCGACGCGCTGTGGAACATCACGCGCTTCTACCGCCACGAATCGTGCGGCAAGTGCACGCCGTGCCGCGAGGGCACCTACTGGATGGAGGAGGTGCTGGCGCGCCTCGAGCGCGGCGAGGGCCGCGAGCGCGATATCGACCTGCTCAACGACGTCGCGGACAACATCCTCGGCAAGTCCTTCTGCGCGCTCGGCGACGCCGCGGCGATGCCGGTCATGGGCTTCATCAAGCACTTCCGCCCCGAATTCGAATACCACGTCACCCACAAGCGCTGCCTGGCGAACCGGCGCCGCGAGTCGCTCGCGGAGGTGATGGCGTGAGCGCCCGTTGCCGCGTCACGATCAACGACCGCGTCGTCGAGGTGCCAGCGGGCACGCTGGTCACCGACGCCGCGCGCGCCGCCGAGATCCACATCCCCATCTTCTGCTCGCACGCCAAGCTGCCGCCGCTGGGCGCCTGCCGCATCTGCGTGGTCGAGATCGGGATGCCCAAGCTCGACGCCAATCGCCAGCCCATGACCGGCCCTGACGGCCGGCCGGTGATCGCCTGGGGCCCCAAGCCCCAGACCGCCTGCACCACCACGGTCGCCGACGGGATGGTCGTCGCCACCGAGTCCCCGGCGGCGGTCAAGGCGCGCCACGGCATCATGGAGTTCCTGCTCGTCAACCACCCGCTCGACTGCCCGGTGTGCGACGAGGGGGGCGAGTGCCAGCTCCAGGACCTGGCGTTCGCCTTCGGCGCCGATTTCTCGCGCATGGACGAGGCCAAGCGGACGTTCGTCTCCGAGGACCTGGGCCCGATCGTCAAGAAGGAGGCGAACCGCTGCATCGTGTGCATGCGGTGCGTGCGCTACTGCGACGAGATCATGGGCGACGACGCGCTCACCGCCCACCAGCGCGGCGTGTTCAGCGAGATCTCCTCGTTCAACCGCCAGCCGCTCGAGTGCGAGCAGTGCGGCAACTGCATCGAGGTGTGCCCGGTCGGCGCGCTCACCGCGCTGCCCTACCGCTTCCGGGCGCGCCCCTGGGACCTGCGCCAGCACCTCACCATCTGCCCCTGGTGCTCGAACGGCTGCTCGGTGCGCGTCGGGGTGCGCGGCATGGAGATCCTGCGCGCCCGCGGCACCGAGCATCGCGGCGTGAACCAGGAATACCTGTGCGTGCGCGGCCGCTTCGGCTACGAGTTCGTGGGCCACGCCGAGCGCCTCGCGAGCCCGCTCCTCAGGCTCGGGGGGCAGCTCGCGCCCGCCGGCTTCGAGGAGGCGGTGACCTTCACCGCCGCCCGCCTGCGCGAGATCGCGGCCGCCCACGGCCCGGGGGCGATCGCCTTCCTGGGCGGCGAGAAGCTCAACGTCGAGGAGCAGTACCTGTTCCAGAAGCTCGCGCGCGGGGTGCTGGGCACGAACAACGTGGACGCCCGGACGCGCTGGACCGCGGCCGTCCCCGGTGAGGCGCTGCTGCGCGCGACCGGCGGCGGCCGGCCGCTGCTTTCGTTCGAGGAGCTGGGCCGCGCGAAGGAGGTGCTCGTGCTCGGCGACGACCTCCAGGGCGAATCGCCGTTCGTCCAGGCGGTGCTCGTCCGCGGCCAGCACCAGGCCGGGCTCCATCTCACGGTCGCCCACCCGCGCCGGGTCAAGCTCGCGCGCGCCAAGTTCCGCGGCGACTGGCTCGCGCTCGCCCCCGGCAGCGAGCTCGCGCTCCTCCACGGCCTCACCCGCGCCGCGCTCGAGCTCGGGATTCCCGCCGGGCTGCCGGCCGGAATCGCGCCGTCGCTGGCGAAGCTCCAGGCCTCGCTCGCCGCCTGGCCGCTCGAGGCGGTCGAGCGCGCGACCGGCGTGCCGGCGGCGGCGATCGCCGCGGCGGCCCGGCGCCTCGCCGA
>JBGQIE010000032.1:0-21969 GCA_041498315.1 Candidatus Eiseniibacteriota bacterium
CCGGCGTCAGGAATTCGAGCCTGCCGGAACACTGGCCGATCTCGTACGAGCAGTTGGTGCCGTACTACCGGCGCGCCGAGGCGCTCCACCGCGTGTGCGGCACGCCGGATCCGCTCAACCCCGATCCCGAAGCGCCGCTGCGCGAGCCGCCCCCGCTCAGCGAGCGCGATCGCGTGCTCCGCGACTCCATGGTGGACCTCGGTCTGCACCCCTATCGGTCCCACGTGGGATTCCATCACGTCCCGGAGTGCCACGAGTGTTTCGACATCTGCGGCAAGGACTGCAAGGGCGACGCGGGCGGGCGGTCGCTGGTCCCGGCGCTCACCCGGCACGGCGCCGGCATCCTGCCGCGCTGCGAGGTGCAGGAGCTCATCGCCGGCCGCTCGCGCGTCGAGGCCGTGCGCGCGACGTGGAATGGCACCGAGCTGCGCCTGCGCGCCCGCAACGTCGTGCTGGGGGCGGGAGCCTTCATGACGCCGGTGCTGCTGCTCAACTCCCGATCGCCGGAGTGGCCAGAGGGGCTGGCGAACCGGTCCGGGCTGGTGGGCCGCAACTTGATGCTCCATACCAGCGATTTCGTCACCATCGATCTTCCCGACCTCCACTCCACCGCCGGCCCGAGAAAGTCGCTGACGTTCAATGATTTCTACTTCGACCAGGGCCGCAAGCTGGGCACGGTGCAATCGGTCGGATTGCCGATGGTGCCGGGCATCATCCTCCAGTACCTGCGCTACGTCGCCGAGAAGGATCCGCAGTGGTGGCGACGCCCGGTGGATCGCCTGCTGCCCCCCGTGGCGCGGCTGGCGTGCCACCTGTTCCGCCGCGCGGCGGTGTTCGCGACCGTGGTGGAGGATCTGCCCTACCGGGAGAACCGGGTGATTCCGGATCCGGCCTCGAGCAACGGCATGCGCTACGAATATGCCTATCCGCGCGAGCTGCTCGAGCGCAATCGCCACTTCCGCAAGCGCCTCGCCCGCAGGCTGGCGCCCCGGCACCGGGTCCAGGTGGTGACCGGCGGCACGAACAATATCAATTACGGTCACGTGTGCGGGACCTGTCGGTTCGGGGAGGATCCGCACACCAGCGTGCTGGACCCGACCAATCGGGCGCACGGGGTGGACAACCTGTACGTCGTGGACGCCTCGTTCTTTCCTTCGAGCGGGGGCATCAACCCGAGCCTGACGATCGCGGCCAACGCCCTGCGCGTGGCCGAAGTCATTCACGGCACGCTGCCGTAGCGGGGGCTCCGGGGAGCGCCGCCGGAGCCGGCCGCGGCAGAGTTGACGCGGGCCTGCGCGTCAGGGGAGTATCGGCGGGCGGAAATCCGTGAAGCCGGTTGCGTGGTGCGCCGGCAACTTGCGGGAGAGGGTGGGAGCGATGCTGGATCCGGAGCTCGTCGCCGAGCTCAACCGATTTCGGGGGATGGCGCCGGGGACTTCGGCGTGCCCGGCGCCGCTCATCAACCTCCACTTCTCGCAGCTCGGGATCGTGACCGCGTGCTGCTTCAATCGCCAGCAGGTGCTGGGGACCTACCCGCAGAACTCGATCCACGAGATCTGGAACGGCCAGCCGATCCGCGAGCTGCGCGAGGCGCTGGCCCGCAACGACCTGCACCTGGGCTGTCAGAAGTGTCTCCAGCAGATCGAAGCCCGGGACTTCGGCGGCTCGCACGCGGTGTTCTACAGCGTTTATGCCAAGGTCACGGCCGAGAAGCGGGCCCGGCTGGGCATGGAGCCGAAGGGCGGCCCGCTCGCCGATCCGTTCCCGATGCGGCTCGAGTTCAACATCCACAACTCGTGCAACCTGCAGTGCGTGATGTGCCACGGGCTGGCCTCGTCCGCGATCCGTACCATCCGCGAGGGGCTGCCGGCGCTGCCCAACCCCTACGACGATGCGTTCGTGGACCAGCTCGAGCCCTATCTCCCCTACGTGGTCGAGACCGACTTCATGGGCGGCGAGCCGTTCCTGATTCCGGTCTACATCAAGCTGTGGGAGCGCATCGCCAGGATCAACCCGCGCACCCAGGTGTGCATCCTCACCAATGGCACCATTCTCAACGACCGGCTCAAGGCGATTCTCGAGCGCATCAACTGCTGGATCCACGTCTCGATCGATTCGATCTTCCCCGAGACCTACGAGTCCATCCGCCGCGGGGCGCGTCACGCCGAGGTGATGGAGCATTGCGACTACTACATCGAGCTGATGCGGAAGCGCGGTCTGCGGGTCATCTTCCGCTTCTGCCCGATGCGTCAGAACTGGCGGGAGATTCCCGAGACCGTGAAGTTCTGCAGCGACCGGGGCGTGATGCTGATGTACAACCAGGTGGACTCCCCGGTGAACTTCTCGCTGCACACGCTGCCGCCCTCCGAGCTGCGCGCGGTGGTCGATCACCTCGAGCGCCACGCCCCGCCCGACGGAGAGGAGCCCGGCGTGGTGTGGAACAACTGCCGGCAGTACATGGAGCTGGTCCAGCGCCTCAAGGGCTTCCTCGATGGGCAGAATCGCCTCAACGGGCTCCGGGCCCGGCTCGATGTCTCCGAGGCCGTGGTGAGCCACTACACGCTGGACGGCCGGGCGGCGACGCCCGAGACCTCGGTCGCCGACCTGACCCGGGCCGCCAAGCGCTACCTGATCACGCGGCTCAACGTGGACCAGGCCCGCGACACCGAGAGCGCGCTGCCCGCTGAGATCTCCACCGCGGTTTTGGACCGGCTCGCCGAGCTCAACCGGATGAGGACGCGGACCGACGACGCCACCTTCCTGCGCACCTTCCTGAACGAGCTGCTGCGAACCTACTCCGGCGTCTGGGGCGTCACCCGGGTGCATGGCGCGGATGCCTTCAGCCACGTCGGGGAGTTCGCGACCTCGGTGGCCGCGCATCCGGACCGGCACCCGATCATCGAGGCCCTGCTGGCGGCCCGCCCCGGCGAGATCTACGAGGCGTTGAGGTCGCGTTCGCTGGACGAGCTGCGGGCGCTCTATTGCGAGGTGCGTTGAGCCTGCCGGACTCCCCACGCACGGGCGCAACCGGGACCCGATGCGGCTGATCGAGCATTTTCGCGAGCTGTGGCGCTACCGCACCCTGATCGGCAGCCTGGTGCGCCGCGATGTGGCGATGCGCTATCGCGGCTCGGTGCTCGGCTACCTGTGGACCATGCTCAACCCGCTCATGCTGCTGGCGGTGTACAACCTGGTCTTCAGCCAGATCATGCGCGCGGTGAGCCTGCCGCACTACGCGCTGTTCCTGTTCGTGGGCCTGCTGCCGTGGCTGTGGTTGTCGGGTTCGCTCAACAACGGCGCGCTCTCGATCGCCAACGGCGGCAGCCTGATCACCCGCGTGTACATCCCGCCGCAGGTGCTTCCCGCGGTGGTGGTGCTCTCGAACTTCGCCCACTTCCTGTTCGCGCTGCCGGTGGCGGTGGGGGGGGCGGCCCTGGTCGGGCTCACGCCGGCCGCCGCGATCCTCGCCCTGCCGCTGGCGATGCCGGCGGCCCTGGTGTTCCTGTACGGACTGAGCCTGCTCGCCGCCACCCTGGCGGTGCCGTGGCGCGATGTCCAGTTCCTGGTCGGGAACCTGGTCATGATCTGGTTCTTCCTCACCCCGATCGTCTATCCGCTCGACTCCATCCCTGCGGTCTGGCGTCCGCTGGTGGCGGCCAACCCGGCGACCGTGCTCATCCACCCGTTCCAGCGCATGCTCTACGAGCGCCACTTCCCCCAACCTGCCGAGCTCGCGGTCGGGGCGGCGTGGGCCGTGGCTGCGATGGTGCTCGGGGTGCTGGTGTTCGAGCGCCTGCGCGGGCGCCTGGCCGAGGAGATCTGACCGGTGCGCGACGACATCGCCATCCGCGTCGAGGGGCTGACCAAGCGGTTCCGCCGCTACCGCACCCACCCGGCGGCGGGCTCGATCAAGACCACGCTGGTCCACTGGATCAAGCGCGGCGGCCGGCCGGCCGATCCGCTCACCGATCCCAACCGCTTCGACGTGCTGCGCGACGTGTCCTTCGACATCGCGCGCGGGGAAACCGTCGGCATCATCGGGCGCAACGGCGTCGGCAAGTCCGCCCTGCTCAAAGTGATCGCCGGGATCTACCACGCCGACGCCGGGCGCGTGACCACCCATGGCCGGGTCGCGGCGCTGATCGAGCTCGGGGCGGGGTTCCACCCCGAGTTCACCGGGCGCGAAAACGTGATGATCAACGGCATCATTCTCGGCCTGAGCCGGCGCGAGGTGCGTGAACGCTACGACCGCATCGTCGAGTTCGCCGAGCTCGCGGAGTTCATGGACGCGCCGATTCGCACCTACTCGTCCGGCATGTTCATGCGGCTGGGGTTCAGCGTCGCCATCCACGCGCAGCCCAGCATCCTGCTGATCGACGAGATCCTGACGGTGGGGGACGGGGCGTTCCAGATCAAATGCATGGAGGCGATCTGCGAGCGCGTCAACTCGCGCCGCGACACCACCTTGATCGTGTCGCACGACCTGCAGCTGATCGAGAACCTGTGCCAGCGCGTGCTGCTGATCGACCCGCCCCGGGTCGAGATGTTCGACCGGCCGGCCAGGGCGGTGGCGCACTTTCGCACCCGCCTCGCCGAACACACCGCGGAAGTGGCGGCGGCGTCCGCCGCCAACGTGCGCTAGCTCGCCGCGTCCTCGTACACTTCGAGCACCGCCTGCGCCAGGCGCTCGGGCGTGCGGCTCTCCACGCGGGCGCGCCCGGCACACTCGAGGCGGGCGCGGTGCTCGGGATCCAGCCGCAGCAGCTCGATGGCCGCGGCCAGCGCCGCCGAGTCTCCGACCGGAACCAGCACCCCCGCCTCGCCGCCCGCCAGCACCTCCGAGGTTCCGCCCACCGCGGTCGCCACGCACGGCACGCCGACCGCCATGGCCTCGAGCAGCGCGATCGGCTCGCCTTCCCAGCGCGAGGCCAGCGCGAAGATGTCGAAGGCCGCCAGCAGCTCGGGCACGTCGTCACGCGCGCCGAGCAGTCGCACGCGATCGCACAACGCGAGCTTGCGGATGCGCTGCTCCACCGCGCCGCGCTCCGGACCATCCCCGACCACCGCCAGGGTGGCGCGCGGCACCCGCGCCAGGGCCTCGACCAGGTCGCACACGGTCTTCTGCGGCACCAGCCGCGACACGGTCCCGACCACGAAGTCGGATTCCGGAATCCCGATCCGGGCGCGTGCCGCGGCGCGGCCGTTGCGCGGCATCTGGCTCAGGTTGAGCGCGTTGGGGACATGCCGCCCCTGGCCGGGGGTCACGTAGCGCCGGCGCATGAGATCCTCGAGATCGCAGGCCGAGACCGAGATCACGCGCTTCGCCCCGGCGCAGGCCATCTGCTCGACCCGCCGGAACAGCGCGCGCCCCGCGCTGGTGCCCCCCGCCGACACGGTCTTCTGGTAGGAGAGGCCGTGGACGGTGTACACCGCGCGCGGGATCTCCGAGGCGCGCTGCTGGCCCCGGGCCAGCCGCAGCGCGAACGCCCCGAAAAACGCGGCCCGCGTGCCGTGCCAGTGCACCAGGTCGGGCCGCACCCGGCGCAGCAGGCGCTCGAGGCGCAGCGGGCTGCTCGGGTCGAATCGCGAGCCCATCAGCCGCACGCGATGCACCACGAAGCCCAGCTCGACGAGGCGGTCCGCCAGCGGCCCGTTTTCCGAGACGCACGCCTCGCACTCCACGCCGAGGTCGCGCAACGCGGGCAGCAGCGTCTGGAGATGGTGGGCACCCCCGCCGCGCTCGCCGGACGCCATCACCTCCAGGACCTTCACGCCGATACTCCTCGCACGCGTTGGTAGAGTGCGACGGCTGCGCCCGCCATCGGGCCCCGATGCCGGCTCCAGAATCGGAGCTGGCTCTGGCGGTAAGTGCGGGCCGCGAGCACCGGCTCGACGGCTTCGCTCTGCCCACGATGGTGCAGGAACGTCACGCCCGGTTCGTACCACACCTCGTCTCCGGCCTGGCGCAGCCGGAGGCAGTAATCCATGTCTTCGAAGAACAGAAAGAATCCGGCGTCGAATCCTCCCGCGCGCTCGAACGCCGCGCGTGGGGTCAGGAGGGTGGCTCCACTGACCCAGGCGACACGTCGCGGCGTCGCAAAGTGCCGATCGATCCAGGTCGCGAGCCGATGATCGCTGCGATCGAATCGATCCTGCACCATGTGTCGTAGGAGTTCGGTGAACCATCCCGGCTGCAGCCCGAACGATAACTGCAACATGCCGTGTTCGTCCACCTGCCTGAATCCGACCGCCCCGGCGCGCGGAAACGCCTCGAGGGCCCGGTTCGCCAGGCCCGCCAGGCCCGGCGGCGCCTCGGTATCGGGGTTGAGGATGAGAAACGCGTCCCCGGCGGCGAGATTGGCCCCGGCATTGACCGCCGCCGCGAAGCCCCGGTTGTCCGGATGGGCGATCAGCCGCGCCCACGGAAACTCGGCGCGCACGGCTGCGGCGCTGCCATCGGCCGAGCCGTTGTCCACGACGATGACGTCGAGCTCCCCACGGGCGGCGTCCGCGGCCATCGAGGCGAGGCAGCGGCGCAGTCGCTCGCGCACCGCGTAGCTCACGACGATCGCGGAGATCTTCACGCCGCCACCTGCTGTTCGACGGCGTTGACGAACGCGGCGGCGAGATCCGCCCAGCGGCGTCCGGCCGCAATCCCGCGGCGCGCCTCGCGCAGCCCCGGGTCCGGCGCCGACGCCAGCGCGCCGCGCGTGGCCGCGATCCACTCGGCCTCGGAGGCGCAGCAGGCCAGGGCGCCGCGCCAGCCGCGCAGCTCTTCGAGGTCGGCGGCGATCACCGGCAGACCGGCCGCGAAGTACTCGTAGATCTTGATCGGGTTGACCGCGTCGGTGAGGCGCGAGCGGCGGAACGGCACCAGCCCGACATCGAAGGCGGCGAGCACCCCGGGCAGGCGCTGGCGCGGGAGCATGCCGACCACCTGCACGTTGCGGGGGAGCGTGGCGAGGCGGGTCTGGACCGGGCCCACCAGCACCACGGTGCCATGCGGAAAGGCGGCGGCCAGCGCGCGAACCGTCCCGAAGTCGACCCAGTCTCCGAGGGTGCCGAGATAGCCCAGCCGCGGCGCGGGCAGCGCAGCGATCTCGGGGTCGGGGGTGGCGTGGTCACAGGCCTGCACGAAGGCGTCCTCGACCCCGTTGCCGATCCACTGCAGCGCGCGGGCATGGCGGCGGCTGCGCTGCTCGAGCACGCGCGAGGACACCGTGACCAGCGTGGCGGCGCGCAGCAGGCGCTGGTGCAGGCGCTCGATCACCCGCGCCTGCCAGCGATCGAAGAAACCCGAATAGTCGTCCATCACGTCGTAGATCACCGGCACGCCCGGAAAATGCCGCAGCGCGTCGACATGCTTGGGAAACGTCGCGACCAGCGCGCGCGGGGCGCCGAGCCCCTGCGCGGCGAAGAAGGTGCGGACGCGTCCGGCCACGCGCGCATAGTTGAAGGCGTTCACGGGCGGCAAGTAGCCGCTCCAGGGCAGCACCGGCCGGGCCTCGAGCCGGTGGATGCCCGCGGGCAGCTCGGCGCCGGCGTCGCCCGCGGCGGGACGGGCGTGCTCGAGCGCGATGCGCCCGATCGAGCGGTGCGGATCCACGTACACCACCTCGAAACGCCGGGCCAGGGCCGCCGCGAAATGGTGCGGCCGTTGCGGCATCGAGGCCAGCGGCACGATGCCGAAGAACAGCAGGGGGCCCCGCCCCGGCGCTACCGCGGCGCTCACGGCCGCGGGGTCTCGGCGGTCGGCGGTCGCGAATAGGTGTGAGGCACCCACGCTTCGGCCCATTTGGCTTCGAAACGCTGCCGATTGCGCTCGAACACGGTGCGTCGCTGCGCCCCGTCGAGCCGGCCGAAGCTGGTGCCGCCGAAATGGTGAATGAAGACGTCCTCGGCGCACACCAGGCGCTTGCCCGCCGCGCGCACGCGCCGCGCGTAATCGTCGTCCTCGAAGAAGCCGACTTCGAAACGCTCGTCGAGGCCGCCCACCGCCTCGAACACGTCGCGCCGCATGGCCAGGCAGAACATCGCGAGCATGGGAATGTCGAAGCCCCGGCCCGCCACGCGCCAGCCGCGCTCGTCCGCCAGCCGATCGAGCCCGGCCAGATCCTCGTAATGCGTATCGATCCGGGCCTGGTTCCCGGCCGTGTTGGTCACCGGCCCCACCAGCCCGACGGCGGGATCCTCGAGCCAGCGCGCCAGGCGGCGCAGCCATCCGGGGGTCACCAGCGTGTCGTTGTTGAGCAGCAGCAGCCGGTCCTGGCGTGCCGCGCGCAGACCCTGGTTGCAGGCGGCCGCAAAGCCGCGGTTCTCGTCGTTGAACAGCACGCGCACGCTGGGATGCTGGCAGGCGTAGCCGTAGAGGCCGAGCCGGGTCCCGTCCGAAGAGGCATTGTCCACAATCACGATCTCGGAACCGGAGGGCGGCAGGCAGGCCAGCAGCCGGTCGAGGCACAGGCGCGTGTAGTCCCAGTTGTTCCAGGTCACCAGGACCACCGAGAAGCCCGGCGCCGCCTCGCGCAGCGCCACGTCGAGGGCCTCGGCACGCGCGTCCCAGCGGTTGCGGCGCGCCACCTCCTGCCGGCGCCCGGCCTCGGCCGCCGGCGCCGCGAGCGCCTCGCCCACCGCGGCCGCGAACGCCGCCGGGCTGTCGCCGAAGTGGACCACGTCCTCGTAGCACTCGATCTCGGGCAGGCGCACGCTCGCCACCGGCTTTCCCGCTGCCAGATACTCGAACAGCTTCACCGGATGGGTCGCGAGGGTGAGCGGCGTGCGCCGGAACGGAATCAGGGCGACGTCGAAGGCGGCCAGGTGGGAGGGCAGCACGGCGTAGTCGCACTCGCCGAGGAGATGCAGGTTGGGCAGGCCCTGGAGGGCCTGCTGCTCGGCCGCGCCGGCCGCTCCGATCAGCACCACCGATCCGTGCGGATAGGCGCGCGCGGCGGCGGCCACCAGGTCGCAATCGAACCAGTCGGCGATGGCGCCGAAGTAGCCCAGCCGCGGCCGCGGCAGGTCGCGCAGCCGGGGGTGCGGCTCCGCGGCGGCGAAATGAGCGTCGTCGCAGCCGTTGGGGATCAGCACCACGCGGCGCGCCAGCGGCTCGAGTCGCCGGGCCAGGGCGTGCGAGCTCGCGATCACGAGCTCGCTGGCGCGCACCAGCGCCCCCTCCTGACGCACCACCTCGGCTCCGAGGTTGCCGAAGCCGGCATGGTCATCGAGGCAGTCGTAGACCAGCCCGTAGCCGCGGCGGCGCGCGAGCTCGATCGCCACCGGCGCCCAGAACGGGGACTCCACGAACAGGGTGGCTTCGGCGACCCCGAGGGCGCGCAGGGCCGTGGCAAGCTCGGCCGCCAGGCGCAGGCCCGCGGCGGCGCCGAGCGGCGAGTGGTGGATCCCGCCCGCATGAACCGCCCGGCACTTGAGCCCGATCACGTGATCGGTGAGCGCGCGCATCCAGTCGCGGGGGCGCGAGCCGTCGCCGGAGCACGGCACGCCGTCCAGCGCGGGATCCACGTACACCACGTTCCAGCCGCGGGCCGCGATCCGCACCATCAGCTGCTGCGGGCGCTGGTAACGAAAGTCCCAGGCGATGACCGGCAGACAGACGAGCGTGGGACGGCGGGAGGGAGCCCCGGGGTGGGCAAGCAGCTCCGAGGCGAGACCCGACTCCGGTCGGGCCGCCGCGTTGCGACGCGCATCCCGCTCGGCGATCTGCCCCGGCGTCATGACCTCGGGATAGACGCGATAGTAGAGGGTGCCGAGATACCAGCGCCGGACCGGCGCCTTCAGCCACTCAGGCAGCGCGTGATGCATGCGCTTCAGGGCGCGGTGAACCATCTGGCGCATGGGTCCGGTCTCTCGAGCAGGTACGGGGCGAGCCGTGGACGACGCCGCATCCGCGTCGGGCCCGGCACGTCGCCGCCGGGCCACATTCGAGCGTGTAGACTAGACCATCACCGGCGGGCCGACCAGCCGACTCCTGGGGTTGCGACCAATGGCCGGCGGGGATACGCTACCGGGGCGTCCACAGGAGTCCCGCGTGCTGCCTCGATGAAATCCGCCGGGCGCGGGATGCCGCCACCCGGCCGATCCGCACCCCAATCAAGCGCGAGGCGTACCATCCTGACCGACCACCCTGACCGCGGCGTGATGGAGCCGGGAGCAGGTTCGTCCACGTCGTTCCTGTCCCGGAGCGAGCTCGAGGCGATCGGCTTCAAGTCGCTGGGCGCGGACGTGCTGCTGAGCCGCAAGGTGAGCCTCTACAACCCCTCGGTCATCAGCATCGGCGACAACGTCCGGATCGACGACTTCTGCGTGCTCTCCGGCGGCGAGATGATCTCGATCGGCAGCCACGTTCACATCGGTTGCTATTCGGCCCTGTATGGAGGCGGCGGCATCGTCCTCGAGGACTTCGTCACGCTCTCGGTGCGGGTGGCCATCTTCTCGGCGTCCGACGATCCCTCTGGCCTGTCGATGACCAACCCCACCATTCCCGAGCAGTACAAGCCCACCTTCAAGCGCGGCCGGGTCGTCCTCAAGCGCCATTCTGGCGCCGGCGTCAACGCCACCATCCTGCCCGGCGTCACGCTCGGCGAGGGCGCCGCCCTGATCAGCCACTCCCTGGCCACCCGGAGCTGCAAGCCCTGGTTCATGT
Source organism: Candidatus Eiseniibacteriota bacterium (assembly GCA_041498315.1). Lineage (GTDB taxonomy): Bacteria > Eisenbacteria > RBG-16-71-46 > RBG-16-71-46 > RBG-16-71-46 > JBGQIE01. The sequence goes on from JBGQIE010000032.1 coordinate 10,661, forward strand.
ACTTCGGATGTCCGGCCCGCAAGCTGCGCCCGCGGAACACGGCGGTGCTGGAGCTGGAGCGGCGCTTCCTCGAGGACTACCATGCACGACGATCGCGCGGCTAGCGCGCGTCAGCGGGGGCGCGCATGCTGAAGAGTGCCGTGGCCGCGAAGGTCGCCGTGGACGATCTGGCGATCTTCGGCGGCGTGCCCGCATTCACCGGGATGCTGCACGTCGGCCGGCCGAACGTGGGCAACCCCCGGCGTCTGCTCGAGCGCATGAGCGGCATCCTCGAGCGCCGCTGGCTCACAAACGACGGGCCGCTGGTGCAGGAGCTCGAGGCGCGGCTCGCGTCCCATCTCGGAGTCGGGCATTGCGTGTGCGTGAGCAGCGGCACCATCGGACTCCAGATCGCCGCCGCCGCGCTGGGGCTCGAGGGCGAGGTCATCCTCCCGGCCTTCACCTTCGTGGCCACCGCCCACGCGCTGCGCTGGATGGGGCTGACCCCGGTGTTCTGCGACGTCGATGCGGAGTCGCACCTGATCGATCCGGTGGACGCCGAGCGGCGCATCACGCCACGCACCACCGCCGTGCTCGGGGTGCACCTCTGGGGGCGTGCCTGCCCGGTCGAGGCCCTGGGCGCGCTCGCCGCGCGGCACCGCATCGCGCTGCTGTTCGATGCCGCGCATGCGTTCGGCTGCTCGCACCGCGGCGCCCTGATCGGCGGGCTTGGGCGCTGCGAGATCTTCAGCTTCCACGCCACCAAGGTGTTCAACACCTTCGAGGGCGGTGCCATCACCACCCACGACGAGGTGCTGGCCGCGCGCCTGCGCCAGGTGCGGAACTTCGGCTTCACCGGCCACGACCGCGTGGTGTCGCTGGGAACGAACGGCAAGATGATCGAGCCCGCCGCCGCCATGGGACTGACCAGCCTCGAGAGCCTGGAGGAGTTCATCGCGGCGAACCGCCGCAACCACGAGGCTTACCGCACCGCCCTGGCCACGCCGCCGGGCTTGCGCGTGATGACGTATCCCGCCCGCGAGCGGCACAACTTCCATTACGTCGTGGTCGAGGTGGACGAGGCCCGCGCCGGCCTGTCCCGGGATGAGCTGCTCGAGATCCTCCACGCCGAAAACGTGCTCGCCCGGCGCTACTACTCGCCGGGTTGCCACCGCCTGCCGCCGTACGCGCCCGGCCCCGCGCTGCCCCAGACCGAGCGGCTGGCCGAGCGCGTGATGGCGCTGCCGACCGGCACCGCGGTCGGCCCCGACGAGATCGAGCGGATCGGCGAGATCATCCGCCTGTCGCTGGCGAACGCGGCCGCGATCCGGGCGCGGTGGGCGCAACGCCGCGCGCTCACCGCCGAGCAGCTCGCGCAGCGCGTCGAGGACGCGAAGCGCCTCGCCGCCCCATGAAGCCGGGGTCCGAAGCGCCCGCGCTCGAGAAAAACAACTTCATCTACGAGGCGCTGCAGTCGAGGCTCGAGCGCAAGCTGGCCGAGGGCCCAGAGGCCGCGCTCCACCAGGTCGAGCGCATCGCCGAGTTCGCCCTCAATCATCATCCCGGCCGGTTCGCCGACGGCGCGGTGGAGAACGTGGCGTTCCGCGTCGGACGCTCGATCGAGGACGGTTCCGGCCCGGCCCCCGCGCTGGAGTCGCGGATCCGGCGCGATCCGCGGCCCAAGGTGCTCCTGGTCGCCAACCGTGTGCACTCGATCGGCGGCCACACCCGGCTGATCGGCAAGTGCGTGGCGACCGACCCGAGCGCGGTCCACGTGCTGGTGCTCACCGACCAGCAGCTCGAGATTCCGCCGCTGCTCGAGGAGATCGTCGCGCGGGCGGGGGGCCAGATCATCCGGCTCTCGACCGCGGATTCCCGGGTCGAGCGGGCCCGGCAGCTGCGCGCCATCGCCCGCACCTGCGACCGGGTGTTCCTCGTCACCTACCCGCAGGACCCGATTCCGGTGGCGGCGTTCGCGGCGGACGGCCTGCCGCCGGTCGCCATGTCGAACCACGCGCATTTCTCGTTCTGCCTCGGCTCGACGGTTGCCGACATGATCGTCAACCACATTCCCTACCACCTCGAGCTGGTGACGCGGCCGTTCCGGTTCGCGCGCAGCGCGGACATGCTGCTGTTCTTCCCCGGCCTCGCGCCCTTCGAGCCGGTCGACAAGCGGGCGGCCAAACGCGCGCTGGGCTTCTCGGAGCACGACGTGGTGCTGCTCGCCATGGCCTTCCCCAACTACTGGGTGCCGAACCGGGAGTACGACTTCTTCCGTACCGCCCGGCGCATCCTCGAGCTCGACCCGCGCGTTCATATCGTGATGGTGGGGATCGACCCGGCCGATCCGAACTGCGGCCAGCGCGTGCCGGATTCCCCGCGCATGCACCTGCACGGACCGATCCTCGATCCGGCGCCGTACTATCGGGCGGCGGACGCGACCCTGGAGTCGTTTCCGATTCCATCGCCGGGCTCGGTGGGCGAAGCGGTGGCCTACGGCGCCGCGTACCCGATCCTGAAGTACGGCCGCGGGGAGTCGATCCTGTGCTTCGATCTTCCGGTGCTTTCCTCCATGGTCGAGCGCGCGCGCGACGAGGAGGGTTACCTCGCGCAGGTGAAGGCGTTCCTCGACGCCGGCCCCGAGCATCGCCGCCGCGCCGACGTGATGCGCGAGGCGCTGATCGCGTTCGACGGCTCCTGGGCCCCGCGGCTGCAGGCGATGTACGCCAAGCTCGACGGGCTGGGCCACCAGCCCCGCGAGATCCCCGCGGCGCCCTGTTCGCGGACGCCGGACAGCCGGCTGCTCGCCGAGATCAACTTCGGGCCCTGGGCCCGGCCCGCCACACTGCCCGCCTACATCATGGCGCCGGATTTCACGCCGGCGGAATGCTGGCACTATTTCCAGCTCGCGGCGGCCAAGGGCTGCCTCCGTCCCGAGGACGTCGCGGGGGCGGTCGCGGAGCTGGTCACCGGGCACACCTCGCTTACCGCCGAGCTGCGACACCTGCGTGACCGGACGGCCGACCTCCAGGCCTCGATCCAATCCGTGGGGCGCAGCCTTCAGGACCGCTCGTCCCACGCGCGCGAGCTCGAACAGCTGTTGCGGGTGAGCCACGAAATGCTGGCCGCGCAGCAGGCGCGGATCGAGGAGATGGAAGCGCGCCTGCAGCAGCAGCAGGTGCTGCTCGAGGGGCAGAGCGCGATGCTGAGGGCGCAGCACGAGAGCATCGCGCTGCAGGGCACGCGTCTGGACCGCATCGAACGCTTCTGGGCGGTGCGCCTGTACCGCCGGCTGAAATCCGGGCTGCGATAGCGATTCGGGCGCGACCCTTTCGGCCATGAAGCCCGGGCGCCTGGTTCCGGTCCTCGTCGTGCTCGCCGTCGCCCTCGCGCCGCTGGGGGAAACCCCGTGCAGGTTCGACCCCTGCTCCCGGCACCACCTCAGGCGCGACCGGTGGGGCGATGGATTCTCGTTGGGGGCCGCTACCGGTAGATCGTCTTCACGCGGCCCCAGGAAACGCTGTTCGCGGCCGTGCTCCCGCTGGCATCGAACACGATCGGGCCGACGGCGTACTGTCTGGCCGGGATGATCGTGGCGCAGCCGAACTGACAATCCATGAATGCGAGGTTGATGTCGTCCACGTGAGTGAAGTCGAAGCCGCCGAACGTGAAGAACGACGCGATCGGAAGGACGAGCGTTCCGGGCACGGTCGCCACGACCGTGAGCGAGGCGTACCGGAAGGAAGCCGAGCGGTCGATCATCTGGACCATGCAGTAGAGCGGCTGGGTCGGGGAGATCGTGCCAAGGACAGGAACGCGCAGGTTCGTGGCGACCAGACTGACAAGATTCAGGTCCCAGGTTCCGGATCCGTAGCGCAGGTAGAAGCTCGTGCCGTTTGGATCGCTCGTCGACACCTCGGCGAGATGGAGGTCGGGGCGCAGCCGCGCGCTGGCGGAGCCTGCCCACGCGCCGTCCTGCTGAACGGTCGCCTGTCGAACGACGGACAGCGCAGCGTCCTGCAGAATGCCGGTCAGGGAGAACTGCGTCACAACACCCGACCCGCCGCAGCCGGAGACGAGCGGGTCGGGCGGGCAGAGGGCGCCATCGCAGCAGGGGCCCTCGAAGATGACCGGCTGAAGCGTGAGTGGAAGGCAGGGATTGGGCTCAAACGCGTCGTTCATGGACTCGAGGTAGAGAGTGGCGGCCGAACTGCCGGGCAGTGGAACGAGCAGGGTCACGAGAGCAAGGGCCAGGGCGCAGGCGACGGCGAGCGCGCTGATACGCATGTGGGACTCCTGCTGATTGAGGAAGCCGGTGCATTGGAAGACGGGGCCGCGTGCCCGGCACCTGGAAACGCATGGGAATTTACATTCGCACCCCCACAAGCATAGGCCCGCCCCGACCACCGGCCAACGCCTTTCCCCCCCGCTCGGGCCCGCCACGCCCTCCCAGTCGAACGCTTTCACCCCGGCACGCTGGGCCGACAAGCGATGCCCTGACGGGTGGAGTAGAGTCTGGGCAACCGGACGGCGGCCGGGTATCGAGGCAGCGGGCAGCTGGTTTCGAACCGGAATCGATTCCTCATTCCCGGAGCTTCGAGGACCAATGACGAGGTGCATTGCAGCGCGGAGGACCGAGGTCAAGGCGATGGGGCTCAGCATCAAGTTCGGCGAGTCGCGCGGGAGCTGAGGCGCCACCCTGCGGGTCCTGGCCCTGATCCTCGCCGCATTCATCGCGCTCGCCGCGTGGGGCGCGCTCTGGGAATGGCTCGCCGAGCGTCATGACCGCGTCGCGTTCCCGCCGCCCGGGCGGCTTGTCGATGCCGGCGGGCACCGGCTTCACCTGCGCATCGAGGGCTCGGAGAAACCCGGGCCGACCGTGATCCTCGAATGCGGGATCGGCGGCGCCACCTCCAACAACTGGGGCTGGATCGAGCCCGAGGTCGCGAGCTTCGCCCGCGTCGTGGCCTACGACCGCGCGGGACTGGGCTGGAGTGATCCCGGTCCGCTGCCGCGCGATGGCCGTCGCATCGTCGCCGAGATCCATCGGGCGCTCGCGAACGCGGGGCTCCGCGGCCCGTACGTGTTCGTGGGACATTCCTACGGCGGGCTGCTGGCGCGCATCTTCACCGACGCCTACCCGGATGAAGTCGTGGGCTTGGTGCTTGCCGAGCCCTCGCACCCGGCGTTGTTCGAGCGCGCGCCGGCTTTTCGGCGCGCCGTGCGCGGCATCGGGCTCGCCGTCCAGCTTGCGCCCCTCGCGGCGCGCCTCGGCTTGATCCGGCTGCTGCTGCCGCTCATTCACACCGACGCCGAGGTCCTGCCCCCGGCCGAGGGCGCCGCGCAGCGCGCCTTCCTCGCCTCGCCGTCCCACTGGGAGGGGGTCGCGGCCGAGCTGCCCTCGTGGCGCCGCGACACTTCGCCCCAGGCGGCCGCGACCCGGGGATTCGGAGACCGCCCGCTCATCGTGCTCACCGCCGGCTCGCACGCCGGTGGATCGAACGGCTGGGTCCGGCTCCAGGCCTCGACGGCGGCGCTCTCGAGCGACCACGAGCAGCGCCTGGTGCCCGGCGCGACCCATGGCTCGATCGTGAACGACCGCCGCTTCGCGGTCGCGATCACCACTGCGATCCGCGAGGTGGTCCAATCGGTGCGCACCAGGCGGCCGCTTGTGGCGCGCTAGGCGCGCGGCACTCCGCGTCCGTGTGTTGTCTTTGAATCGGTATCCTGCGAGGGTGGCCGGGGGCATCACGGAGGATCAGCGTCGAATGCATTGGCTCAAGCAGGCGATTCGCCCAGGGCTTCGCCGGCTTAGAGCTTCATTCAGGCGACGCCGACTCAAGTTGCTCATCCCCGGCACGCGCCCGCTGAGGGTGGTGGTCGGGGCAGGGGGTGTGTGCGAGCCGGGCTGGATTCCGACCGACGTGGACGTGCTCGACCTACTCAAGCCGGACGACTGGCGTGATCTGTTCGCGCCGGGCTCGATTGACGTGATTCTGGCCGAGCACGTCTGGGAACACCTGACGCCGTCCGATGGCGCGCTCGCAGCCGCGCACTGCTACTCGTATCTGAAAGTGGGCGGCTATTTGCGGGTCGCCGTGCCGGACGGTCGGCATCCCGACCCGGGCTATATCAACTGGGTGAAGCCGGGCGGGATAGGGGCCGGCGCCGCGGACCACAAGGTGCTCTACGACGTCGAGTCGTTCAGCCGACTCTTCGAGGCGGCGGGCTACCGGGTGATCCCGCTGGAATACTTCGACGAGCTCGGCCGGTTCCACGACCAGGAGTGGGATCCCGTCGGGGGGATGATTCACCGCTCCAAACGGTTCGACGAGCGCAATCAGAAAGGCAAGCTCGACTACACGTCGCTCATCCTGGACGCGATCAAGCCGTGACGGACTTGAGCTTCCGCTCCGCCATGAAGCCCGCCCGCGTGCTCGCGATCGTCGTCGTCCTCGCCGTCGCGCTCGCCACCTGGATCAGGCTCCACTTCGGCATCGACGTCTCGGACGAGAGCTACTACGTCGCCATGGCGCGGCGGTTCGCGCTTGGCGACCGGCCGCTCATCGACGAGTTCAGCCCGCACCAGTCGGCGGCACTCCTGCCGGCACTGTTCGTTTGGCTGCGCGGGCGCTTCGTGCCCGGGGTCGAGGGCCTGGTGCTCTACACGCGGCTCCTGTACTTCGGTCTGGGGCTCCTCATCTGGCGCGAGCTTCACCGCAGCCTGCGCGGGCCGTTCGGAGCGCAGGCCGCCCTGCTCGCGGGCGGGCTCTTCACGGCGTTCATCCCCTTCAATATTCCTAACCTGAGCTACAACACGCTGGGCTGCGGCTGCTTCACCCTCGGCTGCTTCATCGCGACGCGGGCGACGCTGGGGAGCGGGGGTCGCTGGACCCTCGCCGCCGCGGGCTTGGCGCAGGGCCTGGCGGCGCTCGCCTACCCCACGCTGCTCCTGCCCGTGATGCTGTGGTGGGCCGCCCTGGCGGTGATGACCCCGCGCGGGCGCGTGGGCGCCGCCCTGGTGACGCTCGCGGGAATCGCCCTGCCGCTCGCGGTCGCGGCATTGGCGCTCAAGAAGCCTTCGCCCGAGGAGTGGCAGCTCTTCCTGCGCGGCGCCACGGCGATCAAGGCGGGGGAGTTCCCGCTGCGCAAGCTTGCCGTGATCGTGATCACGGCGTGGGAGAGCTTCGCCTGGAAGGCGGTCGTGGTGCCGGCGGTCGTGGTGTGCGTCGTGCTCGCGCGCTCGCGCTGGCGGCACCGGGCGTGGTGTGCCGTCCTGCTGCCGCTGCTCCTGCTCCCGGTGGCGATCGATGCGGCCGTGGTGCACGCGAACGGATACGTGCTCGGCCTGGGGCTGCTGGCGCCGTTTCTCATGCCTGGCTTCTCGCAGCCCCGCGAGCGGGTGCTGGTCGCGACGGTCTGGCTTCCGGCCCTGATCGCCGGCATGACGACGGCGTGGACGAGCACGAACGGCCACTGGAACTTCTTCGTGGGCTTCTTCCCGGCCGCGGTGCTGACATGCGCCTACCTCGTGGCGGCGCCTTCTCTGCCCGCGCGCCCCTCGAAGAAGAAGGAGCCGATGTCGGCGCCAGTGCCTAAGGGCCGGCTGCTCGCGGTCGTGCCGGTGCTCATCGTGCTCGCGACCCTGGTGACCGACCAGTACCGATCGATCTACCGCGACGATCCGCTCCCACGGCTCACCGCGCGCGTCCCCGCCGGGGCGTTCGCGGGGCTGCGCACCACGCCGGAGCGCGCGGCGTTCCTGGCCCAGCTCGCGACGGATCTCGCGCCGCTTTTGGGCGACGGCATCTTCTACGACTCGTTCCCCGCCGGGTTCCTGCTCGTGCCGGGCCGCCCGGCGGTCAACACGGTGTGGGTGATGGCTCCGCAGGAGAACCCGGGACTCGATCGCGACGTGTTCCTCGAGTACTGGGCGCGCACGCGGCGCACACCGGCCTTCGCCGTCCGCATGCTCTCGATCCCACGCTCGACCACGGAGACCTGGGAGCCCTTCTATTCCGCGAATGATCCGCTGGACGCGATCTTCACCGGGCCGGGGTACCGGCTCGCGGTCTCACGGCCGACCTACCAGGTCTTCGTGCGCAGGACCTAGGAATGCCCGGCGAGGCTCCAACGGCAGGACCGCCAAGGGCGTAGCTCGGGTCCGCATCCCCGATGAGAGCCGTGTGATCGCGGGTTCGCGATTGCCGTGGACGGCTCTGCTGACCGGGAGTAGCATCCGGCGCCGAGCAGCAAACTGGATGAGGGCGGTGGTGCGGAGCCCCACCCCCATCGCCTCGCGAGCTGGCCGCTGCGGGCGAAGGGGTGCTCGCGCCCCGGCCTCTCGATGTGGGCCGCCAGTTTGAAGGTTGCGCGCCATGCCGCACGCGCGCCGGAACGCTCCAACTTGCCTGGGCGCCGGTCGAACTGCCGGGCGCATTGGCGTGCCCGCCGGCTCCCCCTCGCGCCGGGCCAGGAGTCGTGCGCCTCCCACTCCGCCGGTCGCGATCCGTGGCCCGCGTTCTGCCGCGCCGATCGCGATGCCGGCTGGCCGCAACACTCCCTTGCCCTGAACGCACCTTCAACCCGGCCGCGTGGTGCGGCCAGGAGATCCGTTCATGACCTCTCTCTTCCATGGAAGCCGTGCGTCACACCGATTGACGAGGGCCTTCGCGCTCGTCGTGATGATTCTGGCCGTCCTGGCGCTCGCGATTCCCGCGTCGGCGCAGATCCTGCCTGTGACCCGGCTCGCCTACTCGGCGAAGTACATCTGCGGGCAGACGACCCTGAACGACCTCGGCGTCCTGCCGGGCTTCTCGTTCGAATACACGATGATCGAGGTCCACAACCCGAACAACGTCGCGGTGACCGTCACGATCAAGATGATCCAGGACTACCCGACGAGTGGCATCGTCGTCCAGCCGTACCTGCGGACCCTGCAGGCGAACGAGGCGATGGAGATCGACTGCAACACCATTCCGCCAGGGGGTGTCGCCAATCCGTTCCGCACCGGCTTCGTCGAGATCAACAGCCCGATGCAGATCAAGGTGGTGGTGATCCACAAGGAGGCGTACGGGTCCCAGAATCTCATCCGCAGCGCCTCGGTCGCGAAGAAATCCTCCCCGGCGATCATCATCCTGGGGTTCGTCCGCCATTCGGGCACGTTCTTCTACGGCGACACCCCCACGGCGGGAGGGGACAAGATTCGTGAGGAAACCACGATCTCGATCGCGAATCTGAGCCCCAATCCGGTCAACGCGCAGATCTCGATCGTCAACAGCACCGGCCCGGTCAAAACCTTCTCGAAGCTCCTGAATCCCAACGGATTCGCCACGGTGACGGGCGCGGACCTGCCGGCGGGCACTCCCTTGCCGTTCGTAGGCGGCGTCACGGTGGCGTACCCCGATGTCGGGGTCGGGGTGATGCTCGAGTGCGAGGAGATCATCCAGAAGTACGTGGTCTCTGGATTCGGCGCCACCTCGATCGCGATGGCGACGTACGAGGTCCAGCCGATCCCGGTGCGGTGATGACCGCGCGAACCTTTGAGCGAGGGAGGTCTCCATGGCGCTTCGCGTGGTTGTGATTCTGCTCGCCGCGCTCGGGCTCCTGGCCCGGGACGGCCCGGCCGGGGCGGCGTCCGATCTTACTCGGCTGCCCATCCGGCCCCGGGTCCTGGGGCCGCCCGCGGCCCAGCCCGAACACGCGGCGAACTGTTACGAGTCCTTCGCGAACACGCTGGTCCCGACCGGCTTCTACTATCCCGCGGGCGCGGGGGTCGAGGTACGGGACGACCTGCACCTGGGAACGGTCTACGTCTCGGGGCTGTGCGCGTTCGATATCGGTTACTACAAGAGTGGCGCCGGCACCACGAACGCCACGGTCACGTTCTACCAGAACAACTCGGTGGACGATCCGCCGGGGCCGATGCTTGCGACGTTCGCGCTGCCCGGGCTGCCGAGCGGCGAAAACGGCATGCACGTCGAGGTGCCGGGCTCCGCGCTCAGCCAGGATGTCTGGATGGGCGTGTCGTTCAGCACGGCGGACGCGGGGCTCCAGACCGCGGATCCGGCGTGGCCAGGTACGAGCGATGACTACTTCCACATGAATCCTCCGGGCGGCTACTACACGTTCGGAGGCAATCCCAAGGCGGATTTCTTCCTGGGCGTGTACGCGACCGGAGGGCTGGTGTCGGTCGATCCGGCCTCCGGCCTGCCGGCCATCTCGGGGTTCACGTCCAATCCCGCACCCAATCCCACGACCGCGGGGGTCAGCTTCCGCTTCGCGTTGCGGGAGGAGGGGCTGGTGCGGGTGCAGGTGCTGGATCCCGCCGGGCGGGAGGTGGCGCTGATCAAGAACGAGATGATGCATGCGGGCGTCCATGCGCTCGCGTGGGACGGCAGGACGAGTCACGGCGCGAGGGCGGCGCCGGGCGTCTACCTGCTGCGGCTCACCCTGCCGCAGTTCGCCGCCACCCGGAAGCTCGTCGTCGTGAAGTGATTGAATGAAGGGGCCGGCTCGATGCCGGCAGGGAAATGGAAGCGCCCGGCTCTCATCGGCCGGGCGCTTCTTCGATGCGGGCGGGCGGATCGCGGGGGAGCCCCCTGAACCTCACGTCCACGTGAGGAATTCGCCTGTCGGCTGCGCGATGGGGCCCCGCAGGCCAGCCGCCAAGGGGCTCGCCGCTTGCGTGAAGCGCGCGCGAGTGCTACTTGGTCTGGTGCGGACGGGCGGCCTGTCATGCCCGAGTGATTGCTCGAGCCGCCGGGTGGTTCCACGGGAAGGGAGGAGAACGGATGCGCCGTACGATGCTGCTGTTCGGAATTCTCGTGATCGGCCTGTGCGCGCTCTCGGTGACCCAGAGGGCGCAGGCGTTTCCGCAGCGCGCGCGCGATACCAAGGCGGCGTGCGCGACGTGTCACATGAACGTCGCGGGCGGGCCCGACCTCACCGAAGTCGGCAAGAAATACAAGGCGGATTCCACGACCGCGGTCCCGACCACGGTGAAGGGCGCCGACTACGTGGGCAACAACAAGTGCAAGATGTGTCACTCGAAGCAATTCAAGGCGTGGCAGGCGACCAAGCACGCGAGCGCCTGGGTCGGCCTTCAGAAGGCCGATGACCATGCGGCCCACGAGATGGCCGAAAAGCTGAACATCAAGCTCGAGGGCAAGCCCGAGACCGTGGACGCCTGTGTCACGTGCCACGTGACCGGGTTCCACCTCACGGGGGGCTACCCGGGCGCCGACAGCCTGAAGACGGCCGCCCTGGTCAACGTCACCTGCGAGAGCTGCCATGGCCCCGGCAGCATGCACATCGCGGCCAAGGCGGAG
>JBGQIE010000033.1:0-20515 GCA_041498315.1 Candidatus Eiseniibacteriota bacterium
GCAAGGTGGGGCTCGCGGCACTCGAGTTCTCGAGCGGCACCCTGGTGCTCACCGAGGCCGCGAAAGCCAAGCGCGCCTCCCTTCACGTCGTCTCCGGGGAGGCCGAATTGCACGCGCTCGATCCCGGCGGGATCGAGCCGCTCGAGGCCACGCTCGAAGAGTTTCGGGCCGCCCTCACGGCGGGGAAGCACACCCTCAAGCGGGCGCTCACCGACCCGCGGCGGCTGAGCGGCATCGGCAACGCGTATTCGGACGAGATCCTCCACCGCGCGCGGCTCTCACCACTCGCCCTGACCTCGCGGCTCTCCGAGGCCGAAGTCGAGCGACTCCACGCGGCGGTGCGCACGACGCTCGGGGAGTGGACCGGGCGGCTGCGCCGCGAGACCGGGAGCGCGTTCCCCGAGAAGGTGACGGCGTTCCGCGAAGGCATGGCCGTGCACGGCCGCTTCCGCCAGCCGTGCCCGGACTGCGGCGCCCCGGTGCAGCGCATCGTGTACGCGGAGCACGAGACCAACTATTGCGCCCGCTGTCAGACCGGCGGCCGCCTGCTCGCGGACCGCGCGCTGTCGCGGCTGCTCAAGCGCGACTGGCCGAAGACGCTCGAGGAGATGGAGGGGTGAGACGGGTCGCTCCCGCCATGCTCGCGGCCGGGAGCACGGGCAGGGCCTACAGTCGCTCGACCAGCACCGCCATGCCGAGCCCGCCGCTCACGCACAGCGTCGCGAGGCCGTAGCGGCCCTTCACGCGCTCGAGCTCGGCGAGCAGCGTCACGACGATGCGCGTGCCGCTGCAGCCGGTCGGGTGGCCGAGCGCGATGCCGCCGCCGTTGACGTTGAGGCGTGCGCGGTCGAAGTGAAGCTCGCGGTCGCAGGCCAGCACCTGCGAGGCGAAGGCCTCGTTGAGCTCGACGACGTCGATCCGATCCAGCCCGAGCGCGTGGCGCTCGAGCAGCTTCCGCACGGCCGGCACCGGGCCCAGGCCCATGCGCGCGGGATCGACCCCCACCGAGGTGTAGCCGAGGAGTGCCGCCTGTGGCGTGACGCCGTGGCGCTTCGCCGCCTCCTCCGACAGCACGACCAGCGCGGCGGCCCCGTCGGTGATCGCCGAGGCGTTGCCGGCGGTGATGGTGCCGTCCTTGCGGAACACGGGGCTCAGCTTCGCCATCGCCTCGAGCGAGGCGTCGGGCCGGAAGTGCTCGTCGCGCTCGACCGTGACCGCGCGCTTGCCCTCGCCCACCGTGACCGGCACGACCTCGCGCGCGAACCGGCGCTCGTCCCAGGCGCGCGCCGCGCGCTGGTTGCTCGCGAGCGCGTAGGCGTCCTGCTCGGCGCGCGTGATGCCGTACTCGGTCGCCAGCGTCTCGCTGGTCTCGCCCATGAGCTGGTCGCACAGCGGGCACAGGTAGCCGTCGCGGTACATGGCGTCGATGAGCGGCTCGTCGCCGAGCTTGCGGCCCCAGCGCACGTCGAGCGCCAGGTACGGGATGCTCGACATGTGCTCGGTGCCGCCGGCGAGCACCACGGCGCTGTCGCCGAGGCGGATGCTCTGGGCCCCGCTCACGATCGCCTGGAGCCCGGAGGCGCACGCCTTGTTGATCGTGTAGGCGGGCACGGTGTCCGGAAGCCCGGCGCGACGGCCGACCTGGCGGGCGAGGTTGGGGCCGTTGCCGGCCTGGCGGGCGTGGCCGACGATGACTTCGTCCACCGCCGCGGGCGGCACGACGGCGCGCTCGAGTGCCGCGCGCGCGGCGAGACCACCGAGCCGGGCGGCGGACGATCCGGCCAGGGCGCCGCCGAAGTTGCCGATTGGCGTGCGCGTACTACCGGCGAGCAGCACCCGGGGCCCGCTCATCGCTTGAGCTTGCGGCTCGCCGAGCGGCGCTGGGCCGCGCCGCGCTTTTTGCGGGCCGCGGCCTTGGTGCGCGCGCTCTTCGCCCGCGGCTTCGCCTTCGCCCCCGGCTTGCCCGCCCGGTGCGAGGCCGCCGGCGCCTTCCCGTTCCCGGGGTGTTCCGCGGGCGGCTCGACGGCGCCGCGGAAGACGACCACGTTGCCGTCGGGATCGAGGACTTCAGCGAAGGTGCCGAAGCCTTCGTTGCGGGGCGGCCCCGCGAGCTCGAGCCCGCGCTTCTCGAGGGCGTGCGCCCAGCTCACGACGTCGCGCGGGCCGGTGAACCCGATCGTGACCGGGCGGGTGTGGTGCGCTTCGCGGCCCGGGCGGGCGTGGGAGTCGGTCCGCGGATGGAGCGCCAGGCGGGTGGCGCCGGTCTCGAAGTCCACCCACTCGGGCGATTCGATCCGCGCCGCGAGCCCCAGCACGTCGCGGTAGAACGCGTGGGCGCCGGCCAGGTTGCGCACGTTGAGGACCAGGGTGGGGAACGCGGGCTCGGGGCCGGGGCGCTCCGCGGCGGTGCCGGCGTGCAGATCCACGAGATTGCCTTCCGGGTCGCGAAAGTAGCCGATGCGGCCGAAGATCGCGTCGTTGCCGCGTTCCGTGACGTCGGTCCCATGGGCGCGCAGCGCGGTGATCGCGGCGTCGAGGTCCTCGACGTGAAACGCGATCGCGAGCTCGGGCTGATGCCGAGCACCGAGCGCGTGGAGCCACAGGGCGGCGCCCGCCGGCCGCAGCGCCACCCAGCCGTGCCCCTCGCGCGCCACGGCGATGCCGACGCGGTCGTGATAGAACCGGCGCATGCGCTCGACGTCGGGCGTAAAGACGATGACGTGACTGAGCCGGCTCATCGGGCTCCGGAAGCGCCGGGCTTCACTTCCGGCGCGACTTCGCGGCTGGGCGCGCGGCGGCCTTCCGGGACGCGCGCGCCGAGCGCATCGAGCTGGCGGCGCGGGCCACCGCGCGCTTGACCGGCCGGCTCTTCCCCGCCTCCGCCGTGGCGCTCTGCTTCCGCACCGCGGACTTCTGCGCCGCCTTCTTGCTCCGGCCGATGGCGGGCTTGGCCTTCACGCGCCGGGTGTCGCTGACGGTCTTCGGTCTCTGGCGCGTCCGGTCGGGGCCGCCGCCGCGCACCGACGGGATCGCGGGCCGGGGCTCGGGGATGGCGGCCAGCCCGGGCTCGGGCTTGATCCGTCCGCCCCGGTGCTCGGTGTACTCGGGCTTGAGCGCCACCCGGCTCACGGCCTTCCCGCCCTTGAGCACGGGCTTGCGGATCGCCACCAGGTGCGGCACCTCGTCCGACTCGAACGCTTCGGCCAGCTCCTCCTCGATCGGGGGCTCGGAGCGCGGCTCGCGGAATACGACCACGTTGCCGTCGGGGTCGAGCGCCTCGGCGTAGAGCCCGAACTCCTCCTCGATGGGGGCGGTCGCGAAGTGCAGCCCGCGGGCGCGCATCTCGTCCACCCAGGTGTCGAGGTCCGGGGTCTCGAGGCAGTAGGCCACGCGCTGCGCCGCGTGGAGCGGGTGGTTGAGGCCGCTCGGGCGGGCATGGAGGGCGAGACGCGTGTCGCCGGCGTCGAACTCCACCCAGTGCGGCGCTTCATACGCGATCTTCAATCCGAGCCGCTCGCGGTAGAAGATGACCATCGCAAGCAGATCGCTGCAGTTGACGATCACGGTCGTCACCGCCGGCCGCTCGCGGCCGTCCTCGTCCCCCGGCCCGCCGCCCGGCCGGAGCAAGAGCGGCGTGCCTTCGAGATCGCGGAACCGCACCCGCCGGCCGGACCCATCCGGGCGGCCCTCGCCCACGTCGACGCCGCGCGTGCGCAGCCGCTCGACGTCCGCGTCGATCGAGAAGGACTCGAACACCAGCTCGATCTCCCGCTCTCCGGCACCCGCGAGTCCGGTTGGATCGGAGCTCGCCGGGGCCCCGGCGAGCCCGTGAAGCGCCAGCGTCGCGCCGCCGGTATCGAAGGCGATCCGCCCGGTTTCGGCGTGCGCCGCCGCGAGCCCGACACCGCCTTCGTAGAACTCACGCATGCTGTCCAGGTTGGGGGTGAATACGATCACTTCTCTCAGCGAGCTCATGGCTCCCTCACTCGATGCTGACCCAGACGCTCTTGACTTGGGAATACTCTCGCATGCTCTCCGGCCCGAGATCGCGGCCGAAGCCCGAGGCCTTGTAGCCGCCGAACGGCATGCCGGCGTCGTAGAAGTTGTAGGCGTTGATCCATACCGTGCCGGCCTGGAGACGGCGCGAGACCGCGTGCGCCTTCTTGACGTCGCGCGTCCACACCCCGGCCGCCAGCCCGTACACGATGGCGTTGCCCTTGCGCACCGCGTCGTCCACGTCGTCGAAACGGATGACCGAGAGCACCGGGCCGAAGATCTCCTCCTGGGCGACGCGCATCGTGTTCTCGACCTGGTCGAGCACGGTGGCCTGGACGAACCAGCCCTTGCCGTCCACCGGCTGGCGCTGCCCTCCGGCGACCAGCTTCGCGCCCTCGCGCGTTCCGGTCTCGACGTAGCCCAGCACCTTCTTCATCTGCCCCTCGCTCACCAGCGCGCCGAGGCGGGTCTTGGGGTCGAGCGGGTCCGCGGGCTGGAGCTTCTTCGCCCGCTCCGCGAGCCGGCCCACGAACTCGTCGTGAATGCTCGACTCGACCAGCAGCCGCGAGCCGGCCGCGCACACCTCGCCCTTGCCATAGTAGATCCCCGAGGTCGCCCCGCGCAGCGCCTGCTCGAGATCGGCGTCGGCGAACACGATGTTGGGCGACTTGCCCCCCAGCTCGAGCGTGACCTTCTTCATCGTGTCGGCCGCGGTTTTCATGATGTGCCGGCCCACCTCGGTCGAGCCGGTGAACGTGATCTTGTCCACCCCGGGGTGGCGGACCAGCGCCTCGCCCGCGATCGTGCCCTTGCCGGTCAGCACGTTGAACACCCCGGGCGGCAGCCCGGCCTCGAGCGCCAGCTCGGCGATGCGGATCGCGGTGAGCGGGGTGAGCTCGGCGGGCTTGAGCACCACGCAGTTCCCGGCCGCGAGCGCCGGGGCCGCCTTCCAGCCCACCATGATCATCGGGAAGTTCCAGGGGATGATCGCGCCCACCACGCCCAGCGGCTCGCGCAGCGTGTAGGTGAAGAACGCCGGGTTCACCGGCAGGGTCTCGCCCGCGAGCTTGGTGGCCCAGCCGGCGAAGTAGTGGAAGCAGTTCGCGACCATCGGCACGTCGATCTGGCGCGATTCGAAGATCGGCTTGCCGTTGTCGAGGGTCTCGAGGCGCGCCAGCTCGTCGCCATGCTCGAGGACCAGGTCCCCGAGCTTGAACAGCGCCTTCTGGCGCTGGGCCGGCTTCATCTTCGGCCACGGGCCGCTCTCGAAGGCGGCGCGCGCGGCCTGGACCGCGCGATCCACGTCCTCGGCGCCCGCTTCGGCGACCTGGCAGATCGGCTCTTCGGTGGCGGGATTCGTGGTCATGAAGGTGCGGCCCGAGGCGGCATCCACCGCCTCGCCGTTGATGATGAGCTTGCCCGGTTTCACCGGGCTCAGCGTGTCGGTCATGGAGTCTCCTTAAGGGACCGGCGCTCCGGTCCGCCCCGTCAGGCGCCGATTTCCACGCGCCACTTCTTGATGATGTCCGCATGATGCTGGTCGTGCTCGGGCAGCCCGTGGAGCATCCACCCGAACGCATGCTCGGGGCTCCACGCCCCGGCCGGCTCCTCGGGCACCCCGTCGATCGCGTCCATGAGCGACTGGCGCGTGGACTGGAGCAGCCGCAGCGCCTCGTCCCACGCCAGGTGCGAGATCGGCTGGATGTGGTCGGCGTTGACCTTCGCCATCGCCCGGTCGTCGAGATTCCGCCACGAGACCTCGACACCCCGCAGGGCGGACTCGAACTCACGCAGCCGCACGCGATCGCTGCAGCACAGGTGGAGCACGATCTCGCGCGTGTTCCACTTACCCTCGCCGAGCGGCTGCTCGGCCGCGCCCGCGATCATGCCCTGGAGCGCCGCCAGCACCTGGGCGCGCGCCTTGATGAGCCGGAACACCAGCATCTGCTTGCTCGAGGCGCCCTCGGTCTGCGGGAACGAGCGCGGCACGGGCGCTACGGCGCGCTTCGCCTTGGGTACCAGCCCGAGCCTGGATCCCTTTGCGGCCCGCTTCGCGGCCGCCGCCCTGGTTGCGGCCGGCTTCCGTTTCGTCGCGGGGGACTTCGGCTTGGTCGCCGTCCGCTTCACCGCCTTCTTCTTCACGCTCATGACTCCGCGTACTCGTAGACGCCGCGCCCGGTCTTTCGTCCCAGCCGGCCGGCCGCCACGTACTGCTCCAGGAGCGGGCAGGGCCGGAACTTCTCGCCCAGCGTGCGGTGGAGGAACTTGAGAATCGAGAGCCGCGTGTCGAGCCCCACCAGGTCCACGAGCTCGAAGGGGCCCATGGGATGGTTGAGGCCGAGCTTCAAGGCCTTGTCGATGTCGCGGGCGCTCGCCACGCCCTCCTGGAGCATGTAGAACGCCTCGTTCCCGATCATCGCGTTGATGCGGCTGGTCACGAACCCGGGCGACTCGCGCACCACCACGCCTTCCTTGCCCATCTTCTCGCCCACCATGAGGGCGGTCGCGATCGTGTCGTCGCTGGTCTCGAGCGCGCGCACGACCTCGAGCAGCTTCATGCGATGGACGGGATTGAAGAAGTGCATCCCCACCACCTTCTGGGGGCGCTTGGTGGCCGCCGCCAGCTCGGTGATCGAGAGCGAGGAGGTGTTCGAGGCCAGGATCGCGGCGGGCTTCGCCGTCCGGTCGAGCGTGGCGAACACCTCGAGCTTGACGTCGATCTTCTCGGGCACCGCCTCGATGACGAGGTCGGCCTCGCGCGCCGCCTCCTCGAGCGAGCGTACGGTCGCGATGCGCTGGCGCGCCGCCACCGCGACCTCCCCGGCGACCTTGCCGGTCGCGACCCCCTGCTCGAGCACCGCCGTGATCTCGGCGACCGCGTGGTCGAGCGCCGGCTGGCTCGTGTCCTGGAGGAGGGTGCGATAGCCCCCGAGCGCGGACACATAGGCGATGCCGCGCCCCATGATGCCGGCGCCCAGAACCGCGATGCTGTGGATCGTCACGCGTCGATCCCGCTCCGGCGGTTGATCCGATCCCATGCCAGGGGAAACACGAGTGCGGCGAGCGCCGCCTTGACGACGTCGCCCGGGATGAAGGGAATGAGCCCGGTGGACAGCAGCCGGGCCGGCGGCACGAACTGCGCGAGCCACCCGAGCCCGCCCGCGAAGATGACGCCGCTGCCGATCAGCATCGCGGCCAGCGTCGGGAGCCGGTGCCGGTCCCAGCCGCGCTCGGCGAGCCAGCCGGTGAGCGCCGCGGCGGCCGGGAAGGCGATCAGGTAGCCCGCGGTGGGGCCGAGCAGGGCGGCCGGCCCTGCGGCCCCGCCCGCGAACACCGGCAGGCCCGCGGCACCCTCGGCCAGGTAGAGGGCGAGCGCGAGGAAACCGCGCCGGGAGCCCAGCACCATGCCGGTGAGCAGCACCGCGAAGGTCTGACCGGTCACCGGAACCGGCGTCCAGGGCAGCGGAATCGCGACCCGCGCGGCGAGCGCGGTGGCGAGGCTCGCCCCGACGACGAGCAGGGAGTTGCGAAGGAAATCGGCGCGGGGAAGCGCGGCGTCGGCAAGCGTGAGCGTGCGGACGGAGGCAGGCATGGGCACCTCGGTGGAGTGCGTGAAAGGCCCGCCCGGGTCGCGGGCGCAGCCCGGATTTCGCGGGTCAATCCTGACGTGACCCGGGGAAGGTAGCATCGGCCGGGGGGGCGGGCAACGGGCCCCGGAGAGGCCTCAGAACCGCTCGCCCAGCATCATGTCGAAGCGCTGCCGGCCCCGTTCCGTATGACCCCAGTCCAGCCGGAGGGGGCCGAAGGGGGTCGCCAGCTCCCCACCGAGGCCGAACGCCGCGCGCGGCCGGGTACCGAGATCCGCGCCGCTCACCGCATCCTGGACCTCCCCCACCTGCCCCGCGATGTAGAGGCTGAAGACGTTCGAGAACTCGCGCGCCACGCGCAGCTCGCCGGCCAGCATGCGGCGGCCCAGCCACTCGTCCCAGCTCAGCCCGGCGAGCGTCGTGGGGCCGCCGAGCCCGACCAGGGCGTCCGTGGGCGTCCGGCCGGAGGCACCGCCGGCGCGCGCCCCCGGGCGCACGACGAAGCTGCCGAGCCTGAGGTTGAGGTCGAGCCAGGCGTTCACGCGCGAGTACCCGCCGGCCCCCGGGGCCCAGTCGGCCTCGATCAGACGGTGCGCGGCGCCCTGGTCCTCGGTGCGGAACGCCAGGAGCGCCCCGCTCCAGTCCTTCCCCGAGCCGGTCACGTGCCCCCAGCCGGCGCCGAGCTGGAGGATCTGCCGGTGCACGAGTCCGACCTGACCGCCGAGCATGGCCTCGCTGCGATCGCTCGTGAGCAGCCCGGTGCGCACGCCGTCGGCGAACACGCGGGTCCGGGTCCGGCGCTGCGTGCCGCGGACGAACCATCCCATGCTTCCGCGATCGAGAGCGTACGGCTCGCCGCTCAGGTCCACGCCCCAGCTGAAGCGGCGCAGCACGCCATCCACGCGCACCAGCGCCGGAAGCAGCCCCGTGACCGGCCGGAACGCGAGCCCGGCGAGCACGCGGGCGCCTTCGTCGGTCCCCAGGCCCACGGCCAGGCCCAGCTCCTGCGCGGGCTGCTCGCGCACGTCCAGCGCGAGCACGGTCGAATCGCCGCGCACCTCGAGGGTGGGCCACTGGCTCTCGAACAGCCCCGAGCGATGCAGGCGGTCCAGCGCCGGCACCACCTCGTGCGGCTGGAACGGGCCCTCGGGCAGATGTCCCATGACCGCCCGGGCGGCGCGGCCGCGCGCGACCGAGCCGCCCCGCCATTCGATCGAGCGCGCCAGGCCGGGCAGCACCGGGACCGGCCGCGACAGCGGCGTCCTCACCCGCGGCAGGCCGGTGGCGATCGCGAACTGGTGGATCGGGCCCCGCGCCTCGCGGTAGCTGCGCTCGATGATGGTGTCCGTGGCGGCGAAATCCGTGGCCGAGATCCCGGGGAGCTTGAGCCAGAGGTAGGTGTCGCGGCTGGTGAGCGTGTCGCGCTGGCCCCGCTTGTTGAGCATGTCGAAGAGCTGGAGCGCGACCACGATGCCCGAGGTGTGCTCGTCGAGCTTCGGCACGGGCAACGCCACGTCCACGGCGAGCAGCCGGTCGGCGCCGGCGATGCGGGCCGCATCGAGGGGCATGTTGGCGGACATGCCGCCATCGAGCAGGAGATGCTCGCCGTCGGACAGGGGCGTGAACAGCAGCGCCAGGCCGACGGTCGCGCGCAGCGCGCGCGCCACGCTGCCGCGCGAGAGCATGACCCAGCGCGCGGTGGCGAGATCGGTGGCCACGGTTCGGAAACGGATCGGGAGGCGGTCGAAATCGCCCGCGGACGCGGCGTCGCTGTCGATGAACAGCTTCGAGAGCGTGAAGTTGAGCTCGGAGTCGTCGAGGAAGCCGGAGGGGAATCTCCATCCCGAATGAAACCCCACCAGCCTGATCCACATTCGCGGGCGGGACGGGGAGCGCCAGCCGTAGGCATCGGTGCGCGGGCCGAAGATCTGACTCCAGTCGACGTTTCGGGCGATGGTCTGGATCTCGTGGCTGGAATATCCACACGCGTACAGCGCCCCGATCAGCCCACCCATGCTCGAGCCTACGACCAGGTCGGGCCTCAAGCCTTCGTCCTCGAGCGCGCGGATCGCGCCCACCTGCCCGAACCCCCGCGCCACGCCCCCCGAGAGCACCAGGGCCCAGTGCGCGTTCGGGACGGGCTCGGACGAGAGCGCGACCATCGAGGAATCGGGCGGGGCGGCGGGCTCCGCGCGCGCCGGCGCCGGGACGATGGCGGCACAGGCCACCCCTGCGATCGCCCACATCAAGCCGGCGGGAGCTGGCCGGAGGTGACGGTGGCGAATTCCGCTGGGGCGCATCGGAGGCGGTCCCGTCCTGTCGAGTGAGGGGGCACGAGGCGTGGCGGCGAGTCTGAAGAGTCGTGAAGCTAGGCGCTGGATGCGCGCACCGTCAAGAATCGCGGGCGAGCGCGGGCCGTGGAAGTTCCGCGCGCGGGACGAGCCGCCCGGGGTGGAAAGGCCGGGACCAGCCGCCGAAACACGGCGGCCCCTCTGGTATCATGCCGCGCCATGGCCGACTCGATCCGCATCGCGAACGCCGGCGGCTACTGGGGCGACGACCTGTCCCAGTTCAAGCGCCAGGTCGAGCTGGGGCCCGTGGACTACGTGACGCTCGACTTCCTGGCCGAGATCACGATGTCCATCATGCAGAAGCAGCGCGCCCGCGATCCGCGCGCCGGCTACGCGCGCGACTTCGTGGCCCAGGTCGAGGAGGCGCTCCCGCTCCTCGCCGAGCGCGGAGTCAAGGTCATCTCCAACGCCGGCGGCGTCAATCCGCTCGCCTGCCGGGGGGCGCTGCTCGAGATGGCCCAGCTCCACGGCCGGGCGATCGAGGTGGCCGCGGTCGTCGGCGACGACCTGCTCGAGCGCCTGGGCGAGCTCAACGCGCTGGGCGTCACGCTCGACAACATGGAGGACGGCGCCCCGTTCGCGCGGGTGCGCGATCGCGTCTCCTCGGCGAACGCCTACTTCGGCGCCTGGCCGGTGGTCGAAGCGCTGCGCAGCGGCGCGCAGATCGTGGTGACCGGACGATGCACCGACACCGGCATCACGCTGGCCCCCATGATCCACGCCTTCGCCTGGGGCCCGGGCGACTGGGACCGGCTCGCCGCCGGCATCGTCGCCGGCCACATCGTCGAGTGCGGGGCCCAGTCCACGGGCGGCAACTTCAGCGACTGGCGGCGTGTGCCGCACTTCGACCGCATCGGTTATCCAATCGTCGAGGTGAGCGCCGACGGCTCGTTCATCGTCACCAAGCATCCGGGCACGGGCGGGGCGGTCACCGAGCGCACCGTCAAGGAGCAGCTCGTGTACGAGATGGGCGATCCGCGATCGTACATCACCCCCGACGTGATCGCCGATTTCGGCTCGATCCGGATCGAGCGCGCGGGACGCGACCGCGTGCGGGTGTGGGGCGTGCGCGGCCGGCCGGCGCCGGCCTCGCTCAAGGTGAGCGCCTCGTGCTTCGACGGCTGGAAGGCGAGCGGCACGCTCATCATCTCGGCGCCCGAGGCGGCGGACAAGGCGCGCGCGTTCGCGGCGTTGTTCTGGAAGCGCCTCGGCCTCGAGTTCACCGAGACCCTCACCGAGCTGGTGGGGCACTCGGCGTGCTGGGGGCCGCTCGCGCCCGCGAGCGACCCGCCCGAGGTGTTGCTGCGGCTCTCGGTGCGCGACGCGGACAAATCGAAAATCGAGCGGTTCGCGAAGATGGTTCCCGCGGTGATCCTCTCCGGGCCTCCCGGGGTGGCGGTGACCGGCGGACGGCCGCAGCCGCAGGAGGTCGTGGCCTACTGGCCGGCGCTGGTGCCGCGCGAGCGCGTGAAGCCGAGCCTGGTCACGCGCGACGGCGAGCGCACGCTCGAGTGGCCCACGCCGGTGGTCCCGGCCCAGGCGCCGCCGGCCCTGCCGCGCGCGACCTGGCCGCGGGCGAAGGGCGGCGCCCGCAAGGTCGCCGTACCGCTCGCGCGGCTCGCGCACGCGCGCAGCGGCGACAAGGGCGACACCTGCAACATCGGCGTGATCGCCCGCGCCCCGGAGATCTACCCGTGGCTTCGGCAGACGCTCACCGCGACCGCGGTGCAGCGCCACTTCAAGGGCATCTGCCGCGGCCGCGTCGAACGCTACGAGGTGCCCAACCTGTGGGCGCTCAACTTCCTGCTCCACGAGTCGCTGGGCGGCGGCGGCACTGTGTCGCTGCGCCTCGACGCGCAGGGAAAGACCCTCTCCCACGCCCTGATGGCGCTGGAGGTCCGGGCCCCCCAGGCGCTCCTCGATGCGGCCGCCCGCGCCGATCTCGGACCCGGCACCGGCCGGGCCGCGGCCGGCGCCAAGCGTTCGGGCGCCCGGGCCACGCCCGGACGCCCGACTCGAAGCTCAGCGCCTGGCCGCGCGGCGCGCTAGTTGCGGTAGAGCGACTTGATCGCTCCCCAGCTCGTGGGACGCGTGGGGGTCGCGAACCCGTCGAGGATCAGGTCGTCGAAGTAGACCGGCACGCCGCCCAGGTCGAAGCGGAAGTTGTACACCCCGACCCAGCCGTTCGGCAGGCTGTTGTCGAGAATCGGCACGCCGAAGGGCGGCGCGGTCAGCTCGGTGGCGTCCCACCAGCAGCGGAACACGCCGCTCGCCGCCTCGATCTTCATGTGATGCCAGGTATTGGGCTGCGGGAAGCCGCCCGGCAGCGCGGTCGTGTTCCAGGTGCCGAGCGTAGTCGGCGCCTGGACGATGAGCTTCCGGAAATCGATGTGCCCGAGCCCGGCGAAGATCACGAGCTGGTAGCACGACTGGAACTGATTGGTGGGATCGGCACGCACGACCAGCCCGCGCCGGGTGCTGCCGTCGCCCATGTCGACCCATCCCTCCCAGGTGTAGTCGGAGAGCCCGGCGGGATCGGTGCAGCTGAGGATGATGCCGCCGGCCGAGGGCGCCGGGGAGTTGATCGCGTTCCCCACCGTGTGATCGCCCGAGGGATTCGCGTAGGCCGGATCCGCCGGAGTGAGCGTGAGCGGCAGGAGCACGTTCGGCACGCCGAATCCCGGCTGCCACACCAGGTCGAGGACGCCGCCGGTGACGTGCTCCTCGCGCACGCCGGCTTGGGCGGCGGAGATCGTGACGGCGGACAGGACGGCGCCCAGGATCAGCCACTTCGTGAGCCATTTCGCAAGCTTCATGAGGGACTCCAGGTTGGTCCACCGTCGTCGCTCACCGGCCGGGGCGACGATGGAGCCGCCGGCCGGACTCGAGAAGTCAGCGCAGGAAGAGGAGCTTCGATGCCGGGCCCGTGCCCTCCACGCGCGCCAGGTACACACCGCTCGGCAGCAGACGGGACGCGCGGTCCCGTCCCTCCCACACGGCATCGCCCCCGGCGGCCACCGGGACGCGGGCCACGAGGGCTCCGCTCACCGAATACACGTTGACGATTCCGCCCGCCCCACCCGGCGGCAGGGCGAAGCGTACGCGGCCGCGCGCGGGATTGGGCAGGATGCGCAGCGTTGCCGAGGCGCCCTCGCGCGGCGGGTCGCCGACCGCCAGCACCGAGCCCGAGAGCGGTGCTTCGAGGTAGGCGATGCGCCGCACCAGGTTGACGGGCTGCACGCCACGGTCCTCGGCCTGCACGACGCCGGCCTGGTTGGTCGCCGACGCCTGGAACAGCAGCTGGATCATGCCCGGCGCGTTGCCGCGCATCGGGATGGACGGATAGCGCTCGTCCGTGGTGGGCGTGTTGGTGAGGTTTTGCTGCGCCGACCAGCCCGAGCCGAAGCGGTGGACACTCGCCATGATGTCGCCGAACCCGACGCCGGTATAGAAGTCGGGCGCGTCGGCGGGGTGGGCGGTCGGGTCGATCTGGGAGTCCACGAACCGATTCCACACCACATACGTTTCGGAGCCGTCGGCCGAGAACCCCACCTGGGGCCAGTCCACCGAGATGGTGTTGATGAAGCTCGCGACCGGGCCGGCGAGACCGTAGTCCACGATGTCGTAGGTGTCGGCTTCGCCCGCCTGCACCTGCTTCACGGTCGAGAGGCCTTCCTTCGAGTTCCAGTACCGGATGCGGCTGCGATAGTCGAAGTAGTAGATGGTGCCCGAGATCTTGCGCGCCTGGATCTCGGACCACACCACGTTCGGGGTGGTGTCGTTGTAGGCGACGCTGCAATTGATGTAGGGGCGGAATTGGGTCGAGGTCGAATCGGCCAGCGTGATCTGCGCGTCGGTGTAGCCGGTGAGGTTGCGGATGGTGACGGTCCCGGCCGAATAGGTGCCGTTGCTCGACTCGATGAGCCAGGCGTTGCCGCCGAAATCGGTGACCGCGATGCCGACGCGGCCGTCCGAGCCCGCGGCCAGGCTCGGGAACCCCGAGTAGCCGCCCTTGAACATCGCCATGTTGACCACGCTGACCCACGGGCCGCACTGCGGGCCGGTCGCGCACGTGAAGTGCGTGCCGGCGGCGGCGAGCCGGCTGATCTTGATGCCGTCGTTGCCGCAATGGAGGCAGGTCGGGGTCACGCGCGGCACCTCGCCCATCACGACGTACGAGCCGTTGGGCAGGTCGGCGACCTGCGGGAACAGCGTGCCGGCCGGGTAGGGCGTGAGGTACTCGGTCCAGGTCGAGCCCCCCACCGCGTTCTCGAGGTAGAAGTTGCCGCGCAGGTCGCAGCCGTCCTCGTTCACGGCCTGGGAGACCACGGCGTGCCCGGCGGGGTTCACGTCGATGGTTCCGAATCCGCCGAAATGCTCGCTCAGGCAGCAGCCCCACACGGTCGGATCCTGCACCTTCCCGAGCCGGGTCCAGGTTCCGGCCGGCGAGCGGTAGGCGTAGGCCATGCCGCGCTGCGGGTAGGGCTGGACCGCGCTGACGTTGGGCGGGCAGCCGCCGGCGGCGATCTCGCACAGATCGTCCTCCCAGGTCACGTGCACGCTGCCGTCGGTGCCGGTGGCGATGTGCGGGCCCATCGAGCCCAGGTCCTGGAGGTCGTAGTAGGTGGAGTCGATCTGGACCGCCCCGGCCGGGAGCGGCACCGCCACGACCGCCGCGGTACCCTCGGCGCGGGCGGGGACCGGGCGCGCGCGCCCCGGATCAGCCGTGGGCGCGATCGACGCGGGGAGGAGCCCGGGCAGGGCCTGGCCCGCCGGGTTCGGCTGGGTGCGCGCGAAGCACGCCGCGGGCGCGAGGACCATCGCGATCAGCAGGGCGAGGATGCCGGAACGCACGGTCAGGGACCCTTTCTTCCGAGGCCGAACGGGACGCTGAAATCCCTCCGCAGGGACAGCGCCCAGGTGCGGCCTCCTTCGGGAATGAAGCTCAACGGTTCCATGTAGAAAGTGTTGAACACATTGCGCACCGCGAGTGCCGCGCGCACCCCGCCCAGCACCGAGGAGGCCTCGAGCGAGGCGACCCAGAAGGCCGGCCGCGCGAGCAGCGCCTCCTGCACCTCCTGCGGCCGGACTCCGTCGTTCCAGCGCACCCGGCCCGAGATCTGGCCCAGCGGCAGCAGTCGCGTGGCGGGGACCGTGACGTCGGCGGTGACCCGGCTGGTGCCCACGTCGAGGATGCGCTTGCCGGTCTCGGTGTCGATGCCGCGCGGGAAGCCGGCGTTCACGGCCACGCCCACCGGCCCGAGGCGCAGCCGGCTCTGGAACTCGATGCCGTCGATGCGCGTGTTCTTGAGGTTGAAGTACTGGAAGCGCGGCACCAGGTTGACCGTGGTGACGTACTTGAACGAGATCAGGTCGTCGACCTCGGAGCGGTACACCGACACCCGCGCCTCGGGCAGCCAGTCGGGGAAGGCGTCGGTGGCGCGCACGCCCAGCTCGTAGGACAGGCTGGACTCGGACTTGAGATCCGGGTTGCCATAGAGCCTTAAGCCCCCGTGGATCTCGTCGTTGAAGTAGCGCTCGTCGAGGTTGGGGACGCGGAAGCCGGTGGCCACGTGGCCGTAGGGCTCGAGGGGCCCAAGCGCGCGGGAGAGGCCCACCTCGCCGCTCCAGCGGTGATCGACGGCCGAGAGCTTCGGGCTCGCGCTCTGCGCCGATGGAGCGGCGTGCGCGCCCACCCAATCCAGGCGCGCGCCGGTTTCGAGGCGCAGGCCCGCGATCTGCGGTCGTATGAACGCGCTGCCCGACCACACCTCGCGCCACGCCGCGGGCACGCTCTCGCCCACGGCCGTGGTCACGGTCTGCGGGACCGGCGGTCCGAAGAGCGGGTACTGGACCGGAGCCGAGGTGGTCACGCGCGGGCCCCCCGCGGTCTCGTGCCGATACTCGCCGGAGAGGCGCAGGCCGCCGAGGTCCTCGAAGCGCAGGAGCGGCTGGAGGCCGGCCGAGCGGGTCGTGACGCGATCGTCGGCATCGGTCGTGTTGGTGCGCGCCAGGCGTCCGAGCCGGTAGGTGCTGTCCGTGGTGGTCTCGGTGAAGAAGGTGCGCTGGGTCTGGATGACGCCCAGCAGCCGGGCCTCGGGCCGCGCGCCGCGCGCCGGCATCGACATCTCGAGGCGGTCGGCATCACGGCTCTGGAGCGGGTAGCGTCCCGAGAAGCCCGAGGTGGTCGAGAACCCGAGCGCGCCGTTGAACACCGGCAGCCCGATGTTGCGCGCGGCCTGCCGGGCGTGCTCGTAGTCGAGGACCGCCGGGCCGAGCTGGATCGCGCCGCGCCCGGAGAAGTTCTCCTCGTGGTAGCCGCTGTTGGGCAGCCGGCCCTCGGGCGTGGTCAGCGCGTCGAGCGAGCCCGCCCCACCCGAGAACTCCGCGCCCCAGCCCGCGGCGCGCACCCGGCCGCGCAGCTGCTGGGCATTGCCGTCGCCCGGCTCCGAGCCGCGCGCCGTCACGGTGAAGTCCATCACCGGGCGGTTCTCGAACAGGCTGCGGTGCGTCACCAGGTTGATGACCCCGCCGATGGCGTCCGATCCGTACTGGGCGCTGCTCGCCCCCGGCACCAGCTCGACCGCGTCGAGGCGGTCCACCGAGATCAGCGAGGACTGTCCGCCGTGGCCGCGCGCGGTGTTGAGCCGCACCCCGTCCACCATGACGAGCACGCGGTCGCCCGAGAGTCCGCGCATCGAGACGCGCGAGGCCCACGGGCCCATCTTGACGAGCTCGACGCCCGGCACCGCGGCGAGCGCGTCGTTGACGTTCGAGGGCTGGAAGCGGACGACGCCCGAGCGCTCGAGCCGCACGGTGGTCGCGGTGCTGCGCTCGGCGCCGCTGCTCCGCGTCTGGCGCACGTGAACCGGCGGCAGCATCGTGACGGTGTCCGCCACGCCGCGCTGGGCGACGCTTCGGGGCGCGGTCTCGTGCCGGGGGATCGCGGGCGGAGGCGCGGCCTCGGGCGTCGGAATCGCGGGCGGGAGCGCCACGCTGGAGTCGGGTGGGGCGACCGCCGCCCGGGTCGAGTCGGCGGGGGCGGTGGCGCGCACCGAGTCGACGGCCGAAGACACGAACGTGTGAGTCAGGGTGCTGTCGGGCGGCGGCGCGGGTGCTTCCCCGCTTCCAGCCGTCCGGGGGATTACCAACCCCAAGGCAAGCGCGATCGCGATTCCCTTCGCGCGGCCTTGCAGGCGCGACTCGACTCCGACGAGGCACCGCATACCCAGAAGGTCGGGCAGGATGGCTTGTGAATCTATTCGCAATGTTGCGGATTCGGGTCCGTAGAACTACGGACCTCGGGCGACCTAGGGGGCGTCGATCAACCCCTCGCGGATGGCGTACTGCGTGAGGCGCGCGACCGAGTGCAAACCCAACTTGCGCATCAGGTTGGCCCGATGGGTCTCGACCGTGCGCGTGCTGATGTCGAGCCGGTTCGCGATCTCCTTGGTCGAGAGTCCCTCGGCGACCAGCTTGAGAACCTCACGCTCGCGGTCAGTGATGGGCTCGGTGCGGCGCTTGGCGCCCGAGTTGCCGCGCACCATGTCGCTGAGCTCGCGCTGCACCGGCGGGCTGTAGTACTCGCGCCCCGCCATGACCGCCTCGATCGCCGCGACCAGATCCTGGACCGCCGAATCCTTGAGCAGGTAGCCGTCGGCTCCCTCGCGCACCGCGCGCACGACGTACTCGGCGCTGGCGTGCATGGTGAGGACCAGCACCTTGAGCTCGGGCCGGATCGAGCGGGCGCGGCGCAGCACCTCGAAACCGTCCACGCCCGGCATGGTGAGATCGAGCACCAGCACGTCCACCGGCTGCTCCTTGAGCGCGGCGATGGCCGCGCGCCCGTCGGCCACCTCGCCCACCACCGCGAAGCCGGGGTGGGCCTCGAGAATCTTGCGCACCCCCGCGCGCACCAGCGTGTGGTCGTCGGCGAGCAGCACGCGCGTGGGCGGGGCGGGCTTCATGCCGGGCCTCCCGCCGGGATCACGGCCTCGAGCCTGAAGCCGCCGCGCGCCACGCCCTGGCGGGTGCCGATCGAGACCGAGCCGCCGAGCGCGGTGACGCGCTCGCGGATCCCGAGCAGCCCCAGGTGGGGCGTGAGCTCGCCGCTCATCCCCCGGCCGTCGTCCTCGACGACCAGGCGCGTGCGCCCGTCCTCGAGCTCGAGCCGCACCCGTGCGCTGCTCGCCCCGGCGTGGCGCGCGACGTTCGTGAGCGCCTCCTGGACCACGCGGTAGAGGACCACCTCCTCCTCGGGGGTGAAGGGGCGCGGCGGATCGTCGGCTTCGAGCGAGGCGTCGATGCGGGTGCGGCGGGTGAAGTCCTCGCACAGCCCGCGCAGCGCCGGAAGCAGGCCCAGGTCGTCGAGCACCGTCGGGCGCAGCAGGTTGCTCAGATCGCGCACCTGGGCGAGCGCCCGGCCCACCATCTCGCTGGCCTCGCGGCGACCGTCGAGGTCGAGCTCGATCTTGACCGCGGTGAGCACCTGCCCGGCCTCGTCGTGGAGCTCGCGCGCGATGCGCCGCCGCTCGTCCTCCTGGGCGCGCAGCAGCAGCCGCGTGAGCTGCTCGAGCTGGGCCGCGCGGGCCTCGAGCGCCTGGCGGCCCTCGGAGAGCACCATGAACATCGTGCCGATCGCGGTCGCGACGATGAACAGCACGTCGGCGAACACGCCCAGCAGCACGCCGGTGCCGAGAAAGCGCAGCAGCGGATAGTCGAGATGGTGGAGCCCCCACAGCAGGAAGGTGAGGCACAGCACCCCGGCGCCGACCGAGCCGGTGGCGCGCCAGTGGCGGAAGAACACGATCCCGGTCCACAGCGTCACCGCGGAGAGCAGTGCTGCCGCCGTGGTGCCGCCGACGACGAAATCGCGGATGACGAAGATCGCGATCCAGCCCCAGGCGATCGGCAGCACCGCCAGCCAGGCGTAGCGCCGGCGCCAGGGCTGATTCTGCGAGAACTGGATCGCGGCCCACAGCAGGAGCAGCGCGGTGAGACCGGTAACCGCCTGGTGCGCGAACAGCCACACGTCGTGCCGCGTGACCAGGTAGGCCGAGATCGCCCCCAGGCGCACGGCGTAGAACGCCCAGGCGCCGGTCCAGCTCGCGAAATAGGGGCGCCGGGTCTGGAGCCAGAGCCGGTAGGAGACCGCCGCGAGCAGCACCGTGACGATGGCCTGGAAGCCCAGGGCGCTCAGCTCGACCGGGAGGAGATTCACCCGCCGACTCTACCGCAACCGCCGGCGTGCTGCCGGAGCGTGCCGGGCGGCGCAACGTCCATGCCGGGCGGGAGATGCGAGATCCGGGGCGGCGACTGGGCCAGGGGGTGCGCCGCGCCCTGAATCGGCCGGCCCCCTCTGACATCAAAATGATATCATAGCGACATCACCCCATCCCGGGGGTCGCAGGAGGACCGCATGTTTCGCGAAAAGAAAGCCGGCGCGCTGCCGGGGGGCTTCATGGTGCTGGTGCTCTTCCTGGGGCTGGTCGCCCTGGTGCTGTGGATGATCGACGCCGCGCGCACCGGCAACGGCTGGGCGCTGCTCTCGGCCGCGGTGCTGCTGGTCGTCGACGCGCTCGCGTTCCTGGGGCTCACGATCGTCAATCCCAACGACGGGCAGGTCGTCCTGCTGCTCGGGAACTACGTCGGGACGCTGCGCGCGCCCGGCTTCTGGTGGGTCAACCCGCTCACGCAGCGGCGCCGGGTCTCGCTGCGGGTGCGCAACTTCGAGAGCGCCAAGCTCAAGGTCAACGACCACGACGGCAACCCGATCGAGATCGCCGCGATCGTGGTGTGGAAGGTCGTGGACACCGCCGAGGCGCTGTTCCACGTGGACAACTACGAGAACTTCCTCAAGGTCCAGACCGAGGCCGCGGTGCGCAACCTGGCGACCTCCTACCCCTACGACGCGCATATCGAGGGCCAGTCCTCGCTGCGCGGCAACATCGTCGAGGTCGCGGCGCGGCTGCGCAGCGAGGTCCACGAGCGTCTCGCCCAGGCCGGCCTCGAGGTGATCGAGGCCCGCATCAGCCACCTCGCCTACGCGCCCGAGATCGCGAGCGCGATGCTCCAGCGCCAGCAGGCGAGCGCGATCGTGGCGGCGCGCTCGACCATCGTGGCCGGCGCGGTCGGCATGGTCGAGATGGCGCTCGCCGAGCTGTCGCGCAAGCATCTCGTCGAGCTCGACGACGAGCGCCGCGCGGCGATGGTGAGCAACCTGCTCGTGGTGCTGTGCAGCGATCGGCACACCCAGCCCGTCGTCAACACCGGAACCCTCTACACCTAGGAGGGCGTCGTGGCAGAGCGCAAGCCCTTCCTGCTGCGGCTCGAGCCCGCGACCCTCGAAGCCCTCGAGCGCTGGGCCCGGGACGAGCTGCGCAGCCTGAACGGCCAGCTCGAGTTCGTGCTCCGGCGCGCGCTGCAGGAGGCGGGGCGGGCCCCGCGCGCGGCGTCTCCGCCCCACGGCGCGCCCGCGCGCAGGCGCCGCGGCCCCGCGAGCGGCGGGAGGCGCGCCTAGCGGCGGTGCTAGAATGCGCGCGCGCCGGAGCTCCCGGCCCGAACGCCGCGCATGCCGCATGC
>JBGQIE010000034.1:0-20462 GCA_041498315.1 Candidatus Eiseniibacteriota bacterium
CTGCTCGACACCTGCGGGACCGGCGGCGACAACGCCGGCACGTTCAACATCTCGACCACGGTGGCACTGGTGACCGCCTCGTGCGGCGTGGCGGTCGCCAAGCACGGCAATCGCGCGGTCTCGAGCCGCACCGGCAGCGCCGACGTGCTCGAATCGCTGGGCGTGCGCATCGATCTCACGCCCGAGAGCGCGGCGCGCTCGCTCGACGTGCTGGGCATCACCTTCCTGTTCGCGCCCAACTACCACACCGCGCTCCGGCATGCCGCGGGGCCGCGCCGCGAGATCGGCGTGCGCACGGTGTTCAACGTGCTCGGGCCGCTCACGAATCCTGCCGGCGCCACGCGCCAGCTCCTGGGTGTGTACTCCGACTCCCTGGTCCGCACCGTCGCCGAGGTGCTGCGCCAGCTGGGCAGCGAGCGCGCCTGGGTGGTCCACGGCCGCGACGGGCTCGACGAGCTCACCGTGTACGCGAAATCCCACGTCGCCGAGGTCCACGGGGACCAGATCCGCGAGTTCGAGCTCGATCCGGCGACCCTCGGCCTGGCGCACACCGACCGCGCCGGGGTGTCGGGCGGGGACGCGGCGGCCAACGCGGCCCGCGTGACCGCGATCCTGGGGGGCGAGCGGAGCGCGGCGCGGGACATCGTCGTGCTCAACAGCGCCGCGGCGCTGGTCGTCGCCGGCGTCGCGCGCGACCTCGAGGACGGGATCAAGCGCGCCGCTTCCGCGATCGACAGCGGGAGCGCGGCCGCCAAGCTCCGCGAGCTGGCGGCGTTCAGAGGATAGGCCCGGCACCGGCGCACGCGCAGCGTCCACCCGCAGGGAAGGAGGGCGGCGATGTTCTGTCCCCAGTGCTCTCAACCCGTCCCGGAGCACGCGCGCTTCTGCCCGGCGTGCGGGAACGAGCTTCCGACCGAGGGGGCGCCCGACCCCGCCGATGAGTTCGCGGGCCCGGTCCACGCCCCCGCGGGGACACTCGGCTACGCGGGCTTCTGGCGGCGCGCGGTCGCATTCGTCATCGACAGCGTCGTGCTCATGGTCATCGGCTTCCCGCTCGGGCTCATCCCCGCGGTGGCGGTGCTCACCGAGGACGATCCCGCCGCCTTCATCGGCAAGCTCGCGGCCGCGATCGTCACGCGCGGGCTCCTGAGCTGGCTCTATTTTGCCCTCATGGAGAGCAGCGGCTGGCAGGCCACGCTCGGCAAGCGCGCGCTCGGGCTAAGGGTCACGGATTCGACCGGCGCCCGCATCCACTTCGGGCGCGCGACCGGGCGCTTCTTCGGCAAGATGCTGTCCGGCGCCCTGCTCGGACTGGGCTTCGTGATGGCCGCCTTCACCGCGCGGCGGCAGGCGCTCCACGATCTGCTCGCCGGCACGCTGGTGGTGCGGTAGCGCAACCGCGCCGCTTCGGGCATCATGAAGGGGCCGGGGCGGCGCCCGACACTCGGGTGGCGCGCCCGGCCGCCAGACCCGGAGTCCGCCATGCCCACGAATCCCGCCGCCGCCGGCTTCCTCCAGCGCATCGCGGATGACCGCCGCCGCCGGATCGAGGAGCTCAAGCAGCGCGTGCCGGCCTACACGCTGCGCACGCGGCTCCCCGCGACCCGCCCCGCGGGCCGGCTCGAGCGGGCGCTGCGGCGCGGGGGCGCGGGCGAGCCGCTCCGGCTGCTGTGCGAGATCAAGCGCGCCTCACCCTCGAAGGGCGTGCTCAAGCCCGACCTCGACCCGGTCGCCATGGCGCGCATCTACCAGGAGGGCGGGGCCGCCGCGATCTCGGTGGTCACGGAGCCCGATCATTTCCAGGGCGACGTGGCCTGGATGGACGCGGTGCGGCCGGCCGTGAGCCTGCCGCTCCTCCTCAAGGACTTCGTCCTCGACTCCTACCAGATCATCGACGCCGCGGTGCGTGGAGCCGACGGCGTGCTGCTGCTCGCGGCCCTGCTCTCGGACGTCCAGCTCCAGCGCCTGATCACCGAGGCGCGACTGCTCGGGCTCGACTGCCTGGTCGAAGTGCACGACGCCGACGAGCTCACGACCTCGCTGCGCGCCGGGGCCACGCTGATCGGCCTCAACAACCGCGACCTGCGCACCTTCGAGCTCGACCCCGACACCGCGATCCGGCTGCTGCCGCGCGTCCCGCCGCTCGTCACCGCGGTCGCCGAGAGCGGGCTGTCGGATCCTAAGGACCTCGCGCGCCTGCGCGGGACACGCTGCGACGCGGTGCTCATGGGCGAGGTCTTCATGACCAGCCCGAACCCCGCCCGCACCCTCGCCGCGCTGCTCGCCGCCGCGCGGGGCTGACGATGGGTGGTCCTGGCGACGCGCGCCGCACCCGGGTCAAGGTGTGCGGTCTCACCCGGCTCGAGGACGCCCGCGTGGCGCACGAGGCGGGCGCCGACTGGCTGGGCTTCGTGGTCGCGGGGGAGAGCCCGCGGCGGATCGAGGCCGGCGCCGCGGCCGAGATCGTCGCGGCGCTCCCGGGAGTGACCGCGGTCGCGGTGATGGTGGCGCCCGCCCCTGACGAAGCGCTGGCGCTCGCCCGACGCGTGGGTGCCGCGCGGGTCCAGCTCCATCGCGTCGATCCCGCGCGCTGGCCCGCGGATTTTCCGCTGCCCATCATCTTCGCGGTGCCGGTCGGGGCGGACGGACGCCTGCCCGCGGTGCTGCCCCCCGACGGCGCGCTCGTCATGCTCGACACTGCCCACCCGACGCTCGCGGGCGGGACCGGTGAGACCTTCCCCTGGGAAGCCGCCGGCGCGCTCGCCGCGCGGCGGGACATCGTGCTCGCGGGCGGGCTCGATGGCGACAACGTCGAGCGCGCCATCGAGCGCGTCCGCCCCTATGCGGTGGATGCCTCCTCGCGGCTTGAGCGCTCGCCCGGCGTCAAGGACCCCGAGCGGGTGCGCCGCTTCATCGCCGCCGTGCGCAGGGCCGATGCGGTCCGCGCCTGACGTGACGCTGCCCGATCAGACCGGGCACTTCGGGCCCTACGGCGGGCGCTTCGTGCCCGAGACCCTGATCGCCGCGCTCGATCAGCTCGAGGCCGAGTACGCGCGCGCGCGCGCCGATCAAGCCTTCGAGCGCGAGCTTCACGAGACGCTGCGCGATTTCGCCGGGCGGCCGACCCCGCTCATCGAGGCGCGGCGCTTCTCGGAGGCGGCGGGCTGCCGCGTGTTCCTCAAGCGCGAGGACTTGCTCCACACCGGCGCCCACAAGATCAACAACACGGTCGGCCAGTGCCTGCTCACGCGCCGCATGGGCAAGCCGCGCGTGATCGCCGAGACCGGCGCGGGGCAGCACGGTGTGGCAAGTGCGGCCGCCGCCGCGCGCTTCGGACTCTCGTGCACGGTCTACATGGGCAGCGAGGACGCGCGCCGCCAGCACCTCAACGTCGAGCGCATGAAGCTGCTGGGCGCCGAGGTGCGGGAGGTGGACGCCGGCAGCCGCACGCTCAAGGATGCCATCAACGAGGCGCTGCGCGACTGGGTCACGAACGTGCGGGACACGCACTACGTGCTGGGCTCGGTCCTCGGGCCCCATCCCTTCCCGATGATGGTGCGCGATTTCCACCGCGTCATCGGGCTCGAGGCGCGCCGGCAGTTCGCCGATCAGGCGGGCGGGCTCCCCGATCTCCTGGTCGCGTGCGTGGGAGGGGGAAGCAACGCGATCGGCCTGTTCCACGCCTTCCTCGACGAGCCCAAGATCCGCAAGGTGGGAGTCGAGGCCGGCGGGCTGGGGCTCAAGAGCGGCAAGCACGCGGCCCGGATTCCCGAGCACAGCGTGGGCGTGCTCCACGGCACGCGCACGCTGGTGCTCCAGGACGAGCGCGGCATGATCCGCGAGACCCACTCGGTGTCGGCCGGGCTCGACTATCCCGCGCTCGGCCCCGAGCACGCCTGGCTCGCCGACCAGGGTCTGGCCGAGTACTCGAGCGCCACGGACGACGAGGCGCTCGCTGCCTTCCAGACCCTGTCGAAGCTCGAGGGCATCCTGCCCGCGCTCGAGACCGCGCACGCGCTCGCCTGGGTGCTGCGCGAGGGGCGCTCGCTCGGGCGCGACACGCGCGTGATCGTCAACCTCTCGGGGCGCGGCGACAAGGACGTCAACGAGGTGCTTCGGGTGCTGGGAAAGGCGCAGTGAGAGCCCGGGCGGCGCGCCGCGGGGCCGCCGGCAGGTGACGCTTTCTCGCCCCTTGTGCTATAAACGCTGGCTGCGCGCCCGTAGCTCAATTGGATAGAGCGCCAGCCTCCGGAGCGGGAGGTTACAGGTTCGAGCCCTGTCGGGCGCACCACTGACAAGCCGCTACGCACCAATGCAATGCGCCCCTCGCCTGAGAACCCAGGCGAGGGGCGCAAAGTGTTTCCATGCTCAAACTATGCTCATTCCATGCACACCTGCGTCGAGGCTTGAAATGGGCAGGCAGTATATTCGACTGATGCCCTCCATGCCCGAGCCGACGGACCCCTCACGCTTCGAGCCCCGCGCCGTGGGGGCACTCGCCGGGATGTTCGACGACGTCTCGGGGCGCTACGACCTGCTCAACCGCATCATGTCGCTGGGCCAGGATGGGGCCTGGCGGGCCGAGATGTGGCGCGCGGTGCCGGACTCGGCGCGCACCTGCCTCGACCTGTGCACGGGCAGCGGCACCTCGCTCC
Organism: Candidatus Eiseniibacteriota bacterium; assembly: GCA_041498315.1. Lineage (GTDB taxonomy): Bacteria > Eisenbacteria > RBG-16-71-46 > RBG-16-71-46 > RBG-16-71-46 > JBGQIE01. Next base: position 4,656 of record JBGQIE010000034.1, read on the forward strand.
CCAGCCGGCCGCGCCCCGGGCGCCTCGTCATCGGGATCGACGCGAGCCTCGGGATGCTCGAGTTGGCCGCGGAATCTTTGGGCGGCGCCGGCTGGGCGCCGCGCCTCGCGTGCGCCGACGCCTTCCGGCTGCCGCTGCGCGATGGTGCGATCGACGCGGTCACGATCGCCTTCGGGATCCGCAACCTGCGCCCGCGCCCCGCGGCCCTCGCCGAGCTTGCGCGCGTGCTCGCGCCGGGAGGGACGCTCAGTGTGCTCGAAGCGGTCGCGCCCCGGCCGGGCCCGTGGGCGCCCTTCCATCGTTTCTACGTCGAGCGCCTGGTCCCGCTCGCGGGGAGGATCTCTCCCGACCCGAGCGCCTACCGCTACCTGGCCCAGTCCATCTTCGAGTTCGGCGATGGCGACTCCTTCGAGCGCGACCTGGCCGCGGCGGGCTTCGAACTCGTCAGCCGCCGGAGATTCCTGCTCGGCGGCACCTGCCTCTGGGTGGCTCGGCGCCGTCCGGGAGCCGGTGAGAATCAGGCCGGCTCACCCGGACGATTGCAGGTTGCACGACCGGCGGGGGAGCCCCGTTGGCATTTCGCCCAGCCGGGCCCGGACCGCGACTCGGAATGGCGCGCCTGGACCCTGGCCCAGCTCGGCTTTGCCGTAGCCCTGGTCGTCGCCCTGATCTGGGCGCTCGCCGTGTTCCTCAAGTCCTCGGCCGACTTGCCCTTGGAGCCCTGGCAGCGCCGCGGGCTCGGCTTCCTCATGGTGGCGGGCCTCGTGCTCTTCGTTGGGCGCAGCCTGCTGCTCGCCCTGCGCCTCCAAAGCCGCCGCCTGGGGCGCTAGACCTAAGCCGGACGTGGCATAGGGGTTGCGTGGCCGTGTGGGCTATTTTGCTCACACTAAGGGGCGTGACTTCATGGCAGGCCACGAACGGGACCTCGCGTCCCTGCTCGATCTCGGCACCCGGCTCGGTGTGCACTCGCGCTCCGAGCGGCTGGGGCTCGCGCTCCATTCGGCGCGCACGCTCGTCGCCTGCGAGGGCGTCACGGTCTTGAGCCACTACCGGCGCGGACTCGAGCGCATCGCGCTCGGACCCGAAAGCCCGATGCCGCGCGAGATCGAGCCGGGCAGCGATACGGCGTTGCGCTGGATGGCCCAGGCGAGCGGGCCGCTGCTCATCGGGGATCTGCGGGACGAGTTGCGGTTCCGCTCCGACGGCTGCCCGGGCGTGGACGGCGGACCGGCCCTGTTCGTTCCGATGCGCGGCCGCTCCAATGCTTCGGGCTATCTCGCCCTTCACCGCGAGCGCGGCCGCCAGCCCTTCAGCGACCAGGACGCGCGGGTCATCACGCTGCTCTCTGCCTGGACCGGTGTGGCGCTCGAGAATCTCCGGCTCGCCGAGCGGGTCGAGAAGCTCGCGATCACCGACGACCTGACTCAGGTCTACAACTTTCGCTTCCTCAAGACCGCGCTCAGGCGCGAGATCCGGCGCGCGTCCCGTTTCGGCCAGGAGATGTCGCTGATCATGCTCGACGTGGACAATCTCAAGGCCTACAACGACCGCCATGGCCATCTGCGCGGCAGCTTCCTGCTCAAGGGCATGGCGCAGCTCCTGACCAAGAGCCTGCGCTCGTTCGACCTGATCGCGAAGTACGGCGGCGACGAGTTCACGCTCATCCTCCCGCAGACCACCCGCGAAGGGGCGCTGGTGGTCGCCGAGCGCATGCGCTCCGCGGTCGAGAGCACCGAGTTCCCGCTCGCACCCCGCGGGGCGATCACGATCAGCCTGGGGGTCTCGACCTATCCGCACGACGCGACGGACAGCCTGGGCCTGATCCGGGTCGCCGACCTGGCGCTTTACCGGGCCAAGCAGTCGGGAAGGAATCGCACCGAGCTGGTTCCGCGCGAGGCGGCATAGTGTTTGGGTCCAGCCGGGATGGGCTTTCGGCTTCATGGAATACACGAGCCACGGATCCGGAGCGCTAACCATCGTCCGCGCCCCCGGCGGCCGGGCTCGTTGACCGGGCTTGGAACGCGCTGATAGACTGCCGAGAGGCTCGGGGCCGCTTCAGAAGAACGCGCTAAGTCAAGGAATAGCCGAAAGTTGAAGCAACGCATGGAGGCATGATGGCGGACACGATCGGCATCGCGGTGGTGGGAACCGGCGACTGGGGAGCCAACCTGGTCCGGAACTTCGCCGCCGTGCCGGGGGCGCGGCTCGCGGCCGTGTGCGACAGCGACCCCCAGCGCCTGGCCCGCACCGCCGCCCAGCATCCTGGCACGCGCGCCGTGTCCCACGTGGACGAGATCGCCGCGGCGGCCGACGTCCAGGGCGTGGTGGTCTCGGCCTCCGCGGTCAGCCACTATCCGCTCGCGCGCGCCCTGCTCGAGGCGGGCAAGGACGTGTACGTCGAGAAGCCGCTCACGCTCCAGGTGTCGCACGCCGAGGAGCTGGTGCGGCTCGCGGCCCAGAAGGGCCGCATCCTCATGGTCGGCCACCTCCTCATCCATCACCCCGGAGTGCGCTACCTCAAGGGCATGGTGGATCGCGGCGACCTGGGCGAGCTCTACTACATCTATTCGCAGCGCGTGAACCTGGGCAAGGTGCGCCGCGACGAGAGCGCGCTGTGGAGCTTCGCGCCCCACGACATCTCGGTCATCCTCCACCTGCTCGGGATGGAGCCCATCGACGTCGTGGCGCGCGGCTCGGCCTTCCTCCAGGGCAAGGTCGAGGACGTGGTGTTCGTGGACCTGCGCTTCCCGGGCGGCAAGCTCGCCCACGTCCACGTGTCGTGGCTCGATCCGCACAAGCTGCGCAAGTTCACCGTGGTCGGCAGCCAGAAGATGGTGGTGTTCGACGACATGGAGGCGAGCGAGAAGGTGCGGGTGTACGACAAGGGCGTGGACCGCGCGGGACAGGTGGTCTCCTACGGCGACGCGCTCACGGTGCGCAGCGGCGACATCGTGATCCCGCGCATCTCGCTCCAGGAGCCGCTGCGAATCGAGTGCCAGCACTTCGTGGACTGCATCCGCGAGCGCCGCACCCCGATCACCGATGGCCAGGACGGCGTGCGCGTGGTCCGGGTGCTGGCGGCGGCCCAGGCCTCGCTCGACGCCGGCGGCGCCCCGATCGCGATCGCCTCGCTGGCCGCGGGGGTGCAATGAAGTCCGCGGTCGACCCGGGGGCGATGGTGGACCCGAGCGCGACCCTGGGCGAGGGCTGCGTGGTGGGGGCGGGGGTCGCGGTCGGTCCGGGCTGCCGCATCGGGCATCACGTCGTCATCCACGAAGGCACCCAGGTGGGCCGCGACGTGCGGATCGACGATCACGCCACGCTCGGCAAGCTGCCGATGCGCGCCGCGAACTCCGCGACCACCCGCGAGCAGGAGCTGCCGCCACTGACGGTCGGGGACACCTGCATCGTCGGCACCGGCGCCGTGCTCTATCGCGGGGCGGCGATCGCCGCGCGCGTCCTGATGGCCGACCTGTGCACGGTGCGCGAGAACGTCTCGATCGGGCGCGGGACCATCGTCGGGCGGGGCGTAACGATCGAGAACTTCTGCGCCGTCGGGCGCTACTGCAAGCTCGAGAGCGAGTGCTACATCACCGCCTATTCGACGCTCGAGGACCGCGTGTTCGTGGCCCCGGGCGTGGTGACGTCGAACGACAATTACGTCGGGCGCACCGCCGAGCGCTTCAAGCACTTCAAGGGTGTGACCGTCCGCAAGGGCGGCCGCATCGGTGCGGGCGCGGTGCTGCTGCCCGGCATCACGGTCGGGGAGGATGGCCTGGTCGCCGCCGGATCGGTGGTGACCCGCGACGTGAGCCCGCGCACCATCGTCATGGGCGCGCCGGCCAAGCCGTGGAAGCCGGTCCCCGAGGAACAGTGGCTCGAAAACCAGGGCTGGGTGGACGCCTAGGCGTCCGCCCGGCTGGCACCACCCCAGGAGAACGCACCATGTCCGCTATGCCCACGAAGACCGCCATGACGGTGCCGCTGCTCGACCTCAAGGCGCAGTACGCCGAGATTCGCAAGGACGTCGACGACGCGGTGCGCCGGGTCATGGAGAGCCAGCGCTTCATCGGCGGGCCCGAGGTGGCGGGGCTGGAGGAGGAGATCGCGCGCTATTCCCAGTGCGCCCATGCCGTGGCGGTGGCTTCGGGCACCGACGCCCTGCTGCTCTCGATGCGCGCGCTCGGGATCGGGCCGGGGGATGAGGTGGTCACCAGCGCCTACTCGTTCTTCGCCAGCGCCGGCACCATCGCCAACAACGGCGCCACCCCGGTGTTCGTGGACATCGATCCGCGCACCTACAACCTGGATCCCCACCGCCTTGAAGCCGCGTTCACCGCGCGCACCAAGGCGGTGGTCGCGGTCTCGCTCTACGGCCAGTGCTGCGACCTCACCGCGATCAAGGCGATCTGCGACAAGCGCCGGGTGTGGTTCATCGAGGACGCGGCCCAGTCGATCGGCTCGGAGTGGGAGGGACGGCGCTCGGGCTCGCTCGGCGACTTCGGCTGCTTCTCGTTCTTCCCCTCGAAGAACCTGGGCGGGGCCGGGGACGGCGGCATGGTCGTGACCCAGAACGCCGAGCACGCCGAGCGCGTGCGCCTGCTGCGCGAGCACGGGGCGCGTCCCTAGTACCACCACTCGATCGTCGGCACGAACTCGCGGCTCGACGCGCTCCAGGCCGCCATCCTGCGCGTCAAGCTCCGCCACCTCGACCGCTGGAGCGAGGGCCGGGCGCGCAACGCCGCGCTCTACCACCAGCACTTCGAGGGCTCGCGGGTCGGGCGCCCGCATCGCGACGCGCGCGCGCGCCACATCTACAACCAGTACGTCATCCGGGTGCCCGAGCGCGACGCCCTGCGCGAGGCCCTGACCGAGCGCGGCATCGGCACCGAGATCTACTACCCGGTGCCGCTCCACCTGCAGAAGTGCTTCGCGACCCTCGGGTACCGCGAAGGCGAGATGCCCAACTCCGAGGCGGCCGCGAAGGAAACGCTCGCGCTGCCCATCTATCCCGAGCTGACGGAGGAACAGATCCGCTACGTCGCCACCTGCGTGCGCGAGGTCGTGGACCGCTAAGCCGATTCGACGCCCGGACCGCCCCGCCTCCCCGCCCTGAGTGGGCGGCCCGGAACATCACCGCCACACGCCGCCTCGAAGCCCCTCGAGGCCGGCGCGAGTGATCGTGCCCGATGAAGCTAACCCAGCGGGAGGCCCTGCGCGCGCTGCTGCGCCGGGCCGACGAGGTGCGGGGCATGACCGACCGCTCCGAGGTCCCCCTCGAGGTCGGCCCCGAGACCAGCGAAGCCCTGCTCGAGACCCTCAACGACCTGGTCGAGGAGCTCGAGCGCAGCCATCGCCGCCTGATCGAGACCAACGTCCAGCTGGTCTCGCTGCGCGAGGTCGCCAGCAGCATGGCGGCGAGCCCCGAGCAGGCCGAGACCACCCGCACCGTCACCCGCTACCTGTGCCGGGCGTTCGGCTTCGACGAGGTCTTCCTGGCCCTCATCAACCGCGAGACCGGGCGGCTCGAAGGCACCTGGACCCGCACCGAGGAAGCGGGAGGCCGCGACCACAGCACCGGCTTCGAGCTGCCGCTGCTCGGGGATCACGGGGCGCTCACCCGCTGCGTGTGGCTCAACCGCACGCTGGTCCATCACGCCGCGCGCCATCACCCGCCCGCGCTGCTTCCCGACGGCCATCCGCTCGCGGAGACCCTGGCGGGCCTGGGCTCCTTCGTGTGCGTGCCGCTCCAGCGCAGCCACGCGGTGCCGCGCGGCACCGAGCCCCACGAGCTGTGCGGGGCGGGCTGCATCCTGGGCGACCCGGGGCTGCTCATCCCGCCCACCGGGCCGGCCGCCGAGCGCTGGCTGGGCGAGCGCGAGGAGCACCAGGGCCGCTGCCTGCGCTGCGAGCTCAACCCGATGCTGGGCGTCATCGGGATCGCGCGGCCGGCGAACTGCGCGCCGCTCGCGAGCGGCGACGTCACCCTGCTCGAGTCGATCGCGCTCTCGGTGGCGCCGGTGGTCGAGAACGCGCGGCTCTACCAGGAGCTGCGCCGCAGCGAGCGCTTCCGCGACCACGTGCTCGACAGCATGGCGAGCGCACTGGTCGCCGTGAACATGAAGGGGGAGATTCTGACCCTCAACGGCGCCGCCGAGCTGCTGCTCGGCTCCCGCGAGTCCGAGGTCCTGGGCCAGCCCTTCGGCCTGATCTACGGGCACGACGGCGAGGCGGTCCTCAACGCCACGCTCGAGCACGGCCGCGAGGCCCGCCGCCAGGAGACCATCCTGAGGGCCCGCGACGGCTCCCCGGTGCCCGTGAGCCTCACGACCTCGCTGCTGCGCAACGAGCGCCGCGGGGTGTACGGCGCGATCGCGACCTTCATGGACCTGACCCCGCTCAAGCGCGCCGAGGAGCACGCGCGCCGCCTCGACCGCCTGGCGGCGCTGGGGCGCTTCACCTCGAGCGTGGCGCACGAGATCCGCAATCCGCTCACCGGCATCGCCGCCGGGGTCCAGTACCTGGCCCGCACGCTGGCGACCGACCAACCGCAGCGCGAGAATCTCGAGTTCATCCTGAGCGAGATCCGGCGGCTCGACCGCATCGTCCAGGACCTGTTCGACATCACCCATCCGCGCGCGCTGCGCCTCGAGAGCCTGCCGCTCGACGAGGCGGCGCGCCGCGCGGCCCAGTCCCTCCAGGCTCTCGCCGACGAGCGCCGGGTGCGGATCGCGCTCGCGATCGAGCCGCGCACGCCCGCGGTCCCGCACGATCCCGACCAGCTCCAGCAGGTGCTCATCAACCTGATCAAGAACGCGATCGAGGCCTCGCCCGCGGACTCGGCGGTCGAGGTCACCGTGACCCCGGGCGCGCCCGCGCGCGGCCGGCGCCTGCCGGGGGTCGCGGCGCCCGGCGCCGTCATTCGGGTGAGCGATGCGGGCCCGGGGATCACCCCCGAGCACCTCAAGACCATGTTCGAGCCGTTCTTCACGACCAAGCCCGGCGGCACCGGGCTCGGTCTCTACATCAGCCACGACATCGTGAAGCGCCACGGCGGCAGCCTCACGGTCCACTGCGAACCCGGACGCGGCACCACGTTTACCGTGGAGCTGCCGCTGGAGCACAACGGAGGAATCTCATGAGCAAGGCGAACATCCTCGTGGTCGACGATCAGGATTCGATCCGCCACTTCGTGAGCAAGGCGCTCGAGGACGACGGGTACGACGTCGTGACGACCGGCTCGCTGCGCGAGGCGCGCACCGCGATCGAGCGCGAGCTGCCCGACCTGGCGATCTTCGATCTCAAGCTCCCCGACGGCACGGGGCTCGACCTGCTGCGCGAGATCAAGCAGCTCCAGCCCGAGGCTCCGGTCATCCTCATGACCGCCTTCGGCGAGCTCGAGACCGCGGTCGAGGCGATGAGCGCGGGCGCGTTCTGGTTCGTCAAGAAGCCGTTCCAGAACGAGGAGCTGCTCGCCCTGGTGGCGCGCGCGCTCGAGTCCCACAAGCTGTGGCTCGAGCTCAAGCGCCTGCGCCGCACGGTGTTCGCCGACGAGGACTATCTCCACTCGATGAGCCCGTGCATGCACGAGGCCTACGCGATCTCGGAGCAGGTCGCGCGCGGCGATACCACCAGCGTGCTCATCGAGGGCGAGAGCGGCACCGGCAAGGAGTACTTCGCGAACCTCATCCATCGGATGAGCGCGCGGCACGACAAGCCGTTCGTCGAGATCAACTGCGCCGCGATCCCGAGCGAGCTGCTCGAGAGCGAGCTGTTCGGCCATGAGAAGGGCGCCTTCACTGACGCCCGCGCCCAGAAGCCTGGCCTGCTCGAGCTCGCCGACGGCGGCACGCTGTTCCTCGACGAAATCGGGGAAATGAGCCCGATGCTCCAGGTCAAGCTGCTGCGGGTGCTCGAGCGCCGCACCTTCAAGCGGGTCGGCGGCACCAAGGACATCTCGGTCAACGTGCGCGTCATCTCGGCGACCAACCAGGACCTCGAGCGCCTGGTGCGGGAGGGAGGGTTCCGCGAGGACCTGTTCTACCGCCTCAAGGTGGTGCCGCTCTACGTGCCGCCGCTGCGCGAGCGCAAGGAGGACATCCTGCCGCTCTCGAGCCTGTTCCTCGAGCGCTTCACGCGCCAGTTCAAGAAGCCCTTCCGCGGCATCTCGGTGGGGGCGGAGCGCATCCTCACCGAGTACCCGTGGCCCGGCAACATCCGCGAGCTGCGCAATCTGTTCGAGCGCACCGTGCTGCTCGAAGCCGGCGAGGTGCTCGAGCCGCACCATCTCAAGCTCCACTCGCGGGCCCGCCCGGCCGCCGAGAGCACGATCGGCCAGCGCGTGGACGAGTTCCTCAACGCGCCCTTCCCGGCCGGCGGCGTGCCGTTCGAGGCGCTCATCGAGGAGATCGAGCGCGCCTTGATTGTGCGCGCCTCGTATGCTACCAAGTGGAATCAGAGCCGCACCGCGGAGCTGCTCAACCTCAAGCGCGACAAGCTGCGCTACCGCATGAAGCTGTACGACATCCGACCGGACGCCGGTTCGGTCCTGCGCACCGGCACCGAATGAGAGCCCTCCGACGAACCAGCCTCGCAGCCTGAAGCCCCCGCGGCGCCGCGCGCTCCTGTGCGCGCTGGCGCTCGGGCTGGCGTGCGGGGCGTGCGGCTACACGACCAGCACCGCGCTGCTCCCCGCGCACCTCAAGACCGTCGCGGTGCCGGTGTTCGAGAACGGGACCATCGAGTACAACCTCGAGCGTGACATCACCGACGCCGTGATCGCCCGCTTCGTCCAGGACAACCATCTCAAGGTGGTCTCCGAGCGCACCGCCGACGCCGTCATCAAGGGCCGCGTCACGAGCTACAAGAACAGCGTGTTCGGCTTCTCGTCGGTCAATCGCGCCCAGGAGTACCGGGTCACGATCGGCGTGTCGGTGGTGTTCAAGGACCTGGTCAAGAACCGCGAGATCTTCAACGAGCCCAACCTGATCAAGTTCTCGAACTATTACGTGACCAACGTGCCGGGGGACAGCGCGCGCACCGAGCTCGACGGGCGCAAGGCCGCAGTCACCAAGATCGCCGATGAGATCCTCAGCCGGGCCGTCGAGAGCTGGTAGGGCGCGCGGCGGCCCGCCCGCCGGGGCCGGGGCCGCCGGACTGCTCGAGCGCTTCCGGGCCGGCGACTTCCCCGCCACGCTCTACGTCGAGGGCCCGAGCGAGCCGCTCAAGGTGGCGCTCCTGGGCGAGCTCAAGGCCGCCTGGGCGGCGGGCTGCCCCGAATCCCCGCGCGCGAGCGTGTTGCGCGCGGCCGAGTCCGGGGTCGAGGAGATCCTCGCCGCCTATCAGGGCGGCTCGCTGTTCAGCCCCCGCGAGCTGACCCTGGTGCTCGAGGTCGAGGACCTGGGCCGCAGCGAGAAGAAGATCGGCGTGCTCGCGGCCGGCCTCGCGCGCCCCGCGGGCGGCTCGTGCCTGGTGCTGGTCGAGTCGGCGGCCGAGAACGAGCGCAAGACGCTTGGGGCCCTGCGCAGCGCGTGCGCGGTGCGCTGGAGTGCGCAGCCGCCCGGCCGCCGCGAGCTCATCGCCTGGGCTGCCCTGAGGCTCGCGCGCCAGGGCCTCGAGCCCGAGGCGGGATTGCTCGATGCCCTCGCCGACGCTTCGGAGGGCGATGCGCTGGTCTTCTTCAGCGAGCTCGGGAAGCTCGAGACGCTGGCACCGGCAGGGGCGGCGCAGGGGTCCTCCGCCCCGGGCGCCGCCGGCCCGGGCACCGTGGGCCGCGCCGAGCTGGCGCTGCTGCTCCGGCCGGCGGTGGGGGCCGACCTGCCCGATTACCTCGCGGCGGTGGCGATGGGGGATCGGGCGCGCGCCGCGCGCAGCCTGGGTCGGTTGCTCGCGACCGGGATCTCCGAGGGCACGGTGCTGTTCGCGCTCTCGAATCTCGTGGGCGGCTCGCTCGGCGGCTGGTCGCGCCATCCGCAGCTGAGCGACGCTCTGCGCCGCCGTCGCCCACCCCAAGAGTTGGCCGGGGCGCTCGACGCCCTCTATCGCGCCGAGGCAGCCTGGAAGGGCGGGCGGGCCGACGTGGTGGCGGTGCTCGAGCAGGCCACGCACGCGGTGGCGGGCGGCCGCCCGGCCACCACCCTCTAATTACACCTCCGCGCTGCCGATAACCCCGCCGTCCCGTACCACGGATGGCAGGGGAGGGCTGAGGGGAGGGCTGGGGCCATGCCCCAAAGGCGCATCCACCGTTTCGACTATCTCTATGTGAGCGCCGCCCTCGCGACGGCGCTGCTGGTTCAGCGCGCCGACCTGAGCCGGCCAGCGCCGGATGCCTCGGTCACGGCCGCCGTGCTGCGCCCGGGGCTACCCGAGCCCGAGGAGTCCTTCCGGCTCCCGCCCGACCGCCGGTTCATGCTCGCGGTCGGAGACCTCCACCACCTGCTTAGCGGCGCCCCCGAGGGCGCGGCGGACGCCCGATTCGAGGGCGGACGCTGGCACATCACGCACGGCGGGATCGAGGTGGGCACGCTCCCCGAGGTCCCGGACTACCCGGATCTCATGGCGCTGCTCACCGGCTGGGCGACGCTCCTGGGGGCGAACGGCGTGATCAACGCCCCGGGCATCGCCGGCGATCCCGCACCGCTCGAATCCGAGCTGCGCCGATTCGAATCCCTGGCCGCGGTGGATCTCGCCGACCGGCGCTGGAGCGTGGGCGAGCGCGGACGCGGCCTGTTCGAGGTCGCGGCCCGGGCCTTGGTTCAGATCGAGGTCGTCAACGACGATCGGGTCGAGGCCTCGGACCTGCTGGACGCACGCGCGCTCGCGCTCCTCGCCGCCTGCCAGGCGCTCGAACCGGCGGCGCTGGGCCGCGAGTCCTGCCTGCTCGCCCACCGGCTGGGATATGGCGCCTGGGCCCTGGCACAGGCAGGCCGGCTCTCGCCCTACGACCCGGTGCGCGCGTTCGTGCGCGGGGAGGACGCGCGCCTCGCGGCCCTGGCGCTCGAGCGGCGGGCGGACCCGGACGCGCGCTTTCTCGAGCTGGCGCGCGCTTCCGGAACCGAGCCTTCCGGGCCGCTTGCCGAGCTGCGCGCGATCGAGGACGAGTTGACCTCGATCGGCGCCGGTGCTGCTCCCGATTCCGAGCCGGGGCTCCATGTCGCGGCCGGAGAGGAAGCCCCGCTCCCCGAGGTCGTCAACGCCTTCGAGCGCCGGATGGAGGCGCTTCCGTCCCCGGCCGGGGGTTTCTTCCTCGATCCCGAGGTCCTTAAAGCCTACTGGCGCGGCCGCTTCTACTCGGCGGTTCTCGCGACACTCGAACTCCCGGGGCTCACGGGCGCCACCGGGCCGACCGCGCCTCCGGCGGCGGACCCGCTCGCCGGCGTGAGCGCGGGAGTGGGGGCGGAGTTCGCGGACTGGGCGCGGCACGTGATCGCGGGGCGCTCGAGCGCGGGCAACCGCGCGGCGCTCGCGTGCGACCTGGGCACGCTGCCGCACTTCGGGGCGCCGCTGCGCTTCGCCGCCTACGAGGCGCTCTGGGGGCGCGCGCCGGCGCCCGAGATCGCGCCGAGGCGGATGGCCCAGCGGCTGGCCGGGCGCCTCGACACCCGCCCCGCGCATCGCGCGCGCTTCGGCCGCCTGGCGATCTTCAACCTGCTCGCGCTCCCCCTCGGGGAGGAGCTACTCGCCGGCGCGCAGCTCGCCGGCGCTCCAATGCCCTGCGAGCTCGAGGCCTGGTGGGCCGAGCGCACCGGGGACCGGGCGGGACTCGAGTCCATGCTTTCCCGGTCCGGACATTCGCCCGCCGATCAAGCGGCGATCCTCGATCGCTACGGGGCGCTGCCGGGGCCGGACTCGGCCGCGGTGTGTGGAGCCTACCGGCGCTCGATCGCGAGCCACCCGGGCTCCTGGGCGCTGGTCGAAGGCTACGCGCGCTACCTCGAGCGCCAGCGCGCCTGGGTCCCCGCGCGCTCGAGCATCCACCGCTGGCTCGAGCGCAACGCCGATCGCGCGGGACTCGAGACGATCGCCGCACGTTCGCTCCTCGCGCGCCTTTACGAGGACCAGGGACGAAAGGCCGAGGGCTTCGCCGCGGTCGCCTCGGTGGTCGCGAGCCAGCAGCCCGAGGCCATGGCCACGGCGGTGCGTCTCCTCGACGCCCTGGGCCAGGGGAGCCAGGCCGAGACCCTGGCGGTGTTCGCGGCCGAGCGGGCGAGCGGGACGAGTGCCGCCCGGGCCGAAGCCGCGGAGCTGTTCTGGCGCCACGGCAAGCCGGGCGCCGCCGCACGGCTCCTCGCCACCGACGCGCGCCAGGACGCTCGCGACGACTGGCGCGCCGCGCTCGGAGCCCGTTTCGTCCGCTGCTTCGCCGCCCGCCCCGCCGCGGGGGGTCAGGCGGCGGACTCGCTCGTTGTCACCGGCCGGATCGGCGCCGAGCCGCTCGCCGATCTGGCGGCGGCGGCCGCCGACTCGGGCGCCTGGCCGCTGGCCGACGAAATCGAGTCCCGCGTCCGCCCGGCGCCCGCGCGGCGGGTCGAGCACTTCGTGAGCCTCTACCGCGCGCTGGCGCGGACCCGGGGAGAAGCCGAGGCCACCGCCTGGCTCGCGCCGCGGCTTCAGGGCGCGCGCCGCGCGGAGCTGATCCGGATCGAGCGCCTCGCGTTCGCCGATCAGGAGGACGCGCTCCTCTGGTCGGTGTGCTCCGATTCCACCGGGCCGCTCGCCGAGGTCCCCTGGCGGCTGCGCGCGGCAGCGGCACTGCGACGCGGGGATCATGGGGGAGCCCATGCGCGCGAGCTGGCGTGGCACTTCGCGGCCCCGGACCACGGGCACGACCGGACCCTCGGCCGCTTCATGCTCGGCCTCGAGGACGAAGCCACGGTCCTGGGGCTGCGCGGCAGCGCGGGGGAGGCGTGCGAGGCGTACTACGTGCTCGGGTTCAAGGCGCAGGCGGAGGGCCGCATGCGCGATGCCGCCGCCTGGTATGCGCGGGCCCTCGGCACGCGCCAGGCCGCGAAGCCGGAGTACCGCTGGGCTTTCGATCAGCTGGCTGCATGGCAGCGGCGCGGATTGTCCCTCGAGCGCCTCGAGGCCCTGGAGGGTCGCACCCCGGCGTGACGAGCGGGGCCCCGAGCGGTTAGTGTCCCGGGAAATCCCTCACCCTGGCCCGGGACCCATGAACCGCTATCCATTCGCCGACATCGAGCCGCGCTGGCAGGCCTACTGGGAGCAGCATCAAAGCTTCCGGGCCGAGGACCGCTCCAGCCGGCCCAAGTTCTACTGCCTCGACATGTTTCCCTACCCCTCGGGCAGCGGGCTGCACGTCGGCCACATGGAGGGCTACACCGCCACCGACATCGTGTCGCGCTACAAGCGCATGCGCGGCTTCAACGTGCTCCACCCCATGGGCTGGGACGCCTTCGGGCTTCCGGCCGAGCAGTACGCGATCAAGACCGGCATCCATCCCGCGCTGACGACCGCCGAGAACATCAACAATTTCCGCCGCCAGATGAAGCGCCTGGGGCTCTCGTACGACTGGGCTCGCGAGGTCAACACCACCGACCCCGAGTACTACCGCTGGACCCAGTGGATCTTCCTCAAGCTGTTCGAGCGCGGGCTCGCCTACGTCGCCGAGGTGCCCGTCAACTGGTGCCCGGAGCTCGGCACCGTGCTCGCGAACGAGGAGATCGTGGACGGCAAGAGCGAGGTCGGCGGCTTCGACGTCGTGCGCCGCCCGATGCGCCAGTGGGTGCTCAAGATCACGGCCTATGCCGCGCGCCTGCTCGACGACCTCAAGCTGCTCGATTGGCCGCACAGCACGCTCGAGATGCAGCGCAACTGGATCGGCCGCTCGGTGGGCGCCGAGGTGAGCTTCACGATCGCCGGGGGCAGGGGAGAGCTGCGCATCTTCACCACCCGGCCCGACACCCTGTTCGGCGCCACCTACATGGTCCTGGCGCCCGAGCACCCGCTGGTCTCGGTGCTCACGACGCCCGAGCGGCGCGCCGAGGTCGCCGCCTACCGTGAGGCCACCGCGCGCAAGAGCGACCTCCAGCGCACCGAGCTGTCGAAGGAGAAGACCGGGGTGTTCACGGGCGGGGCCTGCGTCAATCCGGTCAACGGCGAAGCCCTGCCGGTGTGGATCGCGGACTATGTGCTCATGACGTACGGCACCGGGGCCATCATGGCGGTGCCGGGACACGACGAGCGCGACTGGGCGTTCGCCCGCGCCTTCGGCCTGCCGATCCGCGAGGTGGTCGCGGGAGGGAACGTCGCGGAAGCCCCGTTCGTGGACAACGAGCGTGGCACGATCGTCCACTCGACCACGCCGGACGGAAACTTCTCGATCGACGGCCTCGAGCCGCCGGCCGCGATCGCGAAGATCACCGCCTGGCTCGAGGCCACGGGCAAGGGGCGCGCCGCCGTCAACTACAAGCTGCGCGACTGGCTGTTCGCCCGCCAGCGCTACTGGGGCGAGCCGTTCCCGATCGTCTGGGTGGACGGCGAGCCGCGCGCGCTGCCCGAGGAGCAGCTCCCGGTCCAGCTGCCCGAGACCGACAACTTCCGGCCGGGGGGAAGCGGCGATGAGCCGCAGAGCCCGCTCGCGAACATGCGCGCCTGGATCGAGACCACCGACCCCGTGACCGGCAAGCCCGCGCGCCGCGAGGCCAACACGATGCCGCAGTGGGCCGGCTCGTGCTGGTACTACCTGCGCTTCCTCGATCCGCGCGACGACCAGAAGCTCGTGAGCCCCGAGCTCGAGCGCTACTGGATGCCGGTCGATCTCTACGTCGGCGGGGGCGAGCACGCCGTGCTCCACCTGCTCTACGCGCGCTTCTGGCACAAGGTGCTGTTCGACATCGGGGTGGTGAGCACGCCCGAGCCGTTCATGAGGCTGGTCCACCCGGGTACCGTCCTGGGCGAGGACGGACAGAAGATGTCGAAGTCGGTGGGCAACGTCGTGAATCCCGACGAGTTGATCGAGCGCTACGGGGCCGATGCCGTGCGGCTCTACGAGATGTTCATGGGACCGCTCGAGACCATGAAGCCCTGGAACTCGAAGAGCGTCGAAGGCGTGGCGCGCTTCCTCGACCGCGTGTGGCGGCTCTACATTGAAGAGGACGGAAGCCTGAGTGCCGGAATGAGCGCCGAGCCGCCCGCGACCGAGGAGCTGCGGCTGCTTCACCGGACGATTCGCAAGGTGACTGAGGATCTCGAAGCCCTGGCATGCAACACTGCGATTTCCCAGATGATGATATTCGTCAACGAGCTGACCCCGCTCGAGCGGCGCCCGCGCGCCCTGCTCGAGCCCTTCGTGCTGGTGCTGGCGCCCTTCGCGCCGCACCTCGCCGAGGAGCTGTGGCAGCGCCTCGGGCACCCGGAGAGCCTGGGCCGCGAGCCCTGGCCCGGCTGGGATCCCAAGCTCACCCTCGAGGAGAACGTCACGATCGCCGTCCAGATCAACGGCAAGCTCCGGGCGACCCTCGAGCTGCCCCGGGACGCCGAGCAGCCGGCGGCCCAGAGTGCCGCGCTGGCCGACGAGCGCGTGCGCCGCTACGTGGACGGCGCCGAGCTGCGCAAGGTGATCTTTGTCAAGAACAAGCTCCTGAACCTGGTTGTCGCCGCGAAGTAGCCGCCGGCCACCGCCACGAGGCGCCGCGGGGGAGGCCAGCCCCGCAGAGCCCGGCGTGGGCCGGACCCAAGCCGATCGTCGCGATCCAGCGCGATCCGTCGTCACGTGCTAGTTTACATAATTGTTATTATGCGACATGGTCGGCGCAGGCTGGCGGGTGCCCGTAGGGCCATGCCCGGCCC
>JBGQIE010000035.1:0-20378 GCA_041498315.1 Candidatus Eiseniibacteriota bacterium
GGCCGCCGGGGCCGAAACCGGCCGCGACCGGGGCGCGGGCGCGGCGGCGGGCGCTTCCGCCACCACGCCCTGCTCGGACAGACGTGCGAGGCGCCGCAGCGCGTGGTCGTTCCCGGGGTCGAGCGCGCGCGCCCGCTCGAACCAGCTCACCGCCGCGGCCGCATCCCCTTCCGTCAGGACGCGGTCGCCGATCTCGCAGGCGACCTGGGCCGCCTCGGCGCCCTGTCCGCGGCGCTCCGCGTTCTGGTACCAGCGCAGCGACGCCTCGGCCGGGGCATTCGGGCTCTTGCTCAGGCTGCGGAAGATGACGGCGGCGCTCTCGAGCTTGTCCAGATCCTCGTACCCCTGCGCCGCGCGCATCAGCGTCAGGCTCGCCGCGTCGCGGTCTCCGGATCGGAACTCCTGCTCGGCCTGGCGGAGCAGCGCTTCGACGTCGGCCATGCCGTTGAGCGATGGGGGCGCCGCCCCCGCGGCCGGGGAAGCATGCTCGATCGCAGCCGCGGGCGTGCCGGCCAGTCCGGTCGGGGGCGCCGGGCTGGTTCCCGTGACCTCGGTTCCGGACGAGTCCTCGAGCCCGGGCAGGCTCCTGGCACCGGGCTGGAAGTCGGTCAGTTTGAGGCGCTCGATGGGCGCGGCCGCGGCGCCCCCGGCGAGCTCGAGCCCGCCGCCGATGACGCCCTCCTCGGCCTCCGGCTCGGGCGCGGCCACGGCGCGCGGATCCGCGGACCAGGCGCCGGGGCGCGCCGGTTCCTGAGCGGGCGCGCGCGCTCCGCCGTGTTTTGCCTCTTCTTCGTAGGCCGCGACCGAGCCGCGCTGGAGCTGCTCGGCGCGCTGGCGGCAGCGATCACCATCCTTGGACGCGCCGAGGCGCAGGTAGTGCGCCCCGGCTTCGGCGAGCGATCGCGCCGCACTGGCGTTGTCGCCGTCCAGGATCAGCACCTCGGCGAGCTTCTCGAGCGCGCGAATGTTTTCGGGGCAGGTGTCGAAGGCCTGGCGCAGGCTCTCGCCGGCCTCCTTGTAACGGCTCTCCTGGGTCAGGTGCTCGGCGTACTGCATCCAGTAGAGCGCCGCTTCGGTCGCGAGCCCGTCGAGCGCGTGAAGACCCGCGAGCCGCTTGAGGACGACCGGCGTCGAGAGCTTGAGCCGGATCATCTTCTTGCAGACCGCGATCGCGTTCTTGTAGAGCCCCGCCTTCTCGTAGGAATCCGCCGCCTGGAGGTACCGCTCGCCGGCCTTGGCCTGGTCGCCGCGCTTGAACGTGAGATCGGCGAGCAGGACAAAGTTGTACGGGTCAGAGTTTTCGAGGGCGGCAAGCGCTTCGTACTCGGCCAGCGCGCCGTCGAGATCCCCGTTCAGGATGCAGCGCTGGGCCCGTCGCTTGATCTCGATTGCCTTGTCCAAGATGGCCATCTCCGCGGCGCGTGGATCCGGATGTCCGCGGGCGGGAACGCGATGTCCCCGCGCGTCATCCGGATGCGCTCGAGCCTCACCCGGTCCCTGTCAGGCCTTCAGAGCGGAATGCACCGCGTCCGCGCAGCGCTGAGCCGCGGGGCCCAACGCCGAACGCACGCGCTGCAAAGCCGTTTCCACGTCGTTCTTATCGGCCCCCGCGGGCATGGACTTCAGATTGATTTCGACGTTGAGCAGCGCCCCCTCGGCGGCCGCGCCGGCGAGCAGCCCGGCGGTGCCGGCGTCCGTGACGGCGTTCACGTTGCCGAGGCGCACCACCTGGGCGGCGAGCTCGAGCACCCTGAGGCATGCTTCGGCGGTCCGCAGGGGCACCCGGCTGGCTTCCAGGTTCGCGACCTGCAACGTTTTCGCGCGCGTCTCGGCCTCGGCCGGCGAAGCCTGGGGCATCTGGCGCACCTTGACGACCGCCTCGAAGGCCTGGCTGTCCTCGCGGGCCAGGCTCATGAGGGTGCGGCGCAGCACGGCGGCCTCGCGCAGGGTCTCGTTCATGACCGCCTCGCTGGCGGCGTACTTCTTCCGGCCCACGGTGAGCCCGGCGACCATCGCCGCCAGGCTCGCCGCCAGCGCCCCGGCGACCGCCGCCGCCGTCCCCCCGCCCGGGGTGGGGACCGGCGCCGCGATCTGGTCGAAGAATCCCGCCAGCGTCACCGCCTCGGTCGTCGGGGGCTGGCGCAGCCGGAACTCGAGCACCTGGTCGCGGCGGAAGTTCTCGAGCTGCAGCGCGTGCTCCGCCGCATCGAGCAGGGCCGCCTCGGGGATCAGGCCGACGACTTCGCAGCCCGACACCGCGGCGCCCCAGCGCGCGGCCTCGGCGCGCACCAGGGCGAGCACGCGGTGGATGGGCGTCGCCTCGGTGTTGACCAGGTTCATGCTCACCTGCGCGCGGCGCCCGCCTTCGATCGAGAATCCGAGCGCGCGCACGTGCTTGAGCCCGCCGCTCTGCTCGCGGATCGCGGCCGCGATCGCCCGCGCCACCCGCAGGTCGCCGGTGTTGAGGTTGGCGTTGAAGGCGACCAGGAAGCGCCGCGCGCCGATCGCGATCGCGCCGGCGGTCGGATGGATCGCGCCCGGTCCGAAATCGGGGCGGCGGGCCGGATCGCGCCCGATGAGCTCGCGCAGCCCCTCGAACTCGCCGCGCCGCACGTCGGCGAGGTTCACGCGCTCGGGCCGCGTCGCCGCGGCCTCGTAGAGGAACACCGGAATCCCCAGCTCCTCGCCGACGCGCTTGCCCAGCAGCCGGGCGAGCCGCACGCAATCGTCGAGCGTGACGCCTTCGACCGGCACGAACGGCACCACGTCGGCCGCCCCCATGCGCGGGTGCTCGCCGTGGTGCTGATTGAGATCGATGAGCTCCGAGGCGCGCCGCACCACGGCGTACGCGGCCTCGACGACCGGCTCCGGTTCGCCCGCGAAGGTGAGCACCGAGCGGTTGTGGTCGGCGTCCATCTCGCTGTCGAGGAACACCACGCCGGGCACCGCGGCGATGACGCGGACCAGCTCCTCGACCACGTCGCGGCGCCGGCCTTCGGAAAAGTTGGGAACGCACTCGACCCGTCGCGACATCAGCGGCCTCCGCCCGTCGATCCCGCGCCGCGGCCCGGCGCGCGCGCCTTCACGGCCACACCCGCCGCTCGAGCGCCGGCATCGCCAGGTCGGCGCCGCGCACGAACACGCTGTCGGGCCGCACCGCCGGCATCCAGTACGACAGCTCCTCCAGGGTCTCGCACTCCCACACCACCGCGTCGGCGCACGCCCCGACGTTGAGGTGGCCGCATTCGGCCTCGACGCCCAGCGCCTTGGCCGCGTTCCAGGTCACCGCGAGCAGCGACTCCACCGCGTCGAGGCCGCACATCCGCGCCGCGAGCGCCATGCATTCGACCAGCGACTGGGCGGGCGCGGTGCCGGGATTGAAGTCGGTGGCG
The DNA here is from genome assembly GCA_041498315.1 of Candidatus Eiseniibacteriota bacterium. Taxonomy (GTDB): domain Bacteria; phylum Eisenbacteria; class RBG-16-71-46; order RBG-16-71-46; family RBG-16-71-46; genus JBGQIE01. Next base: position 3,393 of record JBGQIE010000035.1, read on the forward strand.
AGCGCCACGCGGGCGCCGCTGCGGCGCAGCATCGAGGCGTGCGGCAACCTAGACCCAAGCGTCAGGGCCGCGGCCGGCAACAGCACGCCCACCGTGCCGGCGGCCGCGAGGGCCTGCCAGTCCTCCTCGGAGGCGCACTCGAGGTGATCCGCCGAGAGGGCGCCCAGCTCGGCCGCGAGCCGCGCCCCGCCCCCGCGCGTGAGCTGATCGGCGTGCAGCCGGATCGCGAACCCCAGCTCCTGGGCGCGCTTCAGCAGCCGGCGGCACTCCTCGACGCTGAACGCGACCGTCTCGCAGAACGCGTCCACCGAGGAGGCGAGCGCGGCGCGGCGGATCTCGGGCAGCGTGTCGTTGCACCACAGGTCGAGGTACTCGCCGCGCCGGTGGGCGTAATCGTCGGGCAGCGCGTGGAGGAGCAGCGCGGTGCGGTGAACGCGCACCGGCACGCGCTGCGCCGCTCCGCGCATCAGCTCGAGCAGGCGGATCTCGTGGGCGGGTTTCAGCCCGTAGCCGCTCTTGACCTCGACCGTGGTGCAGCCGCCGGCGCGCCAGCGCTCGAGTCGGGCGGCCAGCGAGCGCTCGAGCGTGTCGTCGCGTTCGGCCGCGGTCGCGGCCACGGTCGAGCGGATCCCGCCCGCCTCGGCGCTGCCCGGGGCCGCGGTCGCGATCGCCGCGTAGTCCTCGCCGCGCAGCCGGCGCTGGAACTCGAGCGAGCGCTGGCCGGCGAAGATCATGTGGGTGTGGCAGTCCACCAGACCGGGCGTCACCAGCTTGCCGCCGGCGTTGATGGGCCGCGCGTCCACGTGGCGTCGCGACAGCTCGGACCCGGGGCCGATCTCGAGCACCCGGCCGTCACGGAACACCAGCGCGCCGCGCGGGATGCGCACGAGGGTGCGGCCCTCGAGGTCCGGCGTGACGACCTCCGAGGTGTTGTGGACCAGCACGTACGAGGCGCGGCCCGCGACCGCGCGCGCCGCCCCCGCGGGACCCTGCGAAGCTCCGATGCTCATCGCCCCTCCCGCTCCCGCGCCCGACCCGCTCACATCGTGATCCCGGGCAGCTTCATCCCGGTACGGCGCGCGTGCTCGATCGCCTCCGGGTACCCGGCGTCGGCGTGGCGCATGACCCCGGTGCCCGGGTCGTTCGTGAGCACGCGTTCCAGCTTGGCGTCGGTCTCCAGGGTGCCGTCGCACACGATCACGAGCCCGGCGTGGATCGAGTTCCCGATCCCCACTCCACCGCCGTGGTGGACGCTCACCCACGAGGCCCCCGACGCGGTGTTGAGCAGCGCGTTGAGCACCGGCCAGTCGGCCACCGCATCGCTGCCGTCCCGCATGCCCTCGGTCTCGCGATAGGGCGAGGCCACCGAGCCGGCGTCGAGGTGGTCGCGCCCGATGACGATCGGCGCCTTGAGCGCGCCCTCGCGCACCATGCGGTTGAAGCGCAGTCCGAGCCGGTGCCGCTCGCCGTAGCCAAGCCAGCAGATGCGGGCCGGGAGCCCCTGGAAGCGCACGTGCCGCTCGGCGAGCGGAATCCAGCGTTGCAGCCGCGCGTCGCCGGGGAACTCCTCGAGGGCGGCGCGGTCGGTGGCGAGGATGTCCTCGGGATCGCCCGACAGGGCGACCCAGCGGAACGGTCCCTTGCCGGTGCAGAACATCGGGCGGATGTACTCGGGGACGAAGCCGGGGTAGGAGAACGCCTGGTCGTGCTCGAGTCCGCCCTTCTCGGCCTCGCCGCGCAGGTTGTTGCCGTAGTCGAACAGCACCGTGCCGGCCCGCTTCATCGCCAGCAGCGCCCGCACCTGGGTCGCCATCGAGGCGCGCGCGCGCCGCACGTATTCGACGCCGTCGCGGGCGCGCAGAGCCGCCGCCGCCTCGAGCGTGAGCCCGGCGGGAATGTAGCCCTCGAGCGGATCGTGGGCCGAGGTCTGGTCGGTCGCAACGTCGATGCGCACCCCCTGCTCGACCAGTCGCGGATGGATCTCGGCGGCGTTGCCGACCAGCGCGATCCCGAGCGCGCGGCGCTCGGCCGCCGCCGCGCGCGCCCAGCCGACCGCCTCGTCGAGGTCGCGGCTCAGGCGGTCGCACCAGCCGGTCTCGAGCCGGCGCCGCGCGCGCGCCTCGTCCACCTCGACCGCGAGGCACACCCCGCCGTTCATGGTCGCGGCGAGCGGCTGGGCCCCGCCCATGCCGCCGAGCCCGGCGGTGAGCACGATGCGTCCGGCGAGGCTGCCGCCGAAGTGGCGGGCCGCGCACTCGCCGAAGGTCTCGAAGGTGCCCTGGACGATGCCCTGCGAGCCGATGTAGATCCAGGAGCCCGCCGTCATCTGGCCGTACATGATGAGGCCCTGGGCTTCGAGCTCGCGGAAATGTTCCCAGGTCGCCCAGCGCGGAACCAGCAGCGAGTTCGCGATCAGCACCCGCGGGGCGCCCGGGTGGGTGCGGAAGATCCCGACCGGCTTGCCCGACTGGACCAGCAGCGTCTCGTCGTGCTCGAGCGCGCGCAGCGAGGCGACGAGCTGGTCGTAGGCCGCCCACGAGCGTGCCGCCTTCCCGGTGCCGCCATAGACCACCAGGTCGTCGGGCCGCTCGGCGACCTCGGGATCGAGATTGTTCATGAGCATGCGCAGCGCCGCTTCCTGCGGCCAGCCCTTGCAGCTGATCGCGGCGCCGCGCGGCGCGCGCACGGCCGGCCGGCGGGCCGGGGAGGCGACCGGGCTCATGTCTTGAGCGCCTCCTCCGCCAGACGTTCGGGCGCCGGGGAGAGCACCCAGCCCGCGAGCGCCTCGCAGGGCCCGTCGAGCGGTCGATCGCCCTCGGGGGCGGCCGCGAGGCGCCGCACCGCCCCGTAGAGCCGCTCCGAGCCGCGGCCCGCGGTGAGCGGGCGCCGGAACTCGAGCGCCCGGCAGGCGCACAGCAGCTCGAGCGCGACCACGCGGGCCGCGTTCTCGACCACCGAGCGGGCGTGCCGCGCGGCGATCGGCGCCATGCTGACGTGGTCCTCGATCCCCGCGCCGGTCGGGATGGAATCGACGCTCGCCGGATGGGCGAGCACCTTGTTCTCCGACACCAGGGCCGCCGCGGTGTACTGGGCCAGCATGTAGCCCGATTCGAGCCCGGGGTGCTCCGCGAGCACCGCCGGCAGCCCCGAGACCCGGGCGTCGAGCAGGCGGTCGGTGCGCCGCTCGCTAAACGAGGCGATCTCGGCCACCGCGATCTTGAGATAGTCCGCGGCCAGCGCCAGGGGCTGGGCGTGGAACAGTCCGGCCGACACCACGTCGCCGGTCTCGGGGAACACCAGCGGGTTGTCGTTGACCGAGTTGATCTCGATCTCGATCTGGCGCTGCACGTGCTCGAGCGCGTCCCACGACGCCCCCAGCACCTGCGGGGGGCAGCGCAGGCTGTAGGCGTCCTGGACGCGCCCGCAATCGGCGTGCGAGGCGACCAGCGCGCTGTCCTGCGCGTAGGCCCGCATCCGGCGCGCGGTCTCGAGCGCGCCCGGGTAGGGCCGCAGCGACTGCACCTCGGCGCGCGCGGGCTGGAACGAGCCCAGCAGCACCTCGGTCGAGAGGGACGCCGCCGCCACCGCCGCCTCCCACACCCGGCGCGCGTCCACGCAGGCGAGCAGCAGCACCGCGGTCGAGAACTGGGTGCCGTTGACGAGCGCGAGCCCCTCCTTGGCCTCGAGCGTGAGCGGCTGGAGCCCGGCGCCGCGCAGCGCGAGCCCCGCCGGCATGCGCCGGTCCCCGAGCCACGCCTCGCCCTCGCCGATCAGGACCGCCGCCAGGTGCGCGAGCGGCGCGAGGTCCCCCGAGGCCCCCACCGAGCCCTGGAGCGGCACCACCGGCGTAACGTCGCGCTCGAGCAGCGCGAGCAGCGCGTCCACGAGCTCGGGCCGGCACCCCGAGAAGCCGTGGGCCAGCGACGCCGCGCGCAACAGCAGCATCGCGCGCACCGCTTCGCGCGAGGCCGGCTTGCCCACGCCGGCCCGGTGCGAGCGCAGCAGGTTGACCTGGAGCTCGCGCACCTGATCGGGCGGAATGTGCCGGTCCTTGAGCTCGCCGAAGCCGGTCGTGACGCCATAGATGACGCGCCCGCCGTTCACCGCGTCCTCGATGACCGCCCGCGACTTCTTCATGCGGGCGCGCGACTCGCTCCCGACCGCGACCGTGGCGGTTCCGCGCGCCGCCCGCTCGACCTCGGCGAGGGTGAGCGGGCGGTCCCCGAGCAGGATCACGCCGACTCCCCGATCCCGGCCGGCGGCGCCGCGGCGAGGTGCCCGCCCGACAGGAACGCCGCCGCCTCGCCCGCCAGCCGGCGCGCGTCGGCGTGGCGCACCGGGGCGACCGGCAGGGATTCCAGGAACGGGCGGCGGTAGGAGGCGGAGAGCAGCCGTGGGTCGCACACCACCAGCACGCCACGGTCGTCGGAGCGACGGATCAAGCGTCCCACTCCCTGTCGGAAACGCAGCACCGCCTCGGGCACTGCATCGTGCTGAAACGGCTCGAGACCGCGCTCGCGCAGCCGCTCGCCACGCGCCTCGACGAGCGGATCGTCCGGCACCGAGAACGGCAGCTTCGCGACCACGAGGATCTCGAGCGACTCACCCGGAAAGTCCACACCTTCCCACAGGCTCTGCACTCCGAGCAAGACGGCCCCACGCGCGGACCGGAAGCGTTCCGATACCACCGCCGCGGCGCCGTCCCAGTCCTGGGCGAGCAGTGCGGCCGGGTCGGGCAGACGCGCGAGCAGGCGCTCGCGGGCCCGGCGCAGGCGCTCGTGTGCGGTGAGCAGCACGAGCTGGTTGCGGCCGCAGGCCTGGTGGAGCGCCGCGACCACGGCGGCCACCGACTCGGCCTCGTCGGCTCCGCCGTCGTACACGAATACCCGCATCTGGCGCTCGAGCGGAAACGGCGAGGGGTAGGTCGCGGCCTCGAACGGCACGCCGCGCTCCTCGCCCAGGCCGAGGCGCTCGGCGAGAAACGAGAAGTCGCCGGCCGAGGTCAGCGTGGCCGAGGTCAGCACTGCGGCGCGCGCGCGGCCCAGGACCAGCCGGCGCGCGTGCTCGCCCACCGTGACCGGCGCGCCGTGGAGCTCGACGCCGCGCCCGCCGCCGGAGCGCCCGGACGCCGGGGCCCCGGCCGTGCGCCAGTACACCCAGTCGCGGTCGGCGGCGTCCGCGAGGAATCCCAGATCGCTCCCGAGCCCGAGGAAGCGGCCCGAGACCTCGTCGAGCTCGGCGGCCAGCTCCTCGGCGGCGGCGGCACCGCCCGAGCTGCCCACCTGCTCGGCGAGCCGGTGGAGCCCGCGCGCGAACCCCGAGCAGTGCGACAGCATGACCTCGAGCGGCTCGAGGTCGCGTCCCAGCAGCTCCCCGGCCGAGCGGTAGCGGGCGCGCGTGCCGTAGATCTCGTGCCGCGCCTCGCCCGGCTCGAGCCCGGCGACCAGGCGCTCGGCATCGGCGCGCGCCACGGCGACGCGGGACCCCAGGGCCTCGAGATCGCCGGCCGCTTCGGCGCCGCTCCCGCCCGCGCGCCCGGGGCCGAACAACGGCAGCGCGTAGCGCTTCACCCGCGCGAGCAGGCCTCCGCCTCCGCCCCCGCGTCCGCTCCCCACCATGCGCAGCACGTCCTCGAAACGGTTGCGCGAGACGCTGCGCTCGAGCTGCCCGAGCAGCACGCCTTCGAGCCGGTGGGCCTCGTCCACGACCAGCACGTCGAACTCGGGGAGCAGTCCCTCGACCTCGCCCGAGAGCGCGAGCAGGGCGTGGTTGACGACCAGCAGCCGGGCCGCGCCCGCCTGGCGGCGCGCGCGCACCCAGAAGCACTCGCGGCCGCGACTACAGACTCCCATGGTGCAGGCGTTGGGATCGGTCGCCACCCGCCCGCGGACGCGCCGGAACGCCTCGGCGTCGCCGGCCGTGAAGCGGTCGAGGTCGCCCTCGGCCTCCGCGGCCGCCCAGCGGCGCAGCGACTCGAGCACTTCGGTCTCCTCGGCGCCGCGCCCCTCCGCCAGCTCGAGCGAGCGCGGGCACAGGTAGTTTTGCTTGCCCTTGAGGCGCGCGAACGGCACGCGCACGTCGAGCGCCGCGAGCAGGGCGGGCAGGTCGCGCTCGACGAGCTGGTCCTGGAGCGAGCGGGTGCAGGTCGCGACCACGACGCGCAGGTCGCGCTCGAGCACCGCGAGCACGCCCGGGAGCAGGTAGGCGAGCGACTTGCCGATCCCGGTCGGCGCCTCGGCGAGCAGGACGCCGCCCTGCTCGAGGGTGCGCGCGATGTCGCCCGCGAGGTCGGCCTGCGCGAGGCGCTGCTCGTAGCGCGGCCAACGCCGGCTCAACGTCCCGCCCGGCCCCAGGAGCTCGCGAACCCGCGTTTCGAGCGACATGCTTCGGCCCCCGGTGAGTCTAGAACGTCGTGACGAGCTGGAGGTGGACTTTCCCCTCGAGTGCGGCTCTCCCGGGCTCGAGCCCGTAGTCCAGGCCCAGCAGCCCGCCCGCCGCCTCGAGGCGCAGCCCGAAGCCCACGCCGTCGCGCTGCAGCGAGCCGAGGCGCGCGACGCCGTCGGAGCCCAGGGCGCGGGTCGCCATCCAGGCGTGGTCCCAGAACAGGAACACACGCTGGCCGGAACCACCGATGAAGCGCCGCCACTCGAGGCGCGACAGCCCGTAGCGGTCGACGCGGAACTGCTCCTCGTCGTAGCCGCGGAGCGAGGTGGCGCCGCCGAGCGGATAACGCTCGAACAGCGGCAGGAGGGCCTGCGAGCTGAAGCGCCCCGCCGCGCGCAGCTCGAGCGTGAGCCCGGTCGCGGCACTCAGCGGCCGGTGCCACTCGGTGCGCACCTCGGCCGCGCTGGCTTGCGAGCGGCGCGAGCCCTCGGGGCGCAGCTGCTCGGTCTTGAAGGTCTGCGAGGCGTCGACGCGCATCCGGGTGCCGCGCCGGGTGGCGAGCGGCTGATCGAGCGTGCTGCGCTCGAGCGCGAACAGGGAATTCTGCAGATCCGCCTCCTCGACCTCGGTGCTCGTCTGGACGACGCGCTCCTGCTCGTAGCCGGCCTCGAGGTGCTGCGAGCACGGGAGCGGCAGCCGCGCGCGCCCGCCCCAGCGCGTGCGCACCCACAGCGTATCCTGAATCTGGTGCTCGAGCGCCACTTCGAGGCGCAGCGGAGTGCCCAGCACGAGCGGCTCGGCGTAGCGCGCGCTCAGGCTCGAGAGCCCCGGACCCCGCCCCTCCCAGGCCAGCCCCAGCGTGCGCCCGGTGCCGACCAGGTTGCCGAGCTCGAGGCGCGCGAGGCCGGTGGTCCCGCGCTGCCCCTGCACGCCGACCACGCCCTCGAACTGGTTGTAGCGCGGCTCCTCGACGCGGTACACGAGCCGGGCACGGTTCCAGTCGGGCTCGCCCTCGAGTCCCAGCAGGGTGACGCTGCGGAATAGCCCGAGCTGGACCAGGCGGTCGCGCGCCGCCTCGGCGGCGGCGCGATTGTACGGGAGCCCGGTCAGACGCCCCATCGATTTCTGCGCGATCGCCTCGCGCGTGACGTGCAAGCCGTCGATGCGCGCCCCGCTCACCGTGACCGCGGGCCCGAGCCGGCCGCTGAGCGTGAGCGTCACCCCGTCGGGCTCCTGGCTCCATCCGCTCACGCCCAGCTCGGCGTAGGGGTGCCCGCGATCGACGAGCTCGCTGAGGGCACGCTCGATCGCCTCGCCGGTCGCGCGTGGCGAAGCCCAGCTCCCGGGCGCGAGGCCGAGTGCTCCCGCGAACTGGAGCGAGTCCGCCGCGGGCGCGGCGAGGATGCGCACCGCGTGGAACCTGGAGCGCGGTCCCTCGGTCACTTGCACGAGCAGCCGGGCATCGCCCGCGAACGCGGCGGCCGTGTCCCACACCGCCACCGCGCGCGCATCGAGGAAGCCCAGGTTCTGGAGGCGCTCGACCAGGCCCGCAAGCCCGGCGGCCACCGCGGCCGAATCGGGGCGCGCACCCGCTCCGGCTCCGCCCGCCCCCTGGGCCCCGGCCCCCGGCACGCGCCCGCGCAGCGCGCGCTGGAGCAGCGTTTCGACCTGGCCGCGCGTGAGCACGGTGCCGCGGTAATCGAGGCGCACGGCCGCCCCGGCGCCGGTCGCGCCGCTGGCGGCGAGGCACGAGGCCAGCAGCAGGATCGCCGCGACACGCGCGCGCGGGGAGTGGTGAAGGGGATGGGTCATCAGAAAAACGCCCGCAGCTCGGCCCGGCCGGTCACGAGCGTCCGCAGGCCCGGACGCTCCTGCCCGTTGACCGAGAGGCTGAAGGTGGTGGACTCGTGCATCCGGTAATCGACGCGGGTCTGGGCCTCCCAGCGCGGGGCGCCCACCGGGTCGAGGGTGGGCAGCAGGCTCAAGGCCGGCGGGCCCGAGATGAACGCCCGCCGGACGGTCGTCTCGACGCGGCCGCGCGCCCCGAGCGCCACGCCCACGTCGGGGCCGAGCCGCACGGTGCGCGTGGCCTGCGACTGTCCCTCACCGCGGCTCCACGTCGCTTCGACCACCCCCACCGCCCGCACCCGGGCATCCGGCGTATAGATGAGCTGGGCGGTTCCGCCCTGATCGAGCAGGGTGCGGCCGAACCCGGACCCGCCCACCAGCGACTGGGCCGCGATGCGCCGGCTCCAGCGCCCTTCCACCTCGCTGCTCAGCGTGCCGCCCGCCCGCCCGCGCCAGCGCGCGCTCGCCTGGCGCTCGTCGAGTGTCTGGCTGTAGTTCTGATCGCTCCGGTCCGCCGACACGCGGCGCTCGAGCCGCAGGCGCAGCGCCACCGCGGGCGATTCGGGCAGCAGCTCGGTCTCGAAACGCTGGAGCACGCTGCCGCGCGCGAGCCCCGGGTCGGTGAGGGCCGCGCCCGGCGCGATGACCGGGTCGCGCAGCAGCGGCTCGCCGCGGCGGCTCGCCTCGCTCTCGAAATCGAAGTTGGCGCGCGTGCCCGACCACCTCGAGGCCGGCCCGGGCGCCACCCACTCGAGGTGGGCGCTGGTCGCGGCGCGCGACAGGCGCTCGAGGTCGGGACTCACGGTCGAGCGCAGGTCGTAGTCCCCGCTCGGGACGAAGTTTCCCGCGGCGTCGTAGTTGCCGCGCCCGCCGCCCACGAACACCAGCGTGCGCGCGCGCCGGTTCTCGCCCTCGCTCGTGAGCTCGATGTTGGCGCTGCCGCGCAGCCCGCGCGCGCGATCGTCCGCGCGCACGCGCAGGCTGCCCAGATCGCTGCGCGCGCGCGGCGCGGTCGCGCCGCCGGCGCGCGCGGCCGGATCGACGGTGCGCAGCTCGCGCCACTGGTAGGCGATCCCGAGCCCCACGGCGCCGTCGTCGGGGCTGTCGATCCCGGCCCGCAGGGTGCGCGCATCGGTGCGATCCTCGAACGCTCCACCCGGCTGCTGGCTGGCGTCGCGGCGCAGGCTCCCCCCCGCGAGCGTATGCCAGCGCAGGGTGCGCGGGCCGCGCAGCTCGAGCGCCGCCTCGCGGAAGCGCTGGCCGTTCGGGAGCGTGTCGCTCGGGGTGCGCCGCTCGTCGGACTCCACCCGGAGCGCGGGCTCGAGCCACGGCAGCCGCACCTGGAGCTCGGCGCGCGCGTGGTCGCGCCCGCCGGCCGGCAGCAGGCGGTCGCGCTGCGTTCCGTCGGCGCGCTCCCACAGGGCCCGGGTCGTGACGCCGCCCTCGCGCGCCCAGGTGACGCTGCGCCGCAGCGACTCGAAGCCGCCCGGCGTCTCGAGCCGGCCGACCGACGCGCCGAGCTGCCCGCCGAAGCGCGGTCGGATGAACCCCGAGGCCACGACGCGTCGCTGGTGCTCGAGGTCGCCGCCCAGCGGCAGGCCCCAGTCATCGCCCGCGAACGGGGCCTCGAGGCGCGAGAAGGGCGCGAAGCGTGCCTCGACGGTGCGGGCGCTCACGCTCAGCCCGGCGCGCCCGGCGAGCGCCGCCAGCCACCCCGGGGGTGCCCCCTCGAGGCTCAGGCCCGCGCGCGCCGCCCGGCCCTGATTGTCGCGATCGTCGAGGCTCGAGAAGGTGTTGAGGTCGTGCCGCGAGAGCGCGCCCTCGGCCTCGATCGCCAGGGGCCCAAGCCGCGCCCCGCCCCCCACCGTCCACACCTGGTGCGACTCGGGCAGCGGCAGGGCGCGCCCGACGCGAAACGGGCCGTTGCCGTTGCCGACGTAGCGATAGATCGTGCGCCCGGCGACCAGCGCGGAGTCGGCGTAGGCGCCGGTGCCCGCGAGCGCGCGCGTGAACTGGAGGTTCCAGTGCCCGGCGTCGGCGCCCGCGTACGCGAACGCCAGCACGCCGGCGACCCGCACGGTGTCGTAGTCCCCGGTGCCGAAGCTCACGCCGCTGGAGAGCGCCGCACCCGACGAGTCGCCCGCGAGCGCCAGCGCCTGCAGGTCGGAGGCATCGAGCGTGACCTCGAGCGGCTTCCCGCGATCGTCGCTCTCGGTCACCGACTGGGTGAACAGGTAGCCGCGGCTCCACTCCCAGCCTCCTCCCACCGCGGCCAGGTTCCGCCGATAGCGGTTCGAGGTGAACTGGTAGTCCACCGTGATGCGCGACTCGGAGGAGATCGGGCGGCGGTTCGAGAACGTGAGCCGGCCGCGCTCGTAGTCCATCGCGTAGTCCGCGCCGTCGCCGCGGTTCATGCGCACGCCGTCCACGGTCACGACCTCGCTGCCCGCGACCACCGCGATCGCGGTGCCGCCGTCGCGGTCGGTGAGCACATAGGGCCCCTGACGCCCCTCGACTCCGAGGAACTCGAGGCGGTTGTATTCGCCCTGGGCGTTCGCCGCCGCGACCTGGCCCTTGAACCGCCCCAGTGCCAGATCGCCGCGCACGCCCTGCACCCGGCGGTCGAGCCGCGCGAACTCGCCGCGCTGAATGCTGAGCGCGACGTCGCCGAGCGCGGCACTCCCCTGCGGGGCGCTCAGCTCGACGAGCACGCGGTCGAAGGCCTGGAGGCCCTGGGTGGTGCCGGTCGCGGACAGCGGCAGGTTGCGGTCCGACAGCACCCCGGTGAGCTGGATTCCCGGCGCGAGCGAGCCGCTCACCGACAAGTCGAGCGACTGGCGCAGGGAGGCGTCCTGGCTCGAGCCGAAATCCACGGCCAGCGTCTTGTTGCCGCTCACGACCAGCGCGGCGCCCGCCGGGGCCGCCGACGGATCGCGCGCCGTGGCGGGCCGCGCGGCGACCGAGGCACGCGCGGCGCCGAGACGCACGCTGTCCGCCACCGCGGCGCTGTCGGGGGCTCCTCCGAGGGCCGGCTGGTAGCGCATGAGCTGGAGCCCGAGCGGCGGCGGCGTGAACAGCCAGCACGCCCGCACCTCGAGCGTGTCGCCCGCCGGGAGCTCGCGCAGCAGGCGCAGCTCGCCCTGCACCGGATCGAGCACGTAGTCGGTGCCGCGCGCAAGCACGGCGCCCCGCAGGCGCAGCGTGTCGCTGCCCGCGCGCAGGAACGTGTGGGGCAGGCGATAGAGCGGGACGCCGGCCTGGAGCGCCACCCGCATCACGCCGCAGCCGGGGTCGGGGATCTCCGCCGCATCGGCGCGCACCACCCCCGTCGCGCCCGCGACGATGGACACCGCGATCGCGACGGCCACCGCAGGGAAGAGCGCAAGTCCGGGCGTGGCTCGTTCGGGCCGGGCTCGCATCACTCGTGACCGCCCGGCGCCGCCGGCGCGGACACGGTCCAGCGGCTCACCCGGCCGGCGCGCGACTCGGCCACGAGCAGCGTGCCGTCCGGAGCGAAGGCCAGCGCGCGCGGGGCGGCGCAGCCGCCCGTGCGCGCCAGCAGGCGGCCCGAGGGGTCGAACAGCCACAGCCGTCCGGTGAACTCGTCGGCCACCGCGACCCGGCCCGCGTCGTCCACCGCCACCGGCAGCGCCCCGCGGCCCGGGCCGGCCACGAGCGCCCACGCGCCCAGCACCCGCCCGCCGGCATCGAGGCGCTGAATTCGGGCATGCGCGCGATCGCTGGTCACGAACTCGCCATGCGGCCCGCAGGCCACACCGCTCAGACTCCGGAACGAGGCGCCGCGTCCGCCGAAGCCGCCGATGGCGCGCACGTAGTGGCCGGAGAAATCGAAGGTCAGCAGCCGGTCGTGGTCGGCGTCGGCGATGACGACGGCGCCGCCGCGATCGGAAGCCAGGGCCACCGGGTCCACGTACCCGAGCTGATCGCTGAGTGGGGCGGCCTCGAGATCGATCAGGGTTCCCGCCAGCCGGCCCTGGAGGTCGTACGAGACGACCCGGCGATTCTCGCGGTCGAGCACCGCGATGCCGAAGTTGCCGAGTGCTGCGACCGCGCCCGGCCGCCGCAGCTGCCCCGGATCGCTCCCGAGCGTGCCGGCCACGCCCAGCCAGTGGCCGGCGGCGTCGTAGCGCTGCACCCGGTTGAGCCCGGCATCCGCGACGTACACCCGCCCGAAGGCGTCCACCGCCACGCCCGCGGGCTCGACCAGGCGGGTGGCCCCCTCGCCCGAGACCATGGCCGCGATGCGGGCGAGGCGCATGGGGAGCGTGTCGGCGGCGGCGGAGTCGGGGCGCACCGCGGCGGAGTCGCGCGCGGTGGGCGCGCCGGCGTCCGCGGAGGCGGCACCGCCGTCCGCGTGGGCCCGGGGAGCCCCCGCGAGCATCACGAGCAGGACGATCAGGATGGGCACGGCAGGAACGCTCCGCCGCTTCAGAACCGCGTGCGGACTCCAAATCGGAACGCCGTGGGTTCCGTCCCCGGTTCCGGGGTGACCTCGAAGTTCCACGATCGAGGGTGTGCGTCCGCGGCCCCGTGGAGGCGCGAGACGTGCAACACGCTCACGAGCCGGTTCACGAGCGCGAGCGCGAGCGCGGTGTTGGCGCGCAGGGCGGCACGCTGGGCGATCTTGCGCTGGCTGCGGTAGCGCTGGGCGCTCTCGAAGCTGTCCCAGTTCCAGGTGTCCGCGCCCTGGAGCTGGTGGGCCGCGATGTAGGCGTGATAGCCGTCGTAGTCGAGATGGTTCGGATCGGCGAGATAGATGTTGGCCGCGTCCCGCCGCACGACGAACTGGTTGTAGGCATCGCTGCTGCTGTATTGCCCGACGATGCGCCGGAACTCCTCGTCGCGGTGCTTCACGTCGATGCCGGCGAACAGCTTCGCGGTGCGCTCGAAGGTCGAGGTGCGCAGGCCCTCCTGGACGCGGAACGAAACGTAGGACGTCCACACCCCGGCCTCGATGAGCCCGAACACCGCCGCCGCGGTCGGGTGGCCGAGGGTCGACTGGCCCCAGCCGGGCACGGTGAGCGAGCGCAACACCGCCTGGGCGCGTGCCGCCCCGAGCGCGGGCTCGCGGGCGCGCGCCACGCGCTCCGTGCTGTCCGCCGCGGCGCGCGCGGCCGAGTCCCCGAGCGCGGGGTGCCGGGCGCGGCGCCGTCCGAATCGGAAGGCCAGCGCCTCGTCCCCGGGCGTGGGCAGCGACAGCGAGGGCGGAAGCGGCTCGCGGGCATCCAGCTCCATCGCGGCCGCGCGCTCGAATCCGGTGCGGGCGGCGCCGGGCCCCTCCTCCGCGGTCCGGGCGTTCGCCCGCGCCCCGCGCGCATCGCACAGGGCGAACAGGACCAGGGCGGCGGCCAGAGCGCGCATCAGAACCTCCGCTCGAGGGCCGCGGTCAGCACCGGCCCGGGCCCGTGCCACGAGCTCTGGATGTGGAGCTCGATGTTGCGCCGGATGGGCAGATTGTGGATGCGCGCGGCCCGCAGGGCATCGAAGGCCGCGACCAGGTGGTTCATCCAGATGAGCTTCTCGGCCGTGCGCATGCGCTGCCGGCTGGCGTCCGAGAGATCCCTCAGGTGCTGGAAATCCGCCCGTGTCGTGGTCGGGTCGGATCCCTTCCAGCCGGCGAGATAGCTCGGGTCGCTCGCGATCAGGTTGTAGAACGCCTCCTTGTCCCCGGCATAGAGCGCCTGGAGGGGAGCCGGATCGTCGGTGGGATTGGCCTGCTGCCAGCGGTCGAACGACCAGGCGCTCGACGGATTGGACGGCGTGCCGACGAACTGGTTCGCATGATCCGTCTCGCGGCGCGCATCGCGATCGAACATCCAGTGGGTGGTCCAGCCCGCGACCTCGGCGAGCGCGAACCACAGTCCGCCGGCTTCGCCGGCGTAGAGCTGCCCCGCGCCCGGCAGGGCGGCGGAGAGCGCCATCGCCCGGCCCTCGGAGAGCAGTCCCGGCACCGGCACCGGTGGCGGCGCCCCCTCGGGGGGTCCCCACCCGCGGTCGATGACGCGCTGGGCCAGGATGAGCACCGGGGCATCGTCCGATGCCGCCGGCTCGACCTGCGCCCGGGTGAACTCGGAGCGCGGCATCACGGAAGCGCGCGCCGTCGCGTGCGGATCGAGGGCGGCGAGCGCGACCAGAACACCCGCGAGGATCCGCTTCATCGCAGCACCCCGACCGGCATGGTTTCACGCCGCTCGCCCCGGCTGCCGTGGAAGCGCAGCTGGGCCATGTAGAGCCCGGCTGGCAGGTGACCGGGGTCCCACACGACCAGGTTGTCCGCCTGGAGCCCGGGACGCGTGAACGACGCCACCTCGTGGCCCGAGGTGTCGAGGATGTGGAACTCGACCTCGGCGGGCTCGGTGAGCTGGTAGGCGAACGAAACCGGCGAGCGCCGCGCGGGATTCGGGTAGGCCTTGAGCGACCCGGCCACGAGCGGTCCCGGCGCGGGCGCGGGCGCGCTGGTCAGCCGGCTCGCGGGCAGCGCCGAGGTCCGCCCCGGATCGCCGCCCGTCATGGTCCACGAGGTCGCGAGCGGGCTGCCGCTCGAGACCGGCAGGCTGTAGGCGTAGAGGAGGTTGAATCGGTCGGGTGCCACGATCTCGAGCGTGCCGTCGAGGTCGAGATCGGCGGCGACCATGTCGCCCGCGGCTCCGGCGCCGCTCGCGAGCGGCCAGCCGGGCGGCGTCCTGCCGGCGTCGTCGAAGGCGGCGATGACCCCGCTCCCGTTGAGCCCCACGAGCTGGCTGTGCCCGCTGCCGACCACGTCGAGCACGAGCGGCGGGCTCTGGGTGCGCAGATCCTCGCCCGTGCCGGCTCGAGGCCAGCCTGGCGAGGGGGCACCGGTCACGTTCCAGAAGGCGAGCTTCGAGCGCACGGTCTGCGTGATGACCTCGGGGAATCCGTCGCCATCCAGGTCCCCGGCGGCCAGTCCGGCGACCAGCGTGTCACCCGCGCTCCGGCCCCATCCCGGCAGCGGATCGCCCGCGCGGCAGAAGGCCCACAAGCGGTCGGCGTGATGGACGACGAGCGCCGGACCGCTGCCGGCACACGTGGGTGTCCGGCCCGCGGCGGCGGTCGCGCCGTTGAAATCGACCCACAGGAAGTCGGGCGTGAATGCCGCGCCGCCGACCCGGTGCACCCAGCCCGGCACGACCGCCGCGGCATGCGAAGGCTGCGGGCTCGCCATCAGGGGCGGGGGGGCCTCGAAGTGAAATACCCCCACGTCGCCGTCCGCCCCACCCGCCGCCACCCACGCGTCGAGCGTTGCGGGCCCCGCGGAGCCGGACACCGCGAGCCGGCCGCTCACGCCTCCCGGGAGTGGCCCCTGCGGCGCGAGCCCCGCGAAGATCTTGCCGTCGAGGCCGAGCGCATAGACGTAGCCATTGGCGCAGCCTACGAACACCACCGCGTTGGGATAGAGCCCGAGGATGACGGGGGGCGTCGTCACGACCGAGGACACGAGCGCGGGCCATCCGGGCAGGGCTTCCCCGAGCGTGTCCACGAGCCACACGCGTCCGCCCGAGAAGGTCGTGTCCGGACCGTGCGGATAGGTCGAGACCGCGAACCAGCACGGTCCGGGCGGCGGGCCCAGCCCCCCGCCCGGATCGTTGAGCGCCAGGCCCGCCATGAGCGGCCGCGGGCGGCCCTCCGGCCGGTTGCGCTGGACCATGCTGATCTGGTCGAGGTTCGCGAACGCGAAGCTCAGCGGGTTGACCGGCGCGCCGTCGGCATGCATCGCGAACAGCGAGGAGCTGTCGGGATTCGGGAAGCCCTTCCCGGCGTTGTCGAAGAGCGAATCCGCGCCTCCGGCCCAGCACAGCTCGAGGCCGCGCACGCCATCCGCGTCCACCGCCAGCAGCTTCGGACCCCCGGGCGGGAACTGGGCCACCTTGGGCCAGCCCGCCAGCTGCCAGGTCCGCGTGGCGGAGATCAGCATCACGGAATCGGGATCGTCGAGGAACGAGAGCTTCACGTGGGGGTGCGTGCCGATGTGCGGGAGCAGGTTCGGGGTGGTGGTGTCGGAGAGCACCGGGTTGTTGCTCTTGAACCACGGGTCGCTGGGCCAGCCCACGATCCCGCCCGAGCCCGGATCGCCCAGGTCCCCGAGCCCGTCCGCCTCGATGATCGAGATCGCGGGCCGAAGCGGGTTGGTGTTGAATCCATAGTCGGGATTGATGCGCAACGCGTCCGCGAAGGGCATGACGCTGGTGTCGATGTGCCACACCAGCACCCCCGGCCCCGGCACCAGCGCGTCGTAGAGCAGGGTGTCGGGCTGCGGTCCCAGGATGACGTGGTTGAGCGGATCGGTCTGGATCTCGACGATGCTGTCCGGGAGCTGGTAGCGGTTCTCGAGCAGCAGGTACTCGTCGCTCGACAGCGTCACGCTCCGCACGTCGGGGTGGCGCTCGCTGTCCAGCATCGTCATGGTGTCGCCCAGGCTCACCTCGAAGAAGTTGAGCGCGTCGCCGACCTTGAACCGCTGCCAGGGATCGATGCTGGGGGGCAATAATCCGGTGGCGAAGATCACGCTCTTGTCGGGCTGCAGCACCCGGGAGCCCACCAGGTTGCCGCTGTCCATCAGGCTCCACTCGCCCACGACCGGAAAGCCGGTCTCGATGTTGTAGAGATCGTCGAGCCCGAACATGAGGTGCCCGCTCTCGTGCGCGATCACGCCGTTGATCGTGCCGTAGTAGCCGTCCTGGTTGATCGTTTCGGGCAGGATCATGGCCTGGTCGA
>JBGQIE010000036.1:0-20029 GCA_041498315.1 Candidatus Eiseniibacteriota bacterium
AGCCGGTGATGATGGTGCCCGAGACGGCGTTGACCCAGCGCAGACCGCGCGGGTCGAAGCGATCGCGCACGCGGTGGACCAGGCGCCGCGCACCGCGCCGCGCGACCGCGTCGGCGAAGGCGCGGAACCAGGGCCGCGAATCGTGCGGGCCCGGGCTCGCCTCGGGGTGGTACTGGCACGAGAGCACGGGCAGCTTGCGGTGGACCATGCCTTCGAGCGTGCCGTCGTTGCCGCTCACGTGGGTGAGCTCGTACTCGCCCGCGGGCAGCGTGTCGGCGTCCACCATGAAGCCGTGGTTCTGGCTCGTGACCTCGACCAGCCCGGTGCGGCGGTCGATGACCGGATGATTGGCGCCGCGGTGGCCGAACTTGAGCTTGCGCGTGGCGCCGCCCGCGGCCAGGCCCAGGAGCTGGTGGCCCAGGCAGATGCCGAGTGTCGGCAGCGCGCGGCTCAGCTCGCGCGCGGTGGCGATGGCGAAGTCGAGCGGCTCGGGATCGCCGGGCCCGTTCGAGAGCACGACGCCGTCGGGCTCGAGCGCCAGCACCTCGCGCGCGCTGGTGCGCGCCGGCACCACCCGCACCCGGAAGCCCTCGGCGTGGAGCCGGCGCAGGATGTTGTACTTGACGCCGTAGTCGAGCACCACCGCGAGCGGGCGCTTGCCCTCGCCCTCGGGGCAGGTCTCGGCGGGGCCGGCCTCGCCCCACCAGTAGGGCTCGATGCAGGTCACGATGTCGGCGAGCGCCAGCCCCAGCATGCTCGGGCTCTTGCGCGCCTTGGCGACCAGCGAGTCGGCATCGAGGTCTACGCCCGAGAGGCAGCCGCGCATGACGCCGCGCTCGCGCAGGTGGCGCGTGAGCGCGCGCGTGTCGATGCCCGCGATGCACGGCACCCCCGCTTCCGCGAGCCAGTCGTCGAGGTTGCCGGTCGCCCGCCAGTTGCTGGGCCGCTCGCACATCTCGCGGCACACCATCGCCTGGGCGCGGAGCGAGGCGCTCTCGAAGTCCTCCGCGTTGATGCCGTAGTTGCCGAGCAGCGGGTAGGTGAAGGTCACGATCTGTCCGCAATAGGACGGATCGGTCATGATCTCCTGGTAGCCGGTCATCGCGGTGTTGAACACCACCTCGCCGGTGGTCTCCGTGGCCGCGCCATGGGACTCGCCCCGGAAGACGCGCCCGTCCTCGAGCGCCAGGATCGCGGGAGGCCTGCGGATCACGCGCGCGCCTCGGCGGGCGGCGTGGGCCCCAGCGCGCGCGCGCCCTCGAAGGCGGCATCGGCGTGGGTGAGCCGGCCGGCGCAGAAGGTGGCGAGCGGGCGCCCGGCGAGCCGCCAGCCCGCGAACGGCGTGTTGCGCCCCATGGAGTGGAACGCCTCCGGATCCACGGTCCACTCGCGTGCCGGATCGAGCAGCACCAGATCGGCCGGGAAGCCGGGCTCGAGCCGCACCTCGGGCAGCCCCAGGACGCGCCGCGGCGCCTCGGTCCACAGCTCGAGCGCGCGGGCGAGCGTGAGGTGCCCGGGGTGGACCAGGAAGGTGATGGTGAGCGCGAGCGCGGTCTCGAGCCCCACGATCCCGAACGGCGCCTGGTCGAAGGGCCGGCGCTTCTCCTCGATCGTGTGCGGGGCGTGATCGGTCGAGAAGCAGTCCACCACCCCGTCACGCACCGCCGCGATCACGGCGTCGCGGTCCGAGGCCGAGCGCAGCGGCGGATTCATCTTGGCGAGGGTGTCGTAGTCCCCCACCGCCTCGTCCGTGAGCGTCCAGTAGTGCGGGCAGGTCTCGCCGGTCACCGCGAGCCCGCGCTGCCGCGCGTCGCGCAGCGCCTCGAACGAGCCACTGCACGACAGGTGCGCGAAGTGCACGCGCCCGCCGGTCAGCTCCGCGAGGTCCACGTCGCGCCGCACCAGGACGCTCTCGGCGGCCGCCGGGATGCCGGGGATGCCGAGCCGGGTGGCGGTGAAGCCCTCGTTCATGTGCCCGTCGCCGCGCAGCGTGAGGTCCTCCTCGTGGCACACGATCGGCAGCCCGGCGTGGCCGGCGTACTCGAGCGCGTGGCGCATGACCGCGGCCGACATGATCGGGCGCCCGTCGTCCGAGAGCGCCACCGCCCCGGCGCGCTTGAGCGCCACCGCCGGCGTGAGCTGCTCGCCGCGCTGGCCCATCGTGACCGCGCCCAGCGGGTGGACCCGGCAGTGCCCGGCCTCGCGCGCACGGTTGAGCACCCACTCGATCCAGGCCGCGCTGTCCATGACCGGATCGGTGTTGGGCATGCAGCACACGCCGGTGAATCCGCCGGCGGCCGCGGCGCGCGTGCCGGTCGCGATGGTCTCCTTGAAGGCCTGCCCCGGCTCGCGCAGGTGGACGTGCGGGTCCACCAGGCCGGGCGCGAGCACCGCCCCACCCGCCTCGACGACCACCGCACCCCGCGGGGCGCGCTCGACGATCGCGCCGCCCTCGACCGCGAGCTCGAGCGGCGCCCCGGTCCGCCAGTGGCGCGCGGCACGGATCAGGAACGCGGTAGTGGTCATGCCGCCGCCTTCGCCAGGGCCCCGGCGCAGCGCTGAAGCACCGCGCAGCGGATCGCGACCCCGTTTTCGACCTGGTCGAAGATCACCGAGCGCTGGCCGTCGGCGACCTCGGGCGTGATCTCGACGCCGCGGTTCATGGGGCCGGGGTGGAGCACCACCGCGCCCGGCTTCATGAGCTCGACGCGCCGGGCGGTGATCCCCCACTCGCGCGCGTATTCGGTGAGCGAGGGCAGGAGCCCCGCCTCCATGCGCTCGCGCTGGATGCGGAGCGTCATGACCGCGTCAGCGCCGCGCATCGCGTCCTCGACCGTGGGCGCCACACTCGACCCCAGCATCTCGGCCCCCGCGGGCATCAGGGTCGCGGGCCCGGCGAGCGTGACCTCGACACCCAGGGCGGCGAGCCCGAAGCAGGCCGAGCGCGCCACGCGCGAGTGCGCGATGTCGCCCACGATCGCGAGCCGGCGGCCCTCGAAGCCGCCCGACCACGCCTGGCGAAGCGTCATGACATCGAGCAGGCCCTGGGTGGGGTGCTCGTGGCGCCCGTCGCCGGCGTTGATGACGCCGGCGTCGAGATGGCGCGCCAGGTAGGCCGCGGCCCCGGGCGAGGCGTGCCGCACCACCAGCAGGTCGACGCGCATCGAGGCGATGACCCGCAGCGTGTCGAGCAGGGTCTCGCCCTTGGAGACCGAGGAGCCGCCGGCCTGAAACGAGGTGTGCATCGCGCCCAGGCCCTGCTCGGCGATCTCGAAGGAGACCCGGGTGCGCGTCGAGTCCTCGAAGAAGGCGTTGCACACCGTGACGCCGCGCAGCTCGTGGGTGGGGAGCGCGTGGGCGCGGATGCGCGCGCGGTAGGCGGCCGCCGCGTCGAGGATCTCAAGGATGTCGGCGCGGCTCATGCCCTCGAGCCCGAGCAGGTCCCGGCGCGCGTCGCGCCCGGTCGCAGCCGCCGCGGGCCCGGGCGAGGAGCTCGCGCCCCGGTCGTCCGCCGGGTGATAAAAAAGCCCCGCGCCGGAGGTGGCCGGGCGGGTGGGCACAGGGGTACGGCTCATCGGCTCCCCCTTCTGCGGCCTCTCGGGGCCGCGGTTAAAGGTGGCATCGTTGGTGGTGTTTCGCAGAGGGAATCTAGCCCATTGAAGCGTGTTCCGCAAGCGCGCCGGGCGGGCTGGAAGACCCGGAGCCCCTTGAGCTTCGTGGACCCTGCCCTACGGGTTGGGGCTCAACCTCTCCCTCAGACTTCACAATCCCATTGCATGTGTCGCAGCCCCGACTCATGCTCTCCGAGCAGAACCGTGCTGCCTTTCGCTGCGAGCCTTGATGCCAGTAGGTAGGAGTGATCCATGAGCCGCATTCCACCCACTTCGACTCCCCGGCGCGCCAGCCGCGCCACGTCCATCCTTCTGCTGCTCGCTTTCACCTGTCTGCCCGCCGGCACGAAGGCGCCAGCAGCCGCCCCTCAATCCGCGATCATTGGCTTCCGGCCGCACGTCGATTTTGCGACGGCGACCCAACCCTTCACGGTCAAAATCGGAGATCTGAACGGGGATGGCAAACCCGATCTGGTGGTCGCGAACATCTCGTCTTCAATGCTCTCCGTGTTGCTCGGCAATGGCGTCGGCGGCTTCGGTCCCAAGAGCGATCGGGCGACCGGGAATGGCCCGATCTACCTCGCAATCGGCGACCTCAATGGCGACGGCAAGCCTGACCTGGCCGTGACCAACTACTACGCCAGCACGGTCTCGGTGCTGCTCGGCAATGGCGACGGCACGTTCGGTGTTCAGCATGACTTCCCGACCGGGGGCCTGCCGTGGGGCGTCGCGATCGGCGACCTCAACGGCGACGGTAAGCCCGATATGGTCGTCTGTGAAGAACAACGCGGGACCCTTTCGGTCTTCTTTGGTGACGGACTGGGCGGCTTCGGCGCTCCGACCATCCTGGCGGTCGGAATCTCTCCCATCGCAGTCGAGATCCGCGACCTCAATGGCGATGGTAAACCTGACCTGGCAGTGGCGGTCTACGGCTCCAACACCATCTCGGTGCGGCTTGGCAATGGCGACGGCACGTTTGGCGCGCAGAGCGACTACGGCACGGGAAACAGTCCCGAGTCCGTGGCGATCGGAGACCTGAACGGGGACGGGAAGCTCGATCTGGCGGTGTCGAACGGCGCCTCCAGCACGCTCTCGGTGCTGCTCGGTAACGGCGACGGCACCTTCAGCGCGAAACAGGACTACGCCACGGGGACCTATCCCCGCGTTGTGGCGATCGGGGACCTGAACGGGGACGCGAAGCCCGACGTGGCGGTCGTGAACTACGTTTCCAACACGGTTTCCGTGTTCCCCGGCCGAGGCGACGGCAGCTTCGATCCGAGGAACGACTTCGTGACCGGGGCCAACCCCGCGTCGGTTGCGATCAAGGACTTGAATGGCGACGGCGCGCCGGACCTGGCGGTGACCAACCAGGGCTCGAACTCCGTTTCAGTACTCTTCAATGCAAGCGAATTCGCAACCTTGACATCGCTGAGTTCGAGTCCCAATCCCACGGTGTTCGGACAGGCGGTGTCGCTGACGGCGAGCGTCGTGCCGAATGCCGCGACCGGCACCGTGCAGTTCCTGGAGGGCACGAACTCGATCGGAACTGCCAGCCTGGCCGCTGGGACGGCGACGCTGACGGTGGCGAGTTTGGCGATCGGGACACGCTCGCTGACTGCCGTCTACAACGGGGACGGCACGTATGTCGGGAGCAGGTCGCTGGTACTGATTCAGACGGTGAATCCCGCTTCGAGCACGACCTCGCTGAGCTCGAGCGTCAACCCGTCGATCTTCAAGCAGGCGGTAAGCTTCACGGCGGTCGTGTCCGTCTCCCCGCCAGGTGGGGGCACCCCGGCGGGCACCGTGCAGTTCAGGATCGACAACGCTGATTTCGGCGCTCCCGTAGCACTCGTCGGAGGAAGCGCGACGAGCACGGGCGCGACCACGCTTGCCGTGGGTACCCATAGTGTGGAGGCGGTCTACGGAGGAAACGCGAGCTTCCTCGGCAGTTCGTCCCCGGTCTTGACCCAAACCGTCGAGTTTTCCAACCCCGCGATCGTCGCTGTGCGCGACGTGCCCAACGATCAAGGGGGGCACGTATTCATCACCTGGCGCACCCCACAGGACAAACCTGGCGTCCAGGTGGTGACTGGGTATCGGGTGTGGAGGCGGGCGCCGAACCCCTCCGCGCCAGCCGCAGCGCGTGCGACTCTGGGCGTGCCGGTGGCAACGAATGGCGCAGCCGCGGAGCGCGGGCGCCGCGTGGCGCTGCCGGACGGAACGTTGCTGGAGGGTTTCTGGGAGGCCATCGCCACGCTGCCGGCGGAGCAGCTGATCAACTACGCCTACGAAGCCCCAACCACGCAGGACTCGATGGCGGAGAGCAATCCCTATACGGCGTATTTCGTCACCGCGCTGACCCCCGAGCCATTTGTATTCTTCGCGTCGGCCATCGACAGCGGATACTCGGTCGATAATCTGGCGCCCCCGGCCCCAGCCCCCTTCGTGGCCACCTACTCCCTGACCTCCACCGCGCGCCACTGGGCCGAGAGCCCGGCCGGCGACTTCCGCGAGTTCCGACTCTATCGCGGCCTGACGGCCCAGTTCGTTCCCGGATCGGCCAATCTGGTCGTGGCGACGCGCGACACGGGCTTCGTAGATGTCGCCCGAACGTTCTACTTCTACAAGCTCTCGGCCGCTGACATCCACGGCAACCAGAGTCTGTACGCGCTCGTGACTCCGGACGGGCCGGTCGCCACGCTCGCCTCACTGGCCAGCGTCGATGCCCAACCCGATCGCATCCGTCTGACATGGTACTCGGCGGGCAACGTGGGCCTCAGGGCGACGGTCTATCGCCGTACCGGGGATGGCGACTGGGCGGCGCTGGGTGTCATCATGCCGGATGGCACCGGGTACCTGCGCTACGAGGATCGTGCGGTGACGATCGGGACTCGTTACGGCTACCGGCTCGGAATCATGGATGGGGGGATCGAAGTATTCGTGGGCGAAGCATGGGCGACGGCCGAGCGCCTGGTGTTCGCGCTCGAGGGTGCGCGGCCGAATCCTGGAGCAGCGAGCGATCTCACGGTGCTGTTCTCGCTCCCGAGCGCGGATCCGGCGCGCCTCGAGCTGCTGGACATCGCCGGTCGGCGGGTGGCGCAGCGCGAGGTAGGCTCGCTGGGTCCCGGCAGGCACGCGGTCAACCTCGCGCAGGGCGGACGGATCCCGCCCGGGATCTACCTGGTGCGGCTCACCCAGAGGCCCAACGTGCGCGTGATGCGGGCCGCGATCCTGAACTAGTCGCCGGGCAGAACATCCGCGGCCGCTCCGGAGCGTTTGGGGGCGGCCGCCGCACCCGGCGGCACATCCGCTCTAGTCGTCCATCTCCTTGATGACGACGCTGTCCACGCCGTCGACCTCGGTGAGCTTGACGCCGATGACCTCGCGCTTCGAGGTCGGCACGTTCTTGCCGACGAAATCGGCGCGAATCGGCAGCTCGCGGTGGCCGCGGTCGATGACTACGGCGAGCTGAATCGAGCGCGGCCGGCCGAAGTCGATGAGCGCGTCCATCGCGGCGCGCACCGTGCGGCCGGTGTACAGCACGTCGTCCACCAGCACGACCACCTTGCCGTTGATGTCCACCGCGATCTCGCTCGCGCCCACGACCGGCTGATGCGACACGGTCGAGAGGTCGTCGCGGTAGAGCGTGATGTCGAGGCTGCCCTGCGAGGGCTCGCGGCCCTCGAACTCCTTGATCCTCTGGGCCAGCCGGGCGCCGATCGGCACCCCGCGCCGGCGGATCCCGACCAGGACCAGGTCGTCCACGCCCTTGTTGCGCTCGACGATCTCGTGGGCGATGCGGGTGACGATGCGCCGCAGGCCATCGGCGTCCACGATCTCGGCTTTCTCCTTGAGCGCCATGACTCCTCCCGGGATGTCGTTGGGGCGCCCCGCCGGCGGTGCTCCGAGGCGGGTTCGATCGGGGCGCACCTTAAGCCGGACCGGGCTTCAGGGGCAAACGCGGCCGCGGCCGCCGGCGGCGCGGCGGCGCTGGCCGGGCGCGCTCAGGGCTTCTCGCCCTCGACGACGACGCGCGACAGGTCCCAGCCGCGCAGGAACAGGTCGCGCACCTCGGAGAGCAGGCGCAGGCGGTTGAGCCGCGTGGGCAGGTCCTCGGCGTTGACCAGCACCTCCTCGAAGAAGCCGTGGATCGCCTGCTCCATCCCGAGCAGCACCGGCAGGATGTCGGCGTAGGCGCGCCGCTGCCACAGGGCGTCGGTGCCGGCGCGCGCCTGCTCGAGCGCCCCGAGCAGCCCGCGCTCGGCGGCTTCGCTCAGCCGCTCGCGATCGAGCGCGGGCGGGAGCTTCTCGGCGGCGGCCTTGAGGATGTTGGCGACGCGCTTGAACAGGATCGCGAGCGGCTCGAAGCGCGTGTCGGCGCGGAAGCCGTCGAGCACCCGCGCGCGCTGCAGGCCGTCGGCGGGATCGATCCAGCCCGGCCGGCGCGTCCCGTCGCCATCGAGGATGAGCCGCGCCTCGAGGGCCGCCTCGCGCGCGTCGTAGGGCACGCCGCGCTCCTCGAGCGCCGCCTCGACGCGCCCGCGCCAGAACTCGCCGAGCTTCTTCACGATCTCGGCCTGGGGGAACTCCGCATGGGCGGCGAAGCAGGGCGCGGTCGCCTGCATCGAGGCGTCGCGCAGGTCGAGGTGGCGCTCCTGATCGATCAGGATGCGCACCACCCCGTTGCCGGCCCGGCGCACGCCGTAGGGGTCCTCGCTTCCGCTCGGCGACTTGCCGGCCATGAAGGCGCCGGCGACGTGATCGAGCTTGTCGGCGAGCGAGAGCATCGCAGCGGCCTCGGTCTTAGGCAGCGCGCCGCCCGCGCCGCGCGGCTCGTAGTGGTGCGCGATCGCCCGGGCCACCTCGCGCGGCTCGCCGGCGCGCTCGGCGTAGTAGCCGCCGATGATCCCCTGGAGGCTCGCGTATTCCTTGCCGCTCCCGATCATCTCGGAGAGCAGGTCGGTCTTGCACAGCAGTGCCGCGCGCTCGACCGTCGCGCGCTCGCCGGGCGAGAGGCGCTCGCACAGCCAGCCGCCGAGCGTCACCAGGCGCGCGGCCTTGTCGCGCAGCGAGCCCAGGCCCTCCATCCACACCACCGAGGCGAGTGATTCGACCTGCTCGGCCGGAGTCTTCTTGAGGTCGGTGCGCCAGTAGAACTCCGCGTCCTCGAGCCGTGCGGTGAGCACGTCCTCGTTGCCCTTGCGGATCACCGCGAGATTGCGGTCGTCGCCGTTGCGCACCGCGATGAACTGATCGCGCAGCGCGGCCTCGCCGGATCGGCCGTCAGCCGCCAGGACCGCGAAGAAGGACTGGTGCTCGCGCAGCGCCGTGATGAGCACCTCGTTGGGCAGGTCGTGAAAACGGGCGTCGAACGAGCCCACGAAGGCCGTGGGCCATTCGACCATGAAGGTGTTGATGTCGAGCAGCTCCTCGTCTTCCCGCACGCGGCCCGTCACGGACTTGGCGGCCTGGTCGAGCTGCCGCGCGAGCCCCTCGCGCCGCAGGCGATGGTCCGCCTTCACCTTCACGCGCTCGAGCGTGGCGAGGTAGCGCCCGGCCTCGGGAATCGCGACCGGCCCGGGGGCGAGGAAGCGATGGCCGCGTGACTCGCGCCCCGCCTCGAGGCCGAAGGCCTTGACCGGCACGACCGCGCGTCCGAGCAGTGCCACCAGCCAGCGCACCGGGCGGCCGAAGCGGGTGTCGTCGTCGAGCCAGCGCATGGTCTTGGGGAACGTGAGCCCGGTCGCGAGGTCGGCGAGCCAGGCCGGCAGCACCTCGAGCGCCGGCCTGCCGTGCTGGCGCACCGTGACCCCGACGTACTCGCCCTTGGGGGTCTGAACGCGCCGCACGTCCTCGAGGCGCACGCCCTTGCCCTGGCAGAAGCCGAGCAGCGCCTTCGTGGGCTTGCCCTCGGCATCCCACGCCACGCGCGCCGCCGGGCCCAGCACCTCGTCCTCGCGGTCGGGCTGGCGCGCCGCGAGCCCGGTCACGATGAGCGCCAGGCGCCGGGGCGTGCCGTAGGCGCGGATCGCGCCGCATTCGAGCCTCAGCTCGGCGAGCCCGGCCGCCGCACCGCGCTCGAGCTGTTCGAGCGCGGGCGGGACGTACGAGGCCGGCAGCTCCTCGACCCCGATCTCGAACAGCAGGTCCGCCGCGGCCGCGCTCTTCATGCCTGCTCCGCGGCCGGCTTCACCCACTTCGCGCGCTCGGCCGTGTCCTTGAGCAGCGGGAAGCCCAGCGACTCGCGCAGCTTGACCCACGCCACCGCCGCCTGGCGGGCGAGCTTGCGCACCCGGGCGATGTAGCCGACGCGCTCGCTCACCGAGATCGCGCCGCGCGCATCGAGCAGGTTGAACAGGTGCGAGCACTTGATGACGCAGTCGTAGCCCGGGTTCACGAGCCCGAGATCGAGCAGCCGGGCGGCCTCGTGCTCCCAGCTCTTGAACATCGAGGACAGCGCCACGACGTCGGCCTCCTCGAAGTTGTAACGCGAGTACTCGACCTCGTTGCGCATCCACAGATCGCCCCAGGTCACGCCCGGCGCCCACGCCAGGTCCTGCACGCGCTCCTTGCCCTGGAGCATCATGCCGATGCGGTCGAGCCCGTAGGTGAGCTCGGCCGAGACCACCGGCACCTCGAGACCCCCGGCCTGCTGGAAGTAGGTGAACTGCGAGATCTCGGTGCCGTCCATCCACACCTGCCAGCCCAGGCCCGCCGCACCCAGGGTGGGCGACTCCCAGTCGTCCTCGACCAGGCGCAGGTCGTGCCCGAGCGGATCGATGCCGAGGGTACGCAGCGAGTCGAAGTACTGCTCGACGACGTCGGCGGGCGCGGGCTTGAGCAGCACCTGGTACTGGTAGAACTGCTGGAAGCGGTTGGGATTCTCGCCGTAGCGTCCGTCCTTGGGTCGCCGCGAGGGCTCGACGTGCGCCACGCGCCACGGCTCGGGGCCGAGCGAGCGCAGGAAGGTCGCGGGATTGAAGGTCCCGGCGCCGACCTCCGAGGGGTAGGGCTGCTGGATCACGCAGCCGCGCGCGGCCCAGAAGGACTCGAGCGCGATCATCATCTCCTGGAGCGAGCGGCGCGGATCGATCGCCGGCCCGCGCGCGCCCGTTGCGGCCCGCGTCGCGGGTTTGCGGGCAGGGCGCGCCGCGCGCGCCTTCGATGCGCGCCGCGCCTTCACGCGACCTGCCCGGGCGCGTTCAGCGAGCGCAGCAGCTCGAGCGAGCGCAGGCCCTGGAAGCGCTGGAAGTGGTGCTTGAGGAACGACTCGACCACGCGCAGGATCTCGCCCGAGCGCTTGATCTCGAGGTACTCGCCCGCCTCGTGCACCGGCCGCGACAGCAGCAGCGCGAGCCCGGCGAGCGCATCGGCCGACAGGCGCACCGTGCCACCCCCGACCGCACAGGCGTCGCACACCAGGCCACCGCGCGCCGCCGAGAACAGCCGCTCGGGCGAGAGCGCGTTCCCGCAGCCGGCGCAGCGGTCGAGCCGCGGCCGGTAGCCCAGCAGGCTCGCGACCTGAAGCTCGAAGGCGATCGTGAGCGCCGGCAGCGAAGCCTCGGGGGCGGTCACGACCGACTCGAGCATCCCCGCGAGCAGGTCGTAGAGCTCGGTGTGCGGCTCCTCGCCCCACACCAGCTTGTCCACCAGCTCGATCGCCGCCTCGGCGTGCGCGAGCCGCTCCAGGTCCGCGAGCCGGCTGCCGGTCGCGGCGATCGTATCGGCCTGCGACAGCAGGTGAAGGTCGCGGTCGGGCTTGTAGTAGAAGACGTAGCGCCCGCGCGACAGCGGCTCGAGCGCGTAGCCGAAGCGGCTGGGCGTGCGGCGTGCGCCCTTCGCGACCAGCCGGGTGACGCCCTGGTCGCGCATGTAGACCACCGCGATGCGGCTGGTGTCGCCGAGCGCGTGGGTCCTGAGGACGATGCCTTCACCGCGAACCAGGGCCACGACCGGACTCCTAGGAGGGGCCGGCCGCGCCGGCGGCCGTCGTGGAGGGTCGGGGCGTCGCGGCGACGCCCGGCTGATTCACGCCGCCCGAGATGATGACCTTGAGCCCCTCCTCGACGGTCCAGTCGAGGTAGCGCAGCGAGCTGCGGGGCGCGTAGTGGACGAACCCCGACGCGGGGTTGGGCGTGTGGGGCACGAACACGACCTCGATGTCCTCGCCGAGCTGGCGGCGCGCCTCGGGGCTGGGCGGACCGGCGATGAAGCCCACGCGCCACAGCGCCGGATGGGGCCAGGGCACCAGCACGACCTGCTTGAAGCTCGTCTGCTTGCGGCTGAAGAACGCCTCGCCCAGCGACTTGGTCGAGCCATAGAGGATGCCCACGCCCGGGATGCGGGTCAGGAAGTGGTCCCAGACTCCGAACAGCGAGCGCGCGCCGATCCACGAGGCGATCCATCCCACCAGGACCAGGATGATCACCGTGGCGACGAGGCCGACGCCCGGGAGGCGGCGGTAGTCGAGCGCCGCGAACCGGAAATAGCGCCCGAGCAGGTTGTCCACCCAGTTGAAGAGGCGCAGCAGCACCCACAGCGTGAGCGCCGAGGGGGCGAGCGCGAGCAGCCCGGTGAGCAGGTAATTGCGCAGCCGGCCCATCATCCCGGTGCGATGGATGGGCAGCTCGGCCGGCACGGCCGTGTCGGGGATCTCGGGAGGCATCGTGAGCATGGGGTCGGTTCCCGCCAGATTCCCCGATGCGGCACGCGCGGTCAACCCGGGAAGACGCGCGAAGTCGGATGCCGGGCGGCCGCGCCGGGCCGCGTCAGTGGAGCGAAAACTTGACCGGGATGGCGATCCAGACGGCGACAGGCTTGCCCTTGGTCGTCGCCGGCTTGAACTTCCACTGTCGCACGGCGGCGACCGCCGCGTCGTCGAGCGGTCGAATGGACTTGGTCACGCGCGTGTCGGCCACTTGTCCGCTCCGATCGATCAGCGCTTGAACGACGACCAACCCGTCCACACCGAGATCCCTCGCTTCGGCTGGGTACTCGGGGGGCACCTTGACCAGGGGCTCGGGCAGTACTTCGACGTCGACGTATTCGCCGAATTTCGGATTTGCTTCGTCGCGCGGCGCCCCCTCTCGCGGCAGCGAGTCGGGCCGCGGGTGCCACTCGTAGCGCTGGACCACGGAGTCCGCGGGCAACGTGCGCTTGATCAGCGCGAGCAGCTCAGGTGCATCCTTCGAAAAAGTGATCCGCCCCACCCATCCGTTGTGTGCGACGTATCGCCCCTGGGCCTCGCGGAACCACACATCGAGATCGAGAAGGTTGGTGTCCGCACCCTGGGTCCCGAGCGAGATCAGGATCGGCAGCTGGTCCGGGCAGGATTCGCAGACCTTCGGCAGGTCGTATCCGTCACCCTCGCTGTCGGCCCGCAGCAGGATCGCGCGCAAGCGTGGCACCAGGCTGGGCGTCACGCGCGTCGCGGGGCCTGCAGGTCCCTGGAACCGCCGCACCGACCAGACCGTATCGCTGGCGAGCGCACTGCGCAGAAGGCTGTCAAGGGGAACGGGACCTCGATGCCAGCCGTCCTCGTGTATTACCACCTCAATTTCCTTCTCCGCCCTTGCTCCCGTCGCCACGAGCGCGAGCGCGGCGAACGGCACGACCAGCCATCGGCTCATCGCAACCTCCACAGCGCGCGGGTGCGCGCTGGTTGGATGTTACGCCCGCGGCAGCGCCCGATCGAGCGCCCGGATCGCGGGGGCCACCGCCCGCAGCGCCTTCTCCTCGCGGCGCCGCATCTCGGCCCGCTCGGCCGGGGCATGGTGGTCGTGCCCAGCGAGGTGGAGCGCACCGTGGACGGCGAGCCTGGCCAGCTCGCGCCCGCGGCTCACGCGGTAGCGTCGCGCCTGCTCCGCCATGCGCTCGAGCGAGATCGCGAGATCGCCATCGATGCGCGGGCCGGGACGCTCCGTGGAGGGGAACGACAGCACGTCGGTGGCGCGATCGATCCCGCGCCAGCGCCGGTTGAGCTCCCGCAGCGTCGCGTCGTCGGCGAGCAGGACGGCGATCTCGCCGGGGCGGCGCTTCACGACCGCGAGCGCCCCGCGCACGATCGCGCGCAGGGGGGCGGCGACCCCGCGGAGCCTAGGGCGATTCGCGACGGAGATCGGCATCGGTGCGGCGCCGGCGGAGATCCTTCGGTTCCTCGGGGTAGGGCACGCGCACGTGGAAGATCGCGGTGAGCACCGGGATGAACGATTCGCGAATGCGCGCCAGCTCCTGGAGCGTGAGGCCGCACTCGTCGAGCTGCCCCTGCTGGACCCGCTCCTCGAGGATGCGGGTGACGAGCCCACGGATGCGGCTCGGGGTGGGCTCGGCGAGCGCGCGCGAGGCGCCCTCGACGCCGTCGGCCAGCATCAGGATCGCGGTCTCCTTCGAGCGCGGTCGCGGGCCCGGGTAGCAGAAGTCCTCGCGCCGTGCCGCCGGGTCCTGCTCGAGCGCCTTGTGATAGAAGAAGGCCATCACCATGGTGCCGTGGTGCTCGGGGATGGCGTTCTGGACCGCGCGCGGCAGGTGCTGGCGGCGCGCCATCTCGAGGCCCTCCTTGATGTGCGACTTGACGACCAGGGCGCTCATGCTGGGGGCGAGCTTCTCGTGCAGGCTGCGCGAGGCGTGCTCGTTCTCGGCGTAGTAGTCGGGCTTCGCGAGCTTGCCGATGTCGTGGTAGTAGGCCGACACGCGCGCCAGCAGCGAGTTCGCTCCGATCGCCTCGGCCGCCGCCTCGGCCAGGCTCCCGACCACCATGCTGTGGTGGTAGGTGCCCGAGGCCTCGAGCTGCAGGCGCCGCAGCAGCGGGCGGTTGAGATCGGACAGCTCGAGCAAGGTGATGTCCGAGGTGAGCCCGAACAGGTGCTCGACGACCGGCAGCAGCAGGAACGCGAGCGAGACCGCGACGAAGCTGTTGACGACGCCCGCCAGCCCGTCGCGCATGAGGAGCTGCGCCGAGGGGCCGCGCGCCAGGTCCCAGGCCAGGATCGCGACCAGGTTGGCGAGCGAGATGGTGAACAGCGCGCGCGCGAAGTGCCAGCGATGGCGCAGGCGCGCGACCGAGTAGACCGCCGTGATGCCGCCCATCACCGCGACCGCGGCGAATGGCGCCTTGAGCTCGGCGATCGCGGTGGCCGCGACGGTGAGGAGCAGCGTGAACACGAGCGCCGGCCGCTTCTCGAGCAGCGAGCCCACGACCAGCGGCGCGAGCGCGAGCGGCACCATGAACTCCGAGAAGTTGAGCACCCCGACGAGCAGCTCGGCGAGTCCCAGCACCAGCGCGGTGAGCAGGGTGAACATCGCCAGCATGGCGTTGTCGCGGTAGACCGACGGCAGCTCCATGCGCAGGTAGATCGCGAACACCGCGATGAACAGCATCATGAGCAGGATGCGCGCCAGCGGCGGGAGCAGCAGGTCGCCGCGCTGGCCGCGCGCGGCTTCGAGATTGTGGAGCGACTGGAGCTTGAGCAGCGCGTCGTGGCTGATGCGCTGGTTGGCGTCCACGATCAGCTCGTCCTTCTTGACGTAGCCGAGCGTCGCCGGCACCACGCCCTGGGCCTGGACCCGCCGCCATTCGGTCTCGGCGCGGTCGTACACGATGTTGGGCTGGACGAACGGGGCCGCGATCTCGTCGACGAGCCGCTGGGCGCGCGGGTCGTCGGCGAACACGCTGCGGGAGTGGCGCGCGATGACGAGCAGCGCCTCGTGGCGGTCGAAGAGCAGGGTCGCGGCGCGGGTCTGCTCGGTGTCGCCCTCGCGCAGGCTGATGGTGTGGTAGCCGAGGATCTGGCCGCCGCGCTTCTCGTCGATCACGCCGGCGTCGTACACCTCGTGGAGCCAGGCGCCCAGCTCCTTGAGCACGCGCCGCGCGCGCCCCGGCGCGGCGAGCGCGTCGGCGCTGCCCTCGCTGAGCGGCACGCCCAGATCGCGCAGCTTCGCCGCCCGGTCGGCAGAACGCGCGTTGAGCGGATCGAGCACCGCGGCGAGGGCGCGCTCCTGGAACACCGCCAGGCGGCCCAGCATGTCGGACGACACGCGCGCATCGCGCACGAACACCGGCGCGACCGCGGCCGCCGCCTGGGCCTGCTCGCGGCGCAGCGCGGTCTCGTCCTTCTCGACGCGGAAGTCGAAGGGCGCGACCACGCGCTCGCGCGCGATGTCCGCCTCGCGGTAGCGCATGACGCCGCCACCCCGGCCGCCCGGCAGCGCGGCGGCGAGCCCGAGCAGCGCGCCCACCATGAGGAAGCGCACGCTGAAGTAGAGCCAGCGAAAGGAGCGCGCGCGGTCGGGCAGCGCGGGAACCGGCGGGGTGTCCGGGTCCGTCATGGGATCAGGCCGGGCACATCATTGACGCTCGTCCATGAGGGCGGAAGCCTCAGAGCGAGGGCCCGCGCTCCGGATCGGGATTCGCCTCGGTCTCGGCCCCGGTTTCCGCGGGGGCGCCGAGGCGCGGCACGGCGCCGGGATCGGCGGCCTGCGTGCCGTGGCCGTTCGTGCCCGGACCGGCCATCGCGGTGGGTTCGAGCGATTGTCCCACCCCGTCGTCGCTGCGGCCGTTCATGCGGGTGTGGTACTCCTCGAACGCGTTGATGATGTCGCGCACCAGCCGGTGGCGCACCACGTCCTCGGGATGGAAGTAGAGGAACTTCACGTCGGGCACCCCGCTCAGGATGCCCTGGATGCGCACCAGCCCCGAGTCCTCGGGATTGCGCAGATCGATCTGGGTGACGTCGCCGGTGATGACCGCGCGCGAGTTCACGCCCATGCGGGTCAGGAACATCTTCATCTGGCGCACCGTGGTGTTCTGCGACTCGTCGAGAATCACGAACGAGTTGTGCAGGGTGCGTCCGCGCATGAACGCGAGCGGAGCGATCTCGATGACGCCCAGCTCGATGTAGCGGCGCATCTTGTCGTACGACATCATCTCGGCGAGCGCGTCGTACATCGGCCGCAGGTAGGGATCCACCTTCTCCTGCATATCGCCGGGCAGGAAGCCCAGGTTCTCGCCCGCCTCGACCGCCGGACGCACCAGGACGATGCGATCCACCTTCTTCTGGCGCAGCGCGTTCACGGCCGCGGCCACCGCGAGGTAGGTCTTGCCGGTGCCGGCCGGGCCGATCGCGAACACCACTTCGTAGTCGTCGAGCGCCTTCAAGTACTCGGCCTGGGTCGGGGTGCGCGCCCGCACCGCCTTGCGATCGAACGCGTAGGCGGGAGCGCCCTCGTAGGCCTCGGCGACGCGGTTGCCGTTGCCGTTCTTGCGCCCGCCCAGCGCGGTCGCGACGTCGGCCTCCTCGACCGCCTTGCCGCGCTCCGCCAGATCCACCAGGTCCTTGAGCGCGCGCGCGGCCGAGTCCACCGCGTCCTCCTCGCCGGCCACCGTGATGGTGCCGTCGCGCAGCGTGATGCGCACCGGAAGGGCGCGCTCGATGTGGCGCAGGTTGGCGTCGTTCTGACCCAGCAGCGATAGCGCGTCGAGATGCTCGATGGGGAACTTGCGGACGATCACGATGGGTGTCCTCGCAATCAGTGGGAAAAACACAAAACTCTTGACCTATGTGGCCGGGGGGCTGGCCAGGTCAAGAGCGGTATGGCGTCGCTGGCGACTGGGACGTTTGGGATCAACCTGTTGTGGTCCAGTGACTTTTCTCGTCTCGGACCGCCCGGACTGGCCCTGACGGACCATGCCGGATCGAACCGACGAAGGGACCGTAGCATAGGGGTCCGGCACCGTCAATCTTGATGCGCCGGACGGCGAACAGGTTCCGGCGCGGGTATCGGCAGGTGGGGCGGCCGGGTTGACCCCCCTATTCCACCCGCTCAGGTCGCGCCGATTCGAGGCTCGGCGAGGATGCGTGGGCTTGGGGCCCCGGCATCATCCCCGTTCCGCCCCGAGGATGATGTACGTGAAGAGTCCGGTCAGGACGAGCTGATCGGCCTGGCGGACATCGACCTGGGCAACGGCGATGGACCGGCCTTTCCGAATCACCGTGGACCGCGCGACGACCTCTCCGCGCGCGAACGTCGCGGGCGCGAGGAAGTTCACCTTGAACTCGACCGAGGCCATCCGCTCGCCGGCTTCGAGAAACGGATGAAGCGCGTAGACCGCCGCGGTGTCGGCCAGCGTGGCGAGAATCCCGCCGTGAATGACGGCGTACTCCTTGGTGAGGGTCTCGCGCGGCGGGAGCGCAACGGTCGCCCCCTCGCGGGAGGATGCCCG
Source organism: Candidatus Eiseniibacteriota bacterium (assembly GCA_041498315.1). GTDB lineage: Bacteria > Eisenbacteria > RBG-16-71-46 > RBG-16-71-46 > RBG-16-71-46 > JBGQIE01. Next base: position 17,830 of record JBGQIE010000036.1, read on the forward strand.
GAGCTCGAGACCGAGGAGCTGGTTGATCGGAATCGCCCCGAAGTCGAGCCCTCTGGACTCCATCGTCCTCAGTCCGCCGGCCGGCGCAACACCTTGCGCCTCGCGTCGTACTCGAACAGATCGCCGGCACGCGCCCAGCGGGTGAGCCGGTCGAACATGCGGCCGTAGTTCTCGTCGGGCAGGGCGAGTGCCAGGGTTTCGTATACGAAGTCGCGGTCCAGCTTGAGATCGGGCTGGCGTTTGAGCACCTCGTCGAGGTCGCGGAAGAGGCGCAGCTCGAGGAGCTGCTCGCGCCAGATCGCGCGGCGCTCTTCGGGCGTCCCGGCGCGCAGGAACCGCTGGCCGTCCGCGGTGAGCGCCACCAGCCGCTTGGGCGTGTCGACCAGATCGAGCATCTCCGCGGCCTTGACGATGCTGATGACCTGGCCGAACTCGCGGTGGGTGTCCGAGACAATGCGGAACAGCTCCTCCTTGCCGCCGCGCGCATCGAGGTACTCGAGCAGGCCGATGATCTCGGTCGGCAGCGCCTCGGGAAGCGGCTCGATGGGCCCCATGGGAGGGGCGGCGGCGAGGTCGGGCATCTCGCTGCCGGTGATGACGTCGTGGAGCTGGTCCACCAGCTGCTGCAGCTCGGGCGAGCGGTAGTCGCGCGGGCGCGGCAGGCGGTTCTCGACCACGGTGCGCACCCGGCCGGGGTTGGCGCCCAGCACGACGATGCGGTCCGCCATGTAGGCGACCTCCTTGATGTCGTGGCTCACCATGAGGATCGACGACAGCCGGCGATCGCGCGCCGCCCAGATGTCGATGACCTCGGCACGCAGGCTCTCCGCGGTCAGCGCGTCGACCTGGCTGAACGGCTCGTCCATGAACAGCAGCTCGGGATCCACGGCGAGCGCGCGTGCCATGCCGACACGCTGCTTCATGCCGCCCGAGAGCTCGCGCGGGAACGAGGACTCGAAGCCCGCGAGCCCGACCCGCCCGACCGCGTGCTCGACCCGCCCGCCGATCTCCTCGGCCGGCACCTCGCGCGCTTCGAGCACCGTGCGCACGTTCTGGTCCACGGTCATCCACGGATAGAGCGCGAAGCTCTGGAACACGATCGCGACCCCGGGATTGAGGCCGGCCATGGGCTGGCCGTGGTAGAGCACCGCTCCTTCGGTGGGGGTGATGATGCCGGCGAGGACGCGCAGCAAGGTGGACTTGCCGCAGCCCGAGGGCCCGAGCAGGGCCACGACCTCGTTGGGCCGCACCGCCAGGCTCACGTCCTCGAGCACGCGCAGGGTCTGGCCGTTGGGCAGGCGGAAGTCGTGCGAGATCCGGCGAGCCTCGCACAGCGCTTCCGCTGCCGGGGCTTCGAGCGTGGCCATCGGTTCGATTCTCCTGGTCGCGCGCCGGGCGGTCAGCGGTTCAACGAGAATCGCGTCTCCGCGAGCGCATAGCAGCGACGCCACACGGTGCGATTGAACAGGACCACCAGCGCCGACATGATCATGACCCCGGCGGCGAGCGCGGGAAAGTCCGCGTGCTCGGCCGCGCGGCTGATCGCCGACCCGACGCCCCAGGCCGAGAGCACGCGCCCGCGGAAGCTCACGTATTCCGCGACGATGCTGGCGTTCCAGGCGCCGCCCGCCGCGGTGACCCAGCCCGTCACCAGGTAGGGAAAGACGGCCGGGATGTAGAACCACCACAACCGCCGCCACCCGCGGATCCGGTAACCGGTCGCCGCCTCCTTGAGATCCGAGGGGATCGCCATCGTCCCGGCGATGATGTTGAACAGAATGTACCACTGGGTGCCGAGCAGCATGAGCAGGATGCTGCCGGCGCCGAGCGGGATGTGGGCGGCGTCGAGGCCCGCGATGACGAGCGGGAACAGCATCGGCGCCGGGAACGACGCCGCGACCTGGATGATGGGCTGGAACAGGCGGCTCAAGCGCGGCGAGAGCCCAATCGCGAGCCCGGCCGGCAGGGCCCACAGCGTCCCGATCGCGGTCGACGCCAGCACGCGCCCGAGCGTCAGGAGCGCCGCGCCCACGAGCTCGGGCCAGCGCTGAGCCGGCAGGGCGCGCAGCAGGTGGACCAGCCGGAACGCGCCGTAGCCGAGCAGCGCCACCAGCAGCAAAAACACGAGCTTCGAGAGCAGGTCGGCTGCGCGCGAGGGCGGGCCCGCGGCGGGGCGGGGCGCCGCCGCCGGCAGGAGCGC
>JBGQIE010000037.1:0-19735 GCA_041498315.1 Candidatus Eiseniibacteriota bacterium
CGCCCCCCGAACAAGGTGGCGCGCGAGCCGGTGGTCTGGCCGCACCCGAGCGCGAAGGTCGCGTCCACCTTGGGCCTGAACACCGAGGCCGGAAGCCCGGTGACCTCGGCCGCGATCTGGATCAGCACGGTCGAGAGCCCCTGCCCCATCTCCGTGTAGCCCTGGTAGATCGAAACGGAACCGTCGCGCTCGACCACGAGCCGCGACTTCCCCCATTCCTCGACGCCGTTGCCGAGGCCGGTGTTCTTGAGGCCGCACGCGATCCCGGTGGCGTGTCCCGCCCGCCGGGCTGCGTAGTAGGGCTCCTTCACGGCCAGCAGGGTCTTGCGGATGCCCACCGACTTCGCGAGCCGCTGCCCGGTCGTGAGCGTGTCCCCCGCCTCGATGGCGTTGCGCCAGCGGATCTCCCAGCCGTCGAGCCCCACCTTGGCCGCGAGCAGGTCGAGCGCCCCCTCGATCGCGAAGGCCGCCTGGGGCACGCCGAAGCCGCGCATCGCCCCGCACGGAGGGTGGTTCGTGTAGACGGCGAGCGACTCGATGTCCACGTTCGCCACGCGATAGGGCCCGCAGGCGTGGCCCGCCGCGCGCTCGAGCACCTTGGCCCCGACCGAGGCGTAGGCGCCCGAGTCGCCGACGAAGCGCGCCCGCACCGCGGTGAGCCGGCCCGAGGCATCGCAGCCCGCGGCCAGCTCGATCGTGACCGGATGGCGCTTGGGATGGAGGCGGATGGATTGCCGCCGGTCGAGCACCAGCTTGACGGGCCGTCCGGACACGCGGGCGAGCAGCGCCGCGTGCGCTTGGATCGAGAGGTCCTCCTTGCCACCGAACGCCCCGCCGCTCGGCACCAGTTCGACGAACACCTGCTCCTCGGGCACCCCCAGCACGCTCGCGACCTGGCGCCGGTCGTCGAACACCCCCTGGCCCTGGGTGTAGAGATGGAGCCGGCCGTCGGGCCGCGGCACCGCGAGCGCCGCCTCGGGCTCGAGGAAGTAGTGCTCGATGCGCTGCGTCTTCCACACCCCCGAGACCGTGTGCGCGCTCGCCGCGAGCGCCGCCGCGGCGTCGCCGCGCCGGATGACCGAGCGCGAGAGCAGGTTCTCGTGCGCCGGGTTCACGCGCGGGGCGCCGCGCTCGAGCGCGCGGCGCGGGTCCAGCACCGGCGGCAGCACGTCGTACTCGACCTCGATCTGGTCGGCCGCCGCGCGGGCTTCGACCTCGCTCTCGGCCGCCACCGCCGCGATCACGTCGCCGACGCAGCGCACCTCCTCGCCCGCGGCGACGAACACCGGCCAGTCGGTCTCGAGCAGCCCGACCCAGCGCTCGCCCGGCACGTCCTCGGCCGTCACGACCGCAACCACGCCCGGCATGGCGCGCGCCCGCGCCGTGTCGATGTGCCGCACGCGCGCGCGCGCGTGCGCCGCGAGCGCCACCGCGCCGTGCAGCATGCCGGGACGCGTCAGGTCGTCCACGAACGGCCGCTCGCCCAGGACCAGCTCGGCCGCGCGATAGCGCTGGAGCGGCGCCCCCACGCCGCCCTCGGTGTGCGGCGCCTCGATCGCCTCGCCCCGGCGGGCCCGCGCCACCCGCTCGATGGCCGACAGGATGCGCAGGTAGCCGGTGCAGCGGCACAGGTGCTCGTCGAGCGCGCGCGCGATCTCCTCGCGCGTGGGATTCGGGTTCGTGTCGAGCAGGTGCTTGGCCCGCAGGACGATCCCGGGGGTGCAGAATCCGCACTGGAGCGCGTCGCTGGCGACGAAGGCGCGCGTGAACAGCGCGCGCTCGCTCGCGCTCAAACCCTCGAGCGTGACCACGGTAAAGCCCGCGGCGCTCTCGGCCGGCACGGTGCAGGTGACCCGCGGCTCGCCGTTGACGAGCGCCACGCACGAGCCACACTGGCCGAGCGGAGCGCAGCCGCGCTTGGGCGAGCGGGTGCCGAGGCTGCCGCGCAGCAGATCGAGCAGCGACTCGCCGGGCCGGGCTTCGCCCGCGCAGCGCCGCCCGTTGAGCGTGAGCTCGACCCGCATCGGTGCCCTCAGGCGCCGCCGGCGGCGAAGACGCTCGGGAAGCGCGCCAGGAAGGCGATCGCGTGCTCGAGCTCGCGCAGGTCCAGGCACTCGCCGATCTTGTGCGTGTTCTGCTCGATACCGGTGCCGAACCCGAACATCGCCGGATGCCGGAACGCCCCCGAGGACACCCAGCGCTTGCGCTCGGGCACGACCAGCGCGGGATCCTCGAGCGGCACCGGGAATCCCACCCCGTCGGTCGAGAAGATCCAGCGGTCCACCCGCGGCTCGCGTCGCAGCGAGCCTCCCCGCTCGCGCGGCTCGCGCACCCGCGGCGAGACCGCGCCCCGGTAGGTCGCGACCGCGGCGCGCAGCGCCGGGTGATCCTCGGGGGTCATCCAGCCGGCGTAGATCTGCGGGTTGCCGGGGACGTAGCCGCGCCAGGTGGGCCGGTCGTACGTGGGCACGCTGACCGCGACCTCGAGCCCCGCCGCCCGCGCCGCGCGCACGCTCGCGAGCCCCTCGACGTCGGCAAGCGCCGCCGGCGGGGATTCCCCGACCGTGAGCCGGCGGTCGAACCGGAACGTGAAGCGCTCCGGCACCGCGCAATCGCTCGGGGTCTCGAGGGTCGCGAACGAGGCGGTGCGCGTGCCGCGCCCCAGGAACGGGTGGTCCTGGAAGCCTTCGCCGCGGGCGTGGCGCGCGGCGGCCTCGGCGAGGATGGCGCCGCCGTGCTCGAGCGGGTTCAGGCCCTCCCACGGCATCGAGCCGTGGCACGAGCGGCCGGTCACGCGCACCTCGATCTGCATGCGCCCGCGCTGGCCGCGATAGATCCCCAGCGCCCCCTTCGCCGCGTCGCCGCTCGAGTCGGTGAGGATCACGACGTCGGGCAGCATCTCCGCCGGAGCCCCGGGGTAGACGCGGCGGCTCAGGTGGAGCGGCCCGCCGCCGTCGTTGTCCTCCTCGGCCACGGTGATGAGGCCGCGCACGATCGTGCCGCGCAGCGCCCCCTCCCCTGCGAGCTGGTTGAGGATCTTCGAGGCCACGATCTGCGACACCACGCCGCCGAGCTGGTCGGCGGCGCCGCGCCCGAACACCAGGTGGTCCCACTCCGCGTCGGGCGGGAGCCAGCCCAGCTCGCGGCGCAGAAACTCGCGGTCCACGCGCGCCGGGTCCGTGAGGCCCAAGTAGGGGTCCATGCCCGGCCCGATCCGCTGGTGCCATTGCGCCCGCAGGGCGCGCACCGTGTCGCAGTGGCCGTCCATGAGGACGATGCGCTTGTGCGCGCGCGGTGTGGGATCGCCGCGATCCTCGAGCGTCCATTCCAGGTTGCCGAAGGCGTCGAAGCCCGCGTCGTCGGGACTGGCCACGGCTCCGTGCTCGACCAGCATGCGGCGCAGGTACTGGATCCGCGGCCCCTCGTGGTTGCTGAGCCCGCATTCGGGATCGCCCCCCTGCTCGGGGCCGCGATCCACGAAGTCGGCCGGCAGGCGGACGGCCTCGCGCAGGATCGTGGCGGCGAGCGGCAGGGATTGCGCCGCCAGCTCGGCGATTCGCGAGTCGAGCGCCGGGAGCGCCACGCCGCTCATGCCGGCGCGCCCTCGAGGCGCCGCGCCAGATCGGGCACCTTCGCGACCGCGAGCAGCGCCATGATGACGTACACCTTCTTGTTCGCCTGGCGCGCGAGATCCAGGGCGTAGCGCGCCATGACCCCGGGGGTCACCTCGGCGCCGATGTCGGCGGGCAGGCAGTGGAGGTAGAGGGCCTTGCCCTCGGCCGTGAGCGCCATGCGGCGCTCGTCGCAGATCCAATTGCGGTGGAGCGCGTTGCGCTCGAGCGAGCGGCGCTCGATGTCGGCCATGCGCCGGGAATCGCCGGCTCGGTTCACCTCGACGCGTTCGAGCATGAGATCGTGCGGACCCCAGCTCTTCGGATACACGATCTCGGCGCCATCGAACGCCCGGTCCATGGCGCCGACCACCCGGAACTTCCCGCCCGACTGCTCGGCATGGTGACGGGCCGCGGTGAGGCAGGGCGCGGACAGCCCGTAGCCCTCCGGGTGGGCGAGCGTGACGTCGGCCCCGAAGCGCGTGAGCAGCATGATGAGCCCCTGCGGCACCGAGAGCGGCTTGGCGTAGCTCGGCGAGTAGGCCCACGACACCCCGATGCGGCGGCCCTCGAGCCCCTCCGGGAAGCGCTCGCGCAGCCACAGGAGATCGGCCAGGGTCTGGGTCGGATGATCGATGTCGCACTGGAGGTTCACGACCGGAACCCGGCGCGGATCGCCGGTCGCGGCCAGATACTCGTCGATCCCGCGCTGGACCTCGCGCATGAAGCGGTTGCCCTCGCCCAGGATGAGATCGTGCCGGATGCCGAGCGCGTGGGCGTTCATGCCCAGCATCGCGCCGGTCTCGACCGCGGTCTCGCCGTGAGCGACCTGCGTGGTCGTCCCGTCCACGATCACGGGCTGCATCCCGAGCCGGGCCGCGGCCCCCGCCCACGCCGACTTGGTGCGCGTGGAGTTGTCGAAGAACAGGGCGTAGGCGAGCTGGTCGCGAAGCAGCGCCAGCGAGCGGCCGGCGCGATCCGCGGCCTCGAACCGTGGCGCGACCGCGAGCAGGGTGTCGAGCTCGGCCCGCGACCAGTCCTCGGTCGAGAGCAGGCTGCGTCCCGCGAGCGCGGCCAGGGCGGCGGGATCGAGCGCGGGCAGCTCCGTGCCGATGCGCGTTTCCTTGGGTGTGGTCGTCATGCGTGAACGGTCTCCTTGCGGATCCGGGTTCCGGCCCGGCCCTCGAAGGCCTCGGCCAGCGCGTCGGGTTGACAGATCGTGACCTCGTCGCCGCCGTGCTCGAGGAACCGGAGCGCGGCTTCGACCTTGGGGCCCATGCTGCCGGGCGGGAACTGGCCCGCCGCCGCGAGCGCGCGCAGCCCGGCGACCGTGACCTCGCGCAACGGGCGCCGCGCGTCGGTCAGGTAGTCCTGGTAGATCGCGTCCACGCCGGTGGTGATGAACAGGCGCCGCACCCCCAGACGAATGGCGAGCAGCGCGCTCGCGCGGTCCTTGTCGATGACCGCCTCGAGCCCGCGGATGCGGCCCTGGGCGTCGCGCGTCACCGGGATCCCGCCGCCCCCGCAGGCGATGACGGTGACGCCGGCCTCGACCAGGCGGCGGATGGTCGCGAGCTGAACGATCTCGACCGGCGCGGGCGAGGGCACCACGCGCCGCCAGCCGCGGTGCGAGTCCTCCACCATGTTCCAGCCGCGCTCGCGCCGCAGCGCGTCGGCCTCGGGGGCGCCGTAGAACTTGCCGACCGGCTTGGTGGGCTCGGCGAAGGCCCGGTCGGCGGGGTCGACCTCGACCTCGGTGACGAGGGCCGCGATTTCGGCCTCGGCGCCGTGGCGCCGGAGCTCCTCGCGCAGGTCGCGCTCGATCATGTAGCCCAGCGCCCCCTGGGAATCGGCGACCAGCGAGTCGAGCGGGACCTCGTGGACGAAGGATTTCGCGAGATCGGAGCGCAGCTGCATGAAGCCGACCTGCGGGCCGTTGCCGTGCGTGAGCACGAGGTGCTCGCCGCGGGCGATGAGCGCGGCGATCGGCACCACCGCCCGCGCCGTGACCGCGAACTGGTTCTCGACCGTGGGCGGCAGCGCGGGATCGAGCAGCGAGTTGCCGCCCATCGCGATCAGGATGGGGGGCGTGCCGCGCGCCCCGGGACCGGGCTTGAGCGAGGTGGGCCCTGTCATTGCGTCAGTCCGGCTGCCGCTTTGTCAGCGTGGTCAAGCTCGACTCCCCGGGCGCCTGCCGTCGCCCCGTCCGTTCAACCCGTCCGCCCGCGCCATGAACGAGCGAATCGACAGGCGGCGGCGCTGGAGTGGCGGGGTGCCTTCGCGGCACAAACCATGCAGACCCTGTGCCACCGGACACGGCCCGCGGTGGCCGCGCCCTGGCTTGGGCCCGACCCGAAGGAGACCCGAACGTGACTGGCTCGACGATCGAACGCGACATCGTGGACCGTGGCGCCTACGGGCGCGCCGTGGATCGGCTGCGCGCGGCGGGCGTCGTGCTGCCCAAGCTGAGCGAGCTGGCCGATCCCGGCCGCATCGCCCCCGGCATCCGCGCCGCGCTGCCCGCCATCGATCCGGACGCGCCCCACCCGCTCAACCTGTTCCGCGTGCACTGGATGAACGACCGCGCGCGCCGCGACTTCGTGGGGCTCGCCGAGCACGTCATCCTGCCGCGCTCGCTCACCGGCGTCGAAGCGCCGATCGTCGTGGCGCTGGGCGACCGCTTCCCGATGATCCGGGCGCACAAGGTGCTCGCGGCCTACGCCTGCCTGGTGCCGCGCATCGTGACCGGGCAATTCGATCCCACCACCCAGCGCGCGGTGTGGCCCTCGACCGGCAACTACTGCCGCGGCGGGGTCGCGATCTCGCGCATCCTCGGCTGCCGCGGCGTCGCGGTGCTGCCCGAGGGGATGAGCGACGAACGCTTCCGCTGGCTCGAGGGCTGGGTCGAGAATCCGTCCGACATCGTGCGCACGCCGGGCACCGAGAGCAACGTCAAGGAGATCTACGACGCCTGCGCGCGGCTCGCGCGCGATCCCGCCAACGTGATCGTCAACCAGTTCTCGGAGTTCGGAAACCACCTTGCCCACGTCCTGTGCACCGGGGAGGCGCTCGCCGGGCTGTTCGAGGCGCTCCAGGACACGCGCCCGGGGCTCAAGCTCGCCGCGTTCGTCTCGGCGAGCGGCTCGGCGGGCACGCTGGGCGCGGGCGACGTGCTCAAGGCGCGTTACGGCGCCCGCATCGTCGCGGCCGAGGCGCTCGAGTGCCCGACCCTGCTCGAAAACGGCTTCGGCGAGCACAACATCCAGGGGATCGGCGACAAGCACGTGCCGCTCATCCACAACGTCATGAACACCGACATCGTCACCGCGGTCTCGGACCGCAGCACCGACGCGCTCAACGTGCTCTTCCACTCCCCGGCGGGGCGGGAGTACCTGGCACGCGAGCGCCGGGTGCCGCAGGCGGTGATCGATGCGCTCGCCTCCTTCGGCCTCTCGAGCATCTGCAACGTGATCGCGGCCGTGAAGGTCGCCCGGCGGCTCCGGCTCGGGCCCGCCGATGCCCTCTTCACGGTCGCGACCGACGGCGCGGGGATGTATGCGAGCGAGCGCGCGAAGACGCTGGAGCGCCGGTTCGCCGGCCGCTTCGACGAGGTGAGCGCCGGCGCGGTGTTTGGCGAGCACGTGCTGGGCGCCTCCGACGACCACCTGCTCGAGCTGTCGCTCGGCGATCGCAATCGCATCTTCAACCTGGGCTACTTCACCTGGGTCGAGCAGCAGGGTGTCTCGGTGGCGGACTTCGAAGCGCGCCGCAGCCAGGAGTACTGGGTGCGCCTGCGCGAGCGGATTCCGGTGTGGGACGGATGGATCGAGGAGTTCAACCGGCGCGTCGGCGCCCCGCTGCGGTCTTGAGACGCCCCCTCCGGGCGGCCCCGGTGGCAACGCAGTGCAGCCTGGCGTGCGCCGGATGCGGCACCGCGCCCAGGCTCGGGGCACCGTGGCCCTGGCGCTGCCCCGCCGCCCGGCCGGGGGACGACGTCGATCACGTCGTGACGCGCGATCTCGATCTCTCGCGGCTGCGCTTCCCCACCACCGGCGATGAGCACCCCTTCCTCCGCTACCGCGGGTTCCTCTCCTCGTATCACCTCGCGCAGGCCGGCGGGCTCGGGGAGCAGGGCTACGCCGAGCGGGTGACGGCGCTCGACCGCGCGATCGCCTGCGTGGACGGGCACGGCTTCGCCCCCACCCCGTTCGCGCGCGCGCCGGGATTGAGTGCCGCCCTCGGCTTCGAGCCGGCGGGCGGCGTGTGGGTCAAGGACGAGACCGGCAACGTCGCCGGATCGCACAAGGCGCGCCACCTGATGGGGATCGCGATCGCGCTCGAGGTGCTCGAGGCCCTGGCGAAGCAGCGCGGCGAGCAGGTCGCGCGCCCCGGGCTCGCCATCGCGAGCTGCGGCAACGCGGCGCTCGCCGCCGCGGTCGTGGCGCGCGCCGCGCGGCGCAGCCTCGAGGTGTTCATCCCGCCCGACGCCGAGCCCGCCGTGGTCGCGCGGCTCCAGAGCCTGGGTGCTTCGATCGCGGTCTGCCCGCGCGCCCAGGCCGGGCGCGGCGATCCGTGCGTGACCGCCTTTCGCGCCGCGGTCGCGGCGGGGCGCATTCCCTTCACCTGCCAGGGCAGCGAGAACGGGCTCGCCATCGAAGGCGGGCAGACCCTGGGCTACGAGATGGTCGGCGCCCTCGCCGCGGCACCCGGGCGGCTCGACCGGCTCTTCATCCAGGTGGGCGGCGGGGCGCTCGCGAGTGCCACGTTCCAGGCGCTGCGCGAGGCGGTCGCCCTCGGCGCGCTGCCCGCCCTGCCGCGCATCCATGCGGTCCAGACCGAAGCCGCGCATCCGCTCGTGCGGGCGTTCGAGCGCGTGAAGGAGCGCATCGCGCGCCACCCGGGCCCGGATGCCGCGGGGGAGGCGCTCCGCCATGCGGCCGCTCACCGCTCGGAGTACATGTGGCCGTGGGAGTCGCCGCCGCGCAGCATCGCGCGCGGCATCCTCGACGACGAGACCTACGACTGGCTCGCGGTGACGCGGGGCATGATCGAAAGCGGCGGCGCCCCGGTGCTGGTATCCGAGGAGGATCTGGCCCAGGCTCACGCCCTGGCCCGCTCGGCCACCCGCATTCCGGTGTGCGCCACGGGCACGGCGGGCCTGGCCGGTCTCATCGCCCTGCGACGCGCCGGGCTGGTCGCACCCGCGGAAAGCGTGGCGGTGCTCTTCACGGGCGCCGAGCGCTAGAGCCGGGGTTCCACCGCCGCCGCTCTCCCCCCGCCGCCTTCCCTCCGCCCTCACGAGTGGCCCCGGGGCCGCGGTTTGCCCTATGCTGCGCGGCCCAGCCAGCCCGTCGCGTCTCAAGGAGCGCTTGCCCGCCGCCATGCCGACGCTTGCCCTCGAGTGGCTCAATCTCGCCGCGCGCTGGATCCACGTCATCGCCGCCATCATGTGGATCGGCGACTCCTTCCTCTTCATGTGGATGGATCGCAGCCTGGTTCAGCCCTCGCGTCCGCGCGAGGGCGCGGTCGTGGGCGAGCTGTGGATGGTGCACAGCGGCGGCTTCTACGAGGTGGTCAAGCGCAAGGTGCTCGCCCCGGGCGAGATGCCGAAGACGCTTCACTGGTTCAAGTGGGAGGCCTACACCACCTGGATCAGCGGGTTCTTCCTGCTCGGCATCGTGTACTACTTCAGCGGGGGCGTGTATCTCGTTGACCGTAGCGTGTCTGGGCTCGGGCTCGCGGGTGCCATCGCGCTCAGCGTGGGCCTCCTCGCCGGCGCCTGGCTGGTCTACGACGCGCTGTGGCGCTCCCCGCTCGGGCGGCGCCGGGTGCCGGCGGGGCTGATCTCGTTCGGGCTCATCGTGGCGGCCGCATGGGGACTCACCCGCGTCTTCAGCGGGCGCGCGGCCTTCATCCACCTCGGGGCGATGCTGGGCACCGTCATGGCGGCCAACGTCTGGCGGGTCATCATCCCGGCCCAGGCGAAGATGGTGGCGGCCACGCGGGCGGGCCGGCCCGCCGATGCGACCCAGGGCGAGCGCGCCAAGCTGCGCTCCACCCACAACCACTACCTCACGCTCCCGGTGTTGTTCACGATGCTCAGCAACCATTTTCCCAGCACCTACGGAAGCCCGTTCAACTGGCTGGTGCTGGTCCTGCTCGTCGTCACCGGGGCGGCGCTCAAGTACGTGATGAACTTCCGCGGCCGCAGCAATCGCTGGATCGTGCTCCTGGCGCTGATCTCCCTGTTCGCGGTCGTGACGCTCACCGCGCGCGCGAGCCGGCCCGCCGCGGCCGGCGACGACTACGCCGGACGGGCGCCGGTCGCCTTCGAGACCGCCCGCGAGATCATCCAGCGCCGCTGCGTGACCTGCCATGCCGCCCGGCCCGCGAACCCGTCGTTCCCCGAGCCGCCGAACGGGGTGACGCTCGAGGACGCGCGCCGCATTCACGACCTCGCTCCGCGCATCCTGGTGCGTGCGGTGGTGACGAAGACCATGCCGCTCGGCAACCTCACCGGCATGACCGACGAGGAGCGCGACAGCCTGGGCGCCTGGATCGCCCAGGGGGCGCGCATCGAGCCCGCGGCGGCGCCGCGACCCCGCTGAGCCGCGGCCGGTCGGGAACTCCCTTGTGCCCCGGCGGACGCCGGGCCATCATCGCGACGTGCGTCCCCTCCGCCTGACGGTGAACGGCAGGCTCCACACGGTCGAAGTCGCTCCCGACACGCCGCTCCTGTGGGTGATCAGGGATACGCTGGCCCTCACGGGCACCAAGTTCGGCTGCGGCATCGGGGCGTGCGGCTCGTGCACCGTCCACCTCGACGGCGCGGCGATCCGTTCGTGCACGACTCCGGTCTCGGACGCGGCGGGCCGGCGGATCACGACCATCGAGGGCCTCTCGCCCGCCCGCGACCACCCGCTCCAGCTCGCGTGGATCGCGGAAGAAGTCCCGCAATGCGGCTACTGCCAGCCCGGCCAGATCATGTCGGCCGCCGCACTGCTGGCGCACACCCCCAAGCCCAGCGATGCCGACATCGACAGCGCCATGGCGGGGAACCTGTGCCGCTGCGGCACCTATCAGCGCATCCGGCGCGCGATCCATCGCGCCGCGGGGAACGGCGAATGACGCCGGGGCGGACGGTCAGCCGGCGCAGCTTCATGACCGTCACCGCGGCGGCCGGAGCCGGGCTGGTGCTCGGATTCCACCTGCCCTCCCGGACCGCACGGGCCCAGGCGCTCCCCGATTCCGTTCCGGCTGGCGCCCGCCCCTTCGCGCCCAACGCCTGGATCGAGATCGGGGCCGACGGCCTCGTGACCCTGACCGTGGACCGCTCCGAGATGGGACAGGGGCCCACGACCGCGCTCGCGATGATTCTCGCCGAGGAGCTCGAAGCCGACTGGACGCACATCCGCCTCGGCGAGGCACCCGTGAACCCGGCCCGCTGGGACCGGCGCATGACGACCGGCGGCAGCGCGAGCGTGCGCCTCTCCTGGGAGCGCCTGCGCAAGGCGGGCGCCGCCGCGCGCGAGATGCTGATCGCCGCCGCGGCCCGGACCTGGGGGGTCGAGCCCTATGCCTGTCGCGCGCGGCAGGGCGCGGTCATCCACCTCGCGAGCGGCCGCAGCCTGGGATTCGGCGACCTCGTGGCACTCGCGGCGACCCTGCCGGTCCCCGCGGATCCGCCGCTCAAGGAGGCGCAGGACTTCCGCCTGGTCGGCCATCCGCTCCCCCGCCTCGACACCGCGCAGAAGGTGGACGGGAGCGCCACCTTCGGCCTCGACGTACGCGTGCCGGGCATGAAGGTCGCGACCATCGCGCGGGCGCCGGCGTTCGGCGCCCGGCTCAAGGCGATGAGCGATACGGCCGCCCGCGGCATGCCGGGGGTCCGGCAGGTCGTGACTCTCGAGCCGTCGCTCATCCAGCCCCAGCACGACTCCTGGCCGACCCCGACGCCGGCCGGGGTGGCGGTGATCGCCGATCACTACTGGGAGGCGGTCGCGGCGCGCGGGGCGCTCGAGCTGACCTGGGACCCGGGCCCCCACGCCGCGCTCGACAGCGCGGCGGTGCGAGCCCAGTTCGTGGCACTGGCCGCGCGGCCCGGCATCGTCGTCCGCCGCGAGGGCGACGGCGAGAGCGCCCTGGCCGGGGCGCACCGCCGGATCGAGGCGGTCTACGAAGTGCCGTTCCTCCATCACGCCACGATGGAGCCGCTGAGCTGTGTGGCGGACGTCCGGCCGGGGGCCTGCGAGATCTGGGCGGCGACCCAGAATCAGACCGCGGCCCAGGAAGTCGCCGCGGCGATCCTCGGGCTGTCGAAGGACGCGGTGCGCGTCCATACCACCCTGCTCGGCGGCGGGTTTGGGCGGCGGCTCGAGGTGGACTACGTCGCCGAGGCGGTGCGCCTCTCGAAGGCGGCGGGAGTCCCGGTCCAGGTGGTGTGGTCGCGCGAGGACGACGTGCGCCACGGGTTCTACCGCCCCGCCTCGCTCCATCGCTTCGCGGCCGCCCTCGACGCGCAGGGCCGCACGACGGCCTGGACCCACCGCATCGTGGGGCCCTCCATCGACGCGCGCTTCGGACCACTGGACCAGGGGGTGGACGACTCGCTCATCGACGGCGCCGCGAACCTCCCGTACGCCATCCCCAACCTCCAGGTCGAGCAGGCGATCGCCGACCTGCCGGTGCCGGTCGGCTACTGGCGGTCGGTGGGTAGCTCCCACAACGGGTTCGTGACAGAATGCTTCCTCGACGAGATCGCGGCGGCCTCCGGACAGGACCCGCTCGAGCTCCGGCGCGCGCTGCTGCGCGACCGCCCGCGCCACCGCGCCGTGCTGGAGCTCGCGGCGACGCGGGCGGGTTGGGGCTCGCCGCTCCCCGCGGGGCGCGGTCGCGGGATCGCCGTCGCGGAATCCTTTGGATCGTTCGTGGCGCAGGTCGCCGAGGTTTCCCTCGATCGGGAAGGCGTACCGCGCGTGCACCGGGTGGTGTGCGCGGTGGACTGCGGCCAGACCATCAACCCCGACACCATCGAGGCCCAGATGCAAGGTGGAATCGTCTTCGGACTCACCGCCGCGCTCAAGAGCGAGATCACGCTCGCGGGCGGCGCCGTCCGCCAGAGCAACTTTCACGACTACCCGCTGCTGCGCATCGACGAGATGCCCGTCATCGAGGTGGAGATCGTCCCCGGCGCCGGTAGCCCGGGCGGCATCGGCGAGCCCGGCGTCCCGCCGGTCGCCCCCGCGGTCGTGAACGCCCTGTACGCCGCGACCGGCCAGCGCGTCCGCCGGCTTCCCGTCGGCCGCATCGCGAAAGGATGACCCCCATGCCCTTCACCGAACTCGGACTGCCGGCCGCGCTCGTCAAGGCCGTCAAGGCCGCGGGGTACGTCGAGCCGATGCCCATCCAGCGGCGCGCGATCCCGATCATCCTCGCCGGCGGCGACATGATCGGGGCGGCCCAGACCGGCACCGGCAAGACCGCCGCCTTCATCCTGCCCCTGCTCGCCCGCCTCATGAACGGCACGCCCGGCCTGCGAGTGCTCGTGCTCACGCCGACCCGCGAGCTGGCGGCCCAGGTCGAGCAGAACGCCCGCGACTACGCGCGCTTCACCCGGCTGCGGGTCGCCGCCGTGTACGGGGGCGTGCCGCTCCCGCCCCAGGAGCGGCTGCTGCGCCGCGAGGGCGTGGACCTGCTGGTCGCCACCCCCGGCCGGCTGCTCGATCTCCACGGCCGCCAGTCCGTGACCTTCGAGGACATCGAGAGCCTGGTGCTCGACGAGGCCGACCGCATGGTGGACATGGGCTTCGCGCCTGACCTCAAGCGCATCCTGGCCCTGCTGCCGCGCGACCGGCAGACCCTCATGTTCTCGGCGACCATGCCGCCCGAGCTCAACAAGGTGGCGCGCGAGGCGCTCTACGAGCCGGTGCGCGTCGACCTGGCGCCGCCCAGCCGCCCGGCCGCGGGCATCTCCCAGGCGGTCTATCCGGTGCCGCGCAATCTCAAGACCGACCTGCTCAGCGAGCTGCTGAGCCGCACCGAGCGGCGCAGCGTGATCGTGTTCGCGCGCACCAAGCGCGGGGCCGAGCGTCTGTCGCGGCAGCTCAAGCAGCGCGGCCATGCCGTCGGGGTCATGCACGGCGACCGCAGCCAGTCCCAGCGCGAGCGCGCCCTCAGCGACCTCCGGCGCGGCCGGGTGCAGATCATGGTGGCGACCGACATCGCCTCGCGCGGCATCGACGTGGACGACATCTCCCACGTCATCAACTACGACGTGCCGCACACGCCCGAGGACTACGTCCACCGCATCGGCCGCACGGGCCGGGTGGGCGCCTCGGGGGACGCCTTCACGCTCATGTCGCTCGACGAGAAGAAGGATCTCGAGGCGATCGAGCGCTTCCTGGGCCGCTCGCTGCCGCGCGTCATGATGCCGGACTTCAACTACCACATGCGCCCGGCCGAGATCAGCAGCGCCGTCCGGGGCGCCGACCCCTCGGCACCCCGCCGGCACGCGCCGCACCATGCGGGGGACTCCGGGGGACGCCCGGCGCAGCCCCCCACCCCGGCGGGGCCCGTCCACGGGCGCCCGATCCGGCGCTCCAGCCCCACCGATCGCCGCAGCCGCAGGCGGATGTAACCGTCGCAACCGACGTAAACGAATCGGGGCCGGCGCCCAGGCGCCGGCCCCGTTCGTTTGCTGCCCGAACGTCCCGTTACTTGATGAACACCGTCCGCGTCATGACCGAGCGGCTGCCCTGGGTCAGCTTGATCCAGTACACGCCCGCGGTCAGCCCGCGGCCGCTCAACCGCGCCTGGCCGCTCGCGGTCGCCCGGATGGACTGGATCGCGCGGCCCGACACGTCGATGAGCTGAAGCGTCGCCGGATCGCTGCGCGGCAGGGTGAAGGAGACCGTGAGGTCGCCGACCACCGGGTTCGTCACCCGCTGGATCGAGAGCTCCGTGGACACCGGCACGTCGATCTGCACCTGGCCGAAGAACTGCATGCCGCCCGGGTTCTGGACGCCGATGCGGTAGTCGTACCGCCCGCCCGCCCGAACCGTGACGTCGCGATAGCTGAGCCGGCTCGAGCCGTCGGTGCGGATGTCGCCGAGCGCGACCCAGTCGCTGTTGATCTCGCGGCGATACACGGTCGCGAGCACGTCGCCGCCGTCCGCGGCGTACCAGGCCAGATCTACGTGATCGGGCTGGGCCTGCGCCTGGACGAGCGAGATCAGCGTCGGGGTGGCGCAGTCGTTGATGGTCGCGAGCCACGAGTCCGGCGAGCCCTGCCGGCCGTCGGCGAAGTTCGCGTACACGTTGCAGCCATCCGCGACCAGGGCGAGGTAGTCGCCCATGTTGGGCGCCAGGTTGCTCGACACCAGGCTCCAGTTGGTCGGCGGGCCGTCGTTCACCTTGATGCTGGGGAGGAACGACACGCTGCCGTTCGAGGAGCGCGAGTAGTAGACGTCGGTGCCGATGCCCAGCGGATCGCCGCGGTGGTCGAACCAGTCCACGAACACCTGCCCGGCAGCGTCCACCGCGACTTCGGGGAACGCGTTGTCGAACAGGGGCGGATCGTTGTTCACGACGCGACGGGCGTCCCAGGCCACGCCGTCCGGCGAGCTCTGGATGATGACGTCGCGCGTGTCGCGGCCCACTTCGTCACCCGGATCGGGCGAGTCGAGGCCCGTGTACACCGTGTAGGTCCCGACCGTCGCGCTGTTCGCGAGCACGCGGAAGTAGAACGTGCCGGTGTAGGGCAGCGTGTAGACGCACAGGCCGGTGCCGAAGCCGATGTACGAGAGCTGGGTGCGGTTCGCGGCCGCGCCGCCGCCGGCGAACAAGCGCAGGAAGCCGTCGCCGGTGCCGGGCGTCAGGAAGATGATGGCGGTCTGACCCGCGGTGCCCGAGAAGGAGAACCAGTCCTGGTCCGCGGTGGACGACATCGTGCCGCTCACCGACTGGCCCAGCAGGACCGGGTTCGCCGTCCCCGGGGTGTCGTTGCCTTCGGCCTCGATGATGCCGCCCGCGCCTCCGAGCAGATCGTAGTAGAAGTTGACCGTCTCTTCCCAGGTCGCGTACACGCGGCCGTTGTTGCCGCCACCAGTGCGATCGATGGTCAGCGAGGGGAAGCCGATGCCGCCGGCGCGATTGAAGCCCGCGGGACCCGAGCCGTAGCCGCTGATGATGCCGCTCGGGCCGGTGGGCAGCGTGACCTCGGGCCCGAACGAGGTGCCGAGGGTCGTCGAGCGGCGGGTACGCATGTAATTGTTCCCGGACGCCTTGTCGTAGACGAAGTAGATGACCTGGATCTCGCCGCTCGGACCGACCGCGACGCGCGAGCCCTGACAGCTCTCAAGGACCGGGCTGGTGAGCGCGACCGGCGGATCCCAGGTCGCCCCACCCGTGGTCGAGCGCGAGAACTCGATCTGGTTGCCGCCGGCGGCGAGGAAGCGCGTGTAGGTCACGTACACGTTTCCACCCACCTTGTCGGCGCAGATCCATTCCTTGTCGAGGAAGTCGGGCACCGTCGAGGTGACCATGACCGGCATGCCCCACACCACCACGCCGGCGATGAACGTGCCCTTGCACACGCCGATCGCGGAGGTCACGTCGTTGTCGGGCGTGTACAGGTCGGCAAAGTAGAAGTTGCCCGCGTTGTCATTCGTGAGGCACGGATCGCCCTCGTGCTTCGCGGTCGCCACGGGCACCGGGAGCACGCCGCCGTCGACCCAGGTCAGACCGCCGTTGGTCGAGTAGCCGTAGCCGGTGTTGCCCGGGCTGACGCCGAAGTTCTTGCCGTCGTTCCAGCCCGCGATCATGTTGGCCCCGAGCGCTGTGACCGTGTTCTCGGACTGGGTCGAGCCCGCCGGGTCGCCGGCGGTGTTGTTGACGCGCACGTTCGCGCTCACGCTCGTGGCGCGCAGGGGCTGGGCCGCGCGCGACGTGCGCGCGACCAGGCCGTCGCCGGTGAGCTCGCCCGCGGGATCGTCCGCGACCGGGCCCGGCTCCTGGAAGAAAGGAATCTCGGCCAGCGAGCGCGGCACGTACACGCCGCCGCCCGGTGCCGCGATCGGCCCCGGCATCGGCGGCACGACCACGCGGTCGCGGCCCACCGGCTCGCGGTTGATCCGGCCGGGAAGCTCGCGGGGGCCGGCGCCGGCGCGGGCTTCACGCTCCCGTTCACGTTCGACTGCGCTCGCAAGCTGGGCCGGCTGGCCCGCGCGCGCGAGCTTGGTGCCCGCCTGACCGCGCACCGAGGCCGCGAGGCGCTCGCCGGGCGTGGTCGAGAAGAGCAGGGCGACGGCCACCAGGGCAGCCAGCGACCGGAGGACGAAGCGGGGTGTCAAGGTCATGGCGTGAACCTCTCTCGTGGGGTGGGGAAGAGCGACCTACGGGTCTCGCGTCACAACTCTTATGGACCGCTGCAGCCGAAGCCTGATGAGAATACGAAACGGGGGCTGCCAACGTCCAGAAGTAATCAAGCCGACTCGAGGCGGCGCGATCGAGCCGGCCTGTTTATTCGCACCAAACGAAGGCTCCCACCCCCGGCGATTGCAAATCGCCCGGTCGAGGGCCGGCGGCGCTAGAACCCCGGGTCGGCCACCCCGGGCGCGAGCTTGACGACCAGCGTCTGCTTGAGCGCGGCGCCCTCCGCCGGGGTGAGCGTGACCGTGTAGGGGCCGGGTCGCACGAACTCGGGCTGGTCGTTCCACTCCGGCCTGGAGATGCGGGTGAGCGGGTCGCGCTGCAGGTCCCAGACCACGCGATGGAGGCCCGGGGTGCCCGGACCCGAGAGCCGCCGCACGGTCTTCCCCGCGCTGTCGGCCACCGCCAGGCTCACGTCCTCGCCGTTCGAGCGCGTGATAAAGTAATCGAAGAAGGCTCCGAAGGGCGGATTCTTGGCGCGGAAGGCGCGCTGTCCCCACAGCCCGCTCCAGGTGCGCGCGAGGAACGCGGTGGCCGGGCGCGGCGGGAAGAACGTGGCCGAGTCGCGCAGCGCGCGCGGGGTCCAGTGCTCCCAGGCCGAGATGTCGTCGAGCACGTAGATGCTGCGCCCATGGGTGCCGATGATGAGGTCGCGCTCGCGCGGGTGGATGAGGATGTCGTCCACCGCGACCGCCGGCACCCCGCGATCGAGCTTCATCCAGCGCCGGCCGCCGTCGAGCGTCATGAAGGCGCCGCGCTCGGTGCCCGCAAACAGCAGGTCGCGGTTCGCGAGGTCCTCACGCACCACCTTGACCGGGATCCCGGCGGGCAGATCGCCGGCGATCGACGTCCAGGTGCGCCCGTAGTCGTGGGTCGCGAGCAGCCACACCCGGAAGTCGTCGGTGCGATGGCCGTCCACCGCCAGGTAGGCGGTGCCGGGGTCGAAGTGCGAGGCCTCGATGC
Organism: Candidatus Eiseniibacteriota bacterium; assembly: GCA_041498315.1. Classification (GTDB taxonomy): domain Bacteria; phylum Eisenbacteria; class RBG-16-71-46; order RBG-16-71-46; family RBG-16-71-46; genus JBGQIE01. Next base: position 18,003 of record JBGQIE010000037.1, read on the forward strand.
GGCTCATGTAGAGCCCCGGCGGCACGCCCCGCAGGTTGCCGGTGAGTTCGGTCCAGTGTCCGCCCGCATCCCGCGTCATCCACAGCCGGCCGTCGTCGGTGCCCGCCCACAGCAGCCCCTTCGCGAGCGGCGACTCGGTGAGCGTCACGACCGTGCAGTGGGTCTCGGCCGCGGAGCCGCCGGTCGCCATCTTGCGCGGGTCGGCGGTGGTCAGGTCGGGGCTCACCATCTCCCAGCGGTCGCCGCGATCGTAGAGCCGGAAGACGTGGTTTCCTCCCAGCCACAGCACGGTCGAATCGTGCGGCGAGATCAGGAACGGCGAGTTCCAGTTGAAGCGGAACACGGGCTCGCCTTCCTTGTTCGAGGGCCGCAACGCGCGCTCCTTGCCGCTGGCGAGGTTGAGCCGGTTGATGTAGGCGCCCTGGGACTCGTAGTACACGATGTCGGGATTGCCCGGGTCGATCGCGACGTGGAATCCGTCGCCGCCGCCCAGGCAGAACCACTGGTCGTTGAGGATGCCGGCGTGCGCGGGCTCGCCCAGGAACGGCTCGGGCTCGAACCGGGTGCGGCTCGGGCCGCACCAGCTCTGGTTGTCCTGGAGCCCGCCGCAGATCCAGTAGGGATCCCGAAAGTCCACGGCCAGGTTGTAGAACTCGCCGATCGCCAGGTTGTTGAGGAAGTCCCAGGTCGCCGCGCGGTCGTGGCTCACGAACACGCCGCCGTCGGTGCCGAGCATGACCCGGTCGCCGTTGCCGGGATCGATCCACATCGCGTGGCAGTCCGGGTGCAGATCCTTGGCGCCGCCCGCGCGGAAGGTGTGCCCGCCGTCGTCCGAGATCCACAGGTCGGTGCCGAGCAGGTAGAGGCGCTGCTCGTCGTCGGGCTGCACCCGGATCTGGCTGAAGTAGAACGGGCGCGGGGTGTAGGGGCTCAGGCGGGTCCAGTGGTCCCCCCCGTCGTCGCTGCGGAACACCCCGCCGGCGCGGCTCTTGTCCTCGAACTCGGCCAGGTGCCCGCCTTCGTCCGACTCGACGACCGCGAACACCACGCGCGGATTCTTGCGATAGATGTCGAGCCCGATGCGGCCGGTCTGGAGCGGCAACCCGCCCGCGAGCTTGGTCCACGAGCGTCCGGCGTCGCGGCTGCGGTACACCCCGCCGGTCGTGCCGCCGCCGGTGAACGACCAGGGCGTGCGGCGGCGCGCGTACATCGCGGCGTAGAGCACCCTGGCATCCGAGGGGTCCATGACCAGGTCGCAGGCGCCGGTGCGCGCGTCCACCTTGAGCGTGTGCTGCCAGGTGCGGCCGCCATCGCGGGTCACGAACACGCCGCGCTCGGGGTTGTCGCCCCACAGCCGGCCCAGGGCCGCGACGTAGATCGTATTGCTGTCGGCCGGATCCGTGACGACGCGGGCGATGGCGCTGGTCGCCTCGAGACCGAGGTGACGCCAGTGATCCCCGCCGTCATCCGACCGGTAGACGCCGTCCCCCCAGGAGGAGGAGTTGCGGCTGTTGGCCTCGCCGGTGCCGACCCACACCACGTCGGGATTCTTCTGCCACACCGCGACCGCGCCGATCGACTGCACCGGCTGTTTGTCGAACACCGCGCTCCACGTGGTGCCGAGGTTCGTGCTCTTGAACAGGCCGCCGGTCCCGGTCGCGGCGTAGAACGTGGCCGTGCGCTTCTCGACCACCGCGAAGTCCGAGATGCGCCCGCCCATGTTGGCGGGGCCC
>JBGQIE010000038.1:0-19335 GCA_041498315.1 Candidatus Eiseniibacteriota bacterium
CGTTGCGCGACCGGGCCCGGGCCCGCGCGCCCGAAGGGCTCCGCGAGGGGGCGCGGCGGCGGCGCTCGAGCGCCTCGGCGATCAGGCGGGGAATCTCCGACGGAATGCGCGCCACCGGGACCCCGGCGGCCTCGAAGGCGGCCATCTTCTCGACCGCGGTGCCGGTGCCGCCCGAGATGATGGCGCCCGCATGGCCCATGCGCTTCCCCGGCGGGGCGGTCTGACCAGCGACGAACGCCACCACCGGCTTGTGGACGTGGCGCTTGATGAAGTGCGCCGCCTCCTCCTCGTCGCTGCCGCCGATCTCGCCGATCAGGACGATCGCCTCGGTCTGCGGGTCGGCCTCGAACAGCCCCAGAGCGTCGATGAAGTTGGTGCCGATGACCGGATCGCCGCCGATCCCCAGGCAGGTCGATTGCCCGAGTCCGGCGCGCGTGAGCTGGTGGACGACCTCGTAGGTCAGGGTTCCGCTGCGCGACACCAGGCCCACCGGGCCGGGCTTGCAGATGTGGCCGGGCAGGATGCCGACCTTCGAGAGCCCGGGGCTGATGAGGCCCGGGCAGTTGGGCCCGACCAGCCGCGGGGTGCCGTTCCCCGACGCCGCGCGCAGGCCGGCGACGTGGTGGTAGGCGCCGAGCGTGTCGCGCACCGGCACCCCCTCGGTGATGCACACGATGAGCCCGAGCCCGGCGTCGGCCGCCTCGTAGATCGCGTCGGCCGCGGCGGGCGCCGGCACGTAGATGATGCTGGCGTTCGCCCGGGTCGCGCGCGCCGCCTCGGCGACGCTGTCGTAGACCGGGATGCCGTGCGTCTTGCCCCCGCCCTTGCCGGGGGTCACCCCGGCGACCACCCGGGTGCCGTACGCGATCATCTGCTGGGTGTGGAAGGCGCCGTCGCGGCCGGTGATCCCCTGGACGATCAGGCGGGTGCTCTTGTCGATCAGGATGCTCACGCCGTCACCTCCTGGGCGCGGGCGATCACCGTGCGCACCCCTTCGTCCATGCTGGTCGTGGCCGGGAGCCCGTGATCGGAGAGGATCTTGCGCGCCAGCTCCTCATTGGTCCCGGTGAGCCGGATGACGAGCGGCACCGCGAGCGGCGATTGCTCGAGCGACTGGACGATGCCGTTGGCGACATCGTCGCAGCGCGTGATCCCGCCGAAGATGTTGAACAGGATGGCGCGGATGCGGCCTCCCCCGTCGCCGGCGATGATCTTGAGGGCGGCCGTGACCTTGTCGGGATTCGACGAGCCGCCGATGTCGAGGAAGTTGGCGGGCTCCCCGCCGTAGTGCTTGATGAGGTCCATGGTCGCCATCGCAAGCCCGGCGCCGTTCACGACGCAGCCGATGTCGCCGTCGAGCTTGACGTAGGACAGCCCCTTCTCGCGTGCCAGGCGCGCGGCCGGCGTCTCCTCGTCGGGGTCGCGCCAGGTCTCCCACTCGCGGTGCCGGAACTCGGCGTTGTCGTCGAGGATGACCTTGGCGTCGAGCGCCAGCACCCGGCCATCGGGCGTGATCGCGAGCGGATTGATCTCGGCCAGCGAGCAGTCGCCCTCCTGGTAGACGCGCCACAGCTTGAGCAGGATATGGGTGGCCTGGGAGACCAGCGCGGGATTCTCGAGCAGCGGCTGGAACAGGGCGCGCGCCTGGTAGGAGCGCAGGCCCTCGAGCGGGATCGGCATGCGCACGATCTTGCCGGGGCTCGTGCGTGCGACCTCCTCGATGTCCACGCCGCCCGCGGCCGAGAGCATGACGAGCGGCAGCTTGCGGCTGCGGTCGAGCACGATCGAGAGGTAGAGCTCGCGCGCGATGTCGGCGGCCTGCGCGACCAGGACCTTGCGCACCGGCAGGCCCTTGATCGTGAGCGCGAGGATCTCCGCGGCGCGCTCGAACGCCTCCTCCGGGCTGTGCGCGAGCTTCACGCCCCCCGCCTTGCCGCGCCCGCCCACCAGCACCTGGGCCTTGATGACGACGGTGCCGCCGATCGAGGCCGCGATGTCGCGCGCCTCCTCGGCGCTCGCCGCGACCTGGCCCGGCAGCACCGGCAGCCCGAAGCGGGCGAACAGCTCCTTGGCCTGGTATTCGTGAAGGTTCACGGAGGTCCCCCGGCTAGCCCTGGACGTTGTCGATCTGCGCCCGCTGCAGGCGGCCGCTGAAATCCACGTAGATGCTCTTCCATTCGGTGAACGGGTCGAGCATCGTGTGACCCGCCTCGCGGTGCCCGTTGCCCGTGCCGCGCGTGCCGCCGAAGGGCAGATGGGTCTCGGCGCCGGTCGTGCCGTGATTGACGTATACGATCCCGGTGTCGAGGTCGCGCATGGCGGCGAAGGCGCGGTTCACGTCGGCGGTGAAGATCGAGCTCGAGAGCCCGTAGGACGAGGCGTTGTTGACCTCGACCGCCTCCTCGAGGCCGCGCACCTTCACGAACGCCAGGACCGGCCCGAAGATCTCCTCGACCGCGATGCGCGCGTCGGCCTTGACCCCGGTGAATACCGTGGGCTTGTAGAAGTGGCCCCGGGCGAGAGGTCCTTCGGCCGCGCGCTCGCCGCCCGCGGCGAGCGTGCCCTCCCCGCGGCCGATGGCGACGTACTTCTCGACCGTCTCGACCTGGGTCGCGTTGACGAGCGGGCCCACCTCGGTCGCGGGATCGAGCCCGTCGCCGAGCTTGAGCTTGCGGGCGCGCGCCGCGACCCGCTCGGCCAGGGCGTCGTGCACGCGCTCGTGCACCAGGACGCGGCTGCACGCGGTGCAGCGCTGGCCGGTGGTGCCGAAGGCGCTCCACACGATCGCGTCGGTCGCCAGGTCGAGGTCGGCGTCCTCCAGGACGATGATCGCGTTCTTGCCGCCCATCTCGAGCGTCACGCGCTTCCCGAGCCGGCCCGCGATCGCATTGATGCCGAGCCCGACCTCGGTCGATCCGGTGAACGACAGCGCCGGGACGCCGCGGTGCTCGACCAGCGGGCTGCCCACCTGGGAGCCGGAGCCGAACACCAGATTGAGCACGCCGGGCGGCAGCCCCGCCTCCTCGAAGATGCGCGTGAAGTGCCAGGCCGTCTCGGGGGTGTCGCCGGCGGGCTTGAACACCGCGGTGTTGCCGGCGACCAGTGCGGGCATGAGCTTCCAGGAGGGAATCGCGAACGGGAAGTTCCAGGGCGTGATGACGCCCACCACCCCGATCGGCGCGCGCACCGACATGGCCCACTTGTTGGGCATCTCGCTCGGGGTGGTGACGCCGTACATGCGCCGCCCCTCGCCGGCCGCGAGGTAGGCCATGTCGATGCCTTCCTGCACGTCGCCGCGCGTCTCGATCAGGATCTTGCCCATCTCGCGCGTCATCGCCCGGGCGAGATCCTCCTTGCGGGCGCGGATGATCTCGCCGGCGCGGAAGACGATCTCGGCGCGCCGCGGGGCGGGCACGAGCCGCCAGGTTCGGTACGCCTTGCGCGCCGCCTCGACCGCGTCGTTCACGTCCTCGGGGCCCGAGGCGGGGAACTCGCCGATCACCTCGCCGGTGGCGGGGTTGCGATTCTGGAATGTCTTGCCGGAGCGCGCCGGAACCCAGCGGCCGCCGATCGCGTTCTGGAACTTCTCTGTCATGGCCGGTCTCCAGGGCCCCGAAGCGGGCCGGGAGTCATGTGATCGTGGGGGGACCGCGCCCGCGAGCCCGAGCAGCCTGGGCAAAGGACGGGGAAGGTTAAGGGGAGCGGCCCGGGGACGCAAGCGGGAAGCGGCGCGCGGCCCGCCGGCGCGGCCCGCGACCTCGGGGACGCGGGGTGGGGCCCCGGGCCGGCCCCGCGCCTAGAACGGCCGCTTGGGCGGCGACTGCTCGGGGCCCACGCGCCCGGTCACGATGTCGGCCACGAAGTAGTTCTCCCCGTAGACCGGGGCGCCCGACATCCGGCGCAGCATCATGAGCTGGCCCACGTGGGTGAGCGCGTCGGCGATCGGCCCCTGGAGCAGGCGCGTGGTCTCGGCCCCGAGCGGGGCGTCCGAGGCGAGATAGGCATCGAGGGCCGCGAGCGCGGCGAAGAAGCGCGCCGATTCGGCCTCCCAGCTCCCGGGCGAATCCGATTTCCAGCGCCCCTGGCCGCGCGCGTGCGAGAGCGCCCAGTCGAGCAGGTCGCCGAGGTGCGCGAGGATCACGAGCGGCGTGTGCCCGCCGCCCGAGTCGAAGCTCGCGAACGAAGCCGGGGCGTCGCACAGCGGCTTGGCGCCGCGATAGGCGAGCACGGCGAGCGCGTGGCGCAGCAGATCGCGGTCGGTGAGGCTCATGGGTCGAGCGCGCTCCGCCCCGCCAGGATGCGCTCGATGAGGTTCGAGGTGCTCAAGCCCTCGCGCAGCGGGATGCTCAGCACGCGCCCCCCCAGCGATTCGACGAACTCGCGCCCGACGATGGTCTCGAGCGCCCAGTCACCGCCCTTCACGAGCACCTGCGGGCGCAGCTCGCGGATGAGCCGCTCGGGCGTGTCGTCGTCGAACAGCACCACGGCGTCCACGCACGCCAGCGCCCCCACGAGCTCCGCGCGCTCCTCCCCCGGAACGATCGGACGCGTGGGGCCCTTGAGGCGCCGCACCGAGGCGTCGGAGTTCACGCCCACGACCAGCCGGTCGCCGAGGTTCGCCGCCTCCTCGAGGTACTCCGCGTGCCCGCGGTGGAGCAGGTCGAAGACGCCGTTCGTGAACACGATGGTCTCGCCCGCGGCCCGCCAGCCCTCGATCGCCGCGCGGGACGACGCCGGGATCAGCGCCGCGCTCACGGCCGCGCGCCCTCGATCGAGGCCAGCAGCTCGGCGGGCGTGCACGAGGCGGTCCCGACCTCGCGGATGACGATTCCCGCGGCGTGGTTCGCGAGCGCGCAGGCGCTGGGGAAGTCGGCCCCCGCGGCCAGCGCCAGCGCCACCACGCTCACCACCGTGTCGCCCGCGCCGGTGACGTCGTAGACCTCGCGCGCCTCGGTCGGCAGGTAGGTATAGCGGCCGCCGCGCTCGAACAGGCTCATGCCGTCGGGACCGCGCGTGACCAGGACCGCCTCGGCATCGAGGCGCTGCTGAAGCCCCCAGCCCGCCTCCATGAGGCTCGCGTCGTCCCGGATGCGCCGCCCCTGGAGGAGCCCGGCCTCGTGCTGATTGGGGGTGATGATGCTCACGCCGCGGTAGGCGTCGATGTGGCTCTCCTTGGGATCCACGCACACCGGGATGCCGGGCTCGCGGCCCGCTCCGGCGCGCGCCCCCGCCGCCACCGGCATGCGGCGCGCGGCCTCGAGGGCCCCCTTGAGCACGCGCGGGTGGATGACGCCCTTGCCGTAGTCGCTCACGACCAGCGCCTCGCAGCGCGGCAACTCGCGCTCGATGGCCGCGAGCAGGCGCTCGAGCGGGGCCCCCGCGAGGTCGAGGCGCGATTCGCGGTCGGCGCGCACGACCTGCTGGGAGTGGGCGATGATGCGGGTCTTGACCGTGGTGGGCCGCGCCGGGTCCTCGATCACGGCGCGGATGTCGAGCCCGCGCGCCTCGAAGGCGCCCTTGAGCCGGCGTCCGTCGTCGTCCGCGCCCACCACCCCGATGAGGACCGGCTCGGCGCCCAGCGACTTGAGGTTCGCGGCGACGTTGCCCGATCCGCCCAGGGCCTCGCTCTCGCGCTCGATCTCGACCACCGGCACCGGCGCCTCGGGCGAGATGCGGTCGACGCGCCCCCACAGGTACCGGTCGAGCATGCAGTCGCCGAGCACCGCGATGCGGCGGCCGGCGAAGCGCTGGACGATGCCGCGCAGGGTTCCGGGATCGAAGCTGGCCGCCATCTCGCCGACGCTACACCGCGCCCGCCGCGGGGGTCAAAAACCCCCCGCGTCTTGACCGGGCACAGGGCGCCCTCCTAGGCTCGGCGCCCATGTCCCACTCCATCGTTCCGTGCCGCAAGGAAGACATCGAGGTGGTGCGCGGGCTCATCACCCACCCCACGCTTCTCGACGAGTTCTCGCTGCTCGCGACCCCGGGCACGCTCGAGGACTCCTGGGTGGACCCGTTCGGGGACTTCGAGCTGCGCTGGCTCGCCCAGGTGGACGGCGTGCCGGTCGGCTACCTGTTCACCCTCGTCCTGCCCTCGACCGCCCACGCCTGGGTCATGATCCGGCTCGGCGTCCTGGGGCCGCACCGTCGCCGGGGGATCGGCACCGCACTGCTGGAAACCTGCCTCGCGCGCCTGGCGGAGCAGCGCGAGCGGCGCAACATCGGCGAGCTGTGCATGAGCGCCTGGGTTCCAAACGAGAGCGCCGCCGGCTTCGCGGCCCACCATGGCTTCGAGTACGCGCGCACCTTCTGGAAGATGACGCGCGCGCTCGGGAATCCCCCGGTCGCGGCCTGGCCGGCCGGTATCGAGCCCCGCCTCTTCGACGGCAGCGACGAGGCGCTGCGCATCTACACCGATACCTACAACGACTCGTTCGCCCAGCACTACCACTACGTCGCCTCGACGATCGAGCACACCCGCGAGCTCGCCCGGATGCGCAGCTTCCGGCCCGACGGTCTGATGCTCGCCTACCGCGACGGCCGCTGCGTGGGCTACTGCCGGAACGCGATCCGGGGCCGCGAGGGCGAGGTCGCCCTGCTGGGCGTGGTGCGCCGAGCGCGCGGCATCGGCCTGGGGCGCGCGCTCCTGCGCTGGGGGGTCGCGTGGCTCGAGCGCATGGAGTGCACGTCCGTCGAGCTGGGCGTGGACGGCGAGAACGAGTCCGCGATCGCGCTCTACCGGTCCGAGAAGTTCGAGATCTCGCGCACCCGGGAGTTCTGGTCCCGCTCCTGATCGAGCGCCTCGCGAGTCGGCAGCGGCTCGCCCCGGAGCGCCTTGTCGAGCAGGTCGTCGAGCCCGTAGATATCGCGTCGGAACTCGACCTCCCCCTGCTCGTCCACCCAGGCGGTGAAATAGAAGAAGTGGACCGGGAGCGGCTCGGGCACCGTGACCGCCTGGTTGCGGCTGGTGTCGATCGCGGCCGCGATCCCCTTGCGGTCCCACTCGGGCCGCCCGCCCAGCACGTATTCCGCCAGCACGAGCGGCTTCTCGACCCGCACGCAGCCGTGGCTGAAGGCGCGCTCGATGCGGCGGAAATACTGGCTGCTGGGCGTGTCGTGCAGGTAGACGTTGAAGGGATTCGGGCACATGAACTTGACGTGGCCCACCGGGTTCGCGGGCCCGGGATCCTGGCGGAAGGTGTAGGGCAGATCCTCGGGCGACAGCATGCCCCAGCGGATCGAAGCCGGGTCGATCTCGGGCGCGTCGGGGCCCGTGCCCTCGTACACGCGAATGTCGTTGCGCGCCAGATAGTCGGGGTCCTTCTGGGCTTCGACCAGCACCTCCTTCGCGCCGATGGTCGCCGGCACGTTCCACAGCGGGTTGAACACGACGTAGCGCAGTTGGGCGCTGAACACCGGGGTGGGCCACGAGTGCTTGCCCACGACCACGCGCATCGACGCCACGGTCCGGTCGTGCTCGATCACCCGCAGCATGAACTCCGGGATGTTGACGAGCACGTGGCGTTCGCCGAGCGAGTCGGGCAGCCAGCGCCAGCGATCGAGGTTGAGCTCGATCTGGTGCGCGCGCTCGGCCGCGGGCACATCGAGCGCCGCGATGTCATCGGCGCGAACGACCCCGGTGGTGTCGAGCCCGTAGCGGCGCTGGAAGCGCAGCACCGCCTGCCTCAGGCCCTCGTCGAAGCGCAGGCTGTCGGTGGGTGGCGGACCCAGATCCTCCTCGGCCGCGAGCCGGGCGCGCAGCTCCGCCACGCGCGCGCTCTCGCGGCCCAGGCCCAGGGGCGCTCCCGGCCGCACCGCGCGCCAGCCGCCCTGCTTGGCGAGCGCGCGATAGCGCTCGAACGCGGCGCGCAGCGCGACGTAGTCCGGATGCCGCGGCTCGAGCCGGCGCAACAGTCCGATCACGCGTCGCTGGCGCAGCGATTCCTCGAGGGTCCGCACCAGGTCGACCTGGCGGGGTCCGGTGCGCCAGTCGATCGGCAGGTCGCGCGCGCGCACCCGCCCGCCCAGGATCTGGGCCGCCCCCGCGAAGTAGCTGCGGGTGAGCAGCACGTCGAGCTCGGCGAGCCGGCGTGGCTCGGGCACCGGGCCGAAGATGCTGGGCCTCAGGAGCGCGAGCAGCTCCTTGATGCGGCGCGCTTCCGCCGGATTGCGGGTCAGCCCCTCCTGCGCGGCACGGTCGAGCGCGACCTCGAGCTCGAACGCCTCGCGCCGCGCCCCGATGGCCGAGGTCCATCCCGGCCTGAACTCGCGCTCGCGATAAAAACGCGCGACCAGCGGCTGGAGCGCGTCGCCGCCGCGCCGGGCGGGATCCACACGGGCGCGCAGCAGGGCGCGAATCGGCCGGTCCGAGGGGCTGCAGCCCAGAGCCGTAGTACCGAGCACCGCCAGGGCGAGCCCCGCGAGGAGTCGCGCGCGCGCGCCCCTCACGGCTGCGCGGCTCCGCCCGGACCGAAGTCGAAGCGCTGCCGGCACCACACCGCCACCGGCTCGCCGCCGCGGCGCGCGGGATAGAAGCGCATGCGCCGCGCGCACGCGCTCGCGGCTTCGATCAGCGCCGAATCGGCGCTCCCGCCGGCGCCCATCACGTCCGTGACCTCGCCGGTCTCGTTCACCCGCACGTCGAGCTCGACCGCCTCGAAGCGGCCGGGCCCCGGGCGCTCGGGCCCGCGTGGCAGCACGAGGAGCACCGCCTCGCGCAGGACCGGCGGCATGAGCCCGGCCTCGACGGCGAGCGCGGGGGGCGACTCGGGAAGCGGCGGCACCGTGTCCGGGCCGGCTTCCGGTAGCGGGGGGGAGAGCGTTCCGGGAGGCGACGGGGTCACGCGCGCCAGCCAGGCGCGAGCCGGTCGCGGCGGGCGAATCTCGAGGTGCTCCATCCTGCCGGTATCGGCACTCGCCCGCACCGAGAGCGCGAGCGGCTGCGGCCGCGACTCGCGCGGGTGCCCGGGGCCGCAGGCCGGGGCACTGAGCGCCATCCACGCCAGCCCCGCGCAGCACGCGACGCGCAGGGCGCGGCGGGGGCCAACCACCAGCCGGGCCGCGGGTTGCGGCCGGCGCGGGCAAGCGTCGGGAGCCATGAGCCCACGCTAGGGCGCGCGGCCACGAATGACAAGGGTCGGGCGTTTGTGTCCCCACGCCGGGGTGTCATAATGATGGTAGATAAGGTGGGCATGAACTCCTCTTCAGCGCTTTCCCGTTCGACCGACCGGGAGCGGCGTGCTCTGAACCCGCGGGGGGAGCCTCTTGAATCGGCGTGACCGGGTGTGGGCCGCCCTGGCAGGCAAACCCGTGGACCGCCCGCCGGTTTCCTTCTGGGGCCACTTCTACCACCGCGAATCCTCCGCGCGCGATCTGGTGGATGCGACGCTCGAGTTCCAGCGCGCCTACGACTGGGACTGGATCAAGCTCAACCCGCGCAAGCATTACCACGTCGAGCCCTGGGGCGTGCGCTACCGCTACAGCGGCCGTCCGGACGAGAAGCCCGTGCTCGAGACCTGCGCGGTGCGCGAGCCCGGGGACTGGGCCCGGATCGGGCCGCGCGCCCCGGATGAAGGCGCACTCGGCGAGCAGATCGAGGCCGTGCGCCTGCTGCGTGCCGCCCTGCCCGCGGACGTTCCCATCCTCGAGACGGTCTTCACGCCGCTCGCGGTCCTGGGCGAGATGGTGCGCGAGCCCGCCGAGCTGCGCGCGGCCATGCGCACGCATCCCCAGCTGGTGCGCGCGGCGCTCGAGGCGGTGACCACGACGTTCGAGGCCTACGTTCCGCGGCTCCTCGATGCGGGCGCGGACGGCATCTTTCTCGCGACCGTGGACTGGGCCTCCGAGGATCTCCTGAGCGAGGAGGAGTACCGCACCTGGGCGCGCGCGGGCGACCTGCGCGTGCTCGCCGCGGCCGCGCGCGCCCGGTTCAACGTGCTCCACGTCTGCAAGCGGCGCAACCTCCTGCTTGCGCTCTCGGACTACCCGGTGGCGGCCTTCTCGTGGGCCGCGACCGATCCCACGAATCCCTCGCTCGCCGTGGCGCTCTCCCGGCTCGGGGCCGCCGTCATGGGCGGCATCGGGCAGGACAGCGCGCTTCAGGAGGCGAGCCCCGATGCAGTGCTCGAAGAGTTCCGGGTGGCGCGCGAACAGACCGGAGGCCGGCGCTGGCTCGTGGCCCCCGGCTGCTCGATTCCGCCCGGGACGCCGGCTGCGAACCTGCGCGCGGTCCGGGATGCGGTCGAGTCCATGCGGCTCGCCGCACCGCGCGCCCTCTAGATGAGGAGGCATACCCCGGGCTGAGACGACCTTGATCGAGGAGGCGCCATGAAGAGAATGTTCGCACAGGCGGCACTGCTCGTCCTTGCCCTGGCCGCGCCCGCCCTCGCCCAGGACAATCCCAAGTCGAATCCGCCGCCGCCCAGCGTCGAGCGTGAGGCTTCGGCGCGCAATCCGCACGCCCAGCTCGGCATCAGCGGGCACGTCTACATCGGCGATCTCGCGCCCGATTTCGAGCTCGACAGCTCCCACGGCGTGCCGGTCCGGCTGTCGCGGATGCGCGGCGACTGGGTGCTCATGGTGTTCACGGACCGGCGCGATCAGTTCGTGGGCGTGCGCGAGATCTCGGACGCCATGCGCCAGATCGGTGTGGCGATCGTGGGCGTGTGCCACGAGAAGGCGCGCACGCTCGACACCTACGCCGCGCGCGACAGCGTCCCGCTCATGCTCGCCGACGTGACCGGCGAAATCTCCACCATGTACGGCCTCTTCGACTCCCTGCACCAGAAAACCGTGCCGGGATTTCTGGTGCTCGATCGGGAGGGAATCGTGCGCATTGCATTCTCCGGCCAGTCGCTCCCGCCCGAGGAAATTGGACGCCTCACGCAATTCGCAGTCACAGGTTTCTAATTGCACGTATCTTGATGCCCGGGGCGCAGTTACGGCGCTCCGGGCCTCAACTTTTCCGACCCCAGAGCCGATATGAATGACACGCACTGCTTCGCTCTCGAGTGCTTCGGTCGACCCCCAGGACTCGGAGGATCCCGTGAAGTGTCATCCCATCATGCTGGCCGTGGGCCTGCTGGCCACGACCTCTTCCCTCTGCCTGTCGGATAGTGTGACCCGGACCACTCGTCCGGCGCTCGAGGACACCAGTCCCGTCGAGCGCGGCTGGCTCACCGCCGTCGAACCCGGGCCGTCCATCGTCCAGCTCGGCGATCAGGCGCCGGATTTCTCGTACCAGACCGAGTCCGGGGAGTGGCTCAAGTTCCACCAGCTCCTCGATCACGGCAGCGTCATGCTGGTGTTCGTCCCCACCGAGGACGAGCTGCGCGTCCTGGAGGGCGAGCGCGATTCACTCTACAGCGTGGGCGTCATCCCGGTGGCGGTACTCGACCGCCGCACGGGCACGACGGCGGCGATGGCCCACCGGCTGAGGCTGGGCTATCCGGTGATCGCCGATCCGCAGGGCGCGATCGCGTCCCAGTTCAACCTGGTTGGCCCGCCGACGGTGCGGGCGGCCCCCGGGTGGTTCATCGTGGACCGGGCCGGCCGGGTGCGCGGGCTCGAGCGGCGCCGGCTTCCCGAGGGAGGCTTCACGCGCATCGCCTGCGACATGCTGGCGATCCCCGCGCCCGACGCGACGGTCATGAGCGGCGGGCGCTGAAGCCCGCAGCGTCCGCGGCCGGGCAGCAACGAGGCCCCCGGAGAAGCTCCGGGGGCCTCGGCGTTTCCGGACCTAGCTCGAGCCCTTCTCGCGGAACTTGATGCTGCACCCCAGCGCCTTGGTCTCGGCGAGCGGAATGGGCTTGCCGCTCACGATCGCATCGACGGCATCGCGCAGCCAGGGCTGCTTGACCGCCTTCTCATCGCGGGCGTTGTCGTCCACCCCGCCGTGATAGAGCAGGTTGCCCTGCGGGTCGAGCAGGTAGGCCTCCGGGGTGTGGGTCGCGCCGAAGGCGCGGGCCACGTCCGAGGTCGCGTCCACGACGTAGGGGAACTTGAAGCCGAGCTTCTTCGCGCGCGCCTTCATCTCGTCCATGCCGTCCTCGGCGTAGGCCGCCGGATCGTTCGAGTTGATGGCGATCACGCCCACGCCGCGCTTCATCGCCGCGTTGCCGATCGCGGCGATGCGGGTCTGCCACAGCTTGACCCACGGGCAGTGATTGCAGGTGAAGATGACGAGCGTTCCCTTCGAGCCCGCGACCTCGGCGATCGAGAGGTCGGTGCCGCTGACGCCCTTCATGCGCGTGTCCATCATGGGCGCGGGCTGCCCGATCGTGAACTGCTGATCGGGCTCCGCGGCGGGGAGCGGGTCGGCCGTGGGGGCGGCGCTCGCCGGGCCCAGCGTGGCCGCGACGAGGCCCAGCGAGAAGACGAGCGGGCGCATGGCGTTCATGGTTGGGATTCTCCCTCGGGTGGGTGCGCGGCGAGCGCCTGGTCCACGGCGCGCTGGAAGCGGGCCTCGTCGGCCATGCCCTCCCAGAACGCCACCAGCCGTCCGCCACCATCATAGATGAACGTGGCCGGCAGTGCCCCCGACCACTTCGGGCTCAGCGTGTTGATGAAGGTCATGTCGTCGCCGGTCTTGAGGAACGCCGTGTCGGTCACGGCGCGCGCGGCGAGGAAGTCGCGCACCGCGGGCTCCTGGTCGTCGAAGTCGGCCGAGACCAGCATGAGCCTGAGCCCATCGCCCGCGCGCGAGCGGGCCACCTTGAGCAGGCCCGGGAACTCCTCGCGGCACGGCCCGCACCAGGTGGCCCATACGTTGACCAGCGTCGCGCGCGCCCCGGGCCGCGCGGCCCGTTCGAGGATCGCGGACGCGCTGACCGGAACGATCGGCGGAGCGTGGAGCGCCGCCGGGCCCGCCACCGGCGCGCGCTCCGCGCCGGGCCGCGAGCAGCCGGCGAGCGCGAGCGCCACCAGCCACGTCGCAATCCTCATCCTGGATGACATGCCGGGGAGCTTGGGGCCCGGGGCGCGGCGATGTGTCCGGCGAGCGTCAAAAGGGACGGGCGTGGCGGAAGCCGCCCCCGGCAGCGGCGCTAGGCGTCGCGCAGCGCCGCGAGAAACTCCGCGCCGTAGCGCTCGAGCTTGACCGGCCCCACGCCCGAGAGCGCGAGCAGTCCCTCGCGCGTGCGCGGCCGATGCTCGGCCATCTGGCGCAGCACCGCATCGCTGAACACGATGTAGGCGGGTACACCCTCGGCGTCGGCGAGCCGCTTGCGAAGCGCCCGCAGCCGCTCGAACAGGGCGGGATCGAGGTCGCCGGCGGGCTCGCTCCCCGGGGCTCGGCCGCGCGCCACCGCGCGCTCGACCGTCAGCTGCCCGCCGGGGGCGACCAGCGCATCGATGCCGCGATTCAGGCACACGTCGCACGACGTTTCGCAGGGCTCGATGACCTCGTCGAGGTAGCCCACCAGCTTCTGGTGGCGGCACCCGCCGCGATCCACGAGCCGGAACAGCTCGACGGTCTTGCGGCGCGTCTCCTCGCGTTGCGCGGGATCCTCGATCTCGGTGAGGAAGGCGTCGAAGCCGATCACGTCGGCCCACGAGTAGAACAGCACGCAATCGCTCGGCAGCCCGTCGCGGCCGGCGCGCCCGATCTCCTGGTACCACGCCTCGATGCTCTTCGGCATGTCGCGGTGGACGACGTAGCGCACGTTGCTCTTGTCGATCCCCATGCCGAAGGCCACCGTCGCCACGACCACGTCCACCTCGTCGCGCGCGAAGGCGTCCTGGTGGCGAGTGCGCGTCTCGTCGGCGAGCCCGGCGTGGTAGGGGACCGCGCGCACGCCCTGCGCGCGCAGCCATTCGGCCAGGCCATCGACCGCGCGCCGGCTCAGGCAGTAGACGATGCCGCTCTCGCCCGCGTGGCGCCGCACGATGCCGAGGATGTCGCGGCGCGTGTTGCGCTTGGGGGTGCCCTCGGGGCCGCCCTTGCGCTGCGCGGTGATGATGAGGTTGGGGCGGAAGAACGAGCCCTTGAAGCCCGCCGGCTGCTTCATGCCGAGCTGCTGGATGATGTCGCCCGCCACCCGGCGGGTGGCGGTGGCGGTGAGCGCCAGCACCGGCAGGTCGCCGAGCTCGCCCTTGAGCCCCGCGAGCCGGCGATACGAAGGCCTGAAATCGTGCCCCCAGTGGCTGATGCAATGGGCCTCATCCACCACGACCAGGCTCACCGGGCAGCCCGCGATGAGCGAGCGCAGCGATCCTTCGAGCCCTTCGGGCGCCACGTAGAGGATCTCGACTTCGCCACGCCTGAGCGCCGCGAGTCGCCGGCGGCGCTCCTCGAACTCGACGGTGGAGTTGAGCACCGTGGCGCGGAAGCCGAGCCGCGTGAGGGCATCCACCTGGTCCTTCATGAGCGAGATGAGCGGCGAGATCACGAGCACCGCGCCCGGCAGGATCTTCGCGGGCAGCTGGAAGGTCAGCGACTTGCCCGCGCCGGTCGGCATGACGCCGATGCAGTCGCGCCCGGCGAGCACCGCGTCGATGATCTCGCGCTGCCCGGGGCGGAAACTCGGGTAGCCGAACACCGATTCGAGCACCTGCTGCGGATCGGTGTATTTCGCGGTGTCGAAGAGCGGTCCGGCGGATTGAGGCAAGGTCCCTCCCTGGACGGGGCGCTTGATGTACTCGCGGCGCGGGCGCGTGCGGCATTGTACCCCAGCCCGGCGAACGCTCCACGCGGACCGGTTCCCGCGATTGACCCGCATGCGCCCGGGCTCTAGCTTGGGCCGCCCGCGCTGCGAAAGGAGGCCGTTCTGAGTCACGCCGCTCGACGGGTACAGGGCACGACATGAGTCCCGCGCGACCGCTCGCGCGCGCGGCGGCGATCCTGCTCGTGTGCGGGGTGGTCACCACCGTGCACTGGCCCGTGCTCGGGGCCCAGGCGCTGAGCCTCGACGACGAGCAGTTCGTGACCCGGAATCCGCTCGTCACGCGGCCCGGCTGGGGCTCGGTGGGGCGTTTCTTCGCCGAGGTGCTCGAGCCCTCGAGCGTGCCCGGCTACTCGCTGCCGCTCACGATGACCTCGCTCATGCTCGACTGGTCGGCGGGCGGACGTCCCGGGAACCTGGCGCCGTTCCACCGCACGAACCTCGCCCTTCACCTCGCGAGTGTGGCGCTCATCGTGCTCATCCTCGAGCGCCTGTCGGGCTCGCTGGCCGCGGCCCTCGCCCTGGGACTCCTGTTCGGCGTCCACCCGCTCACGGTCGAGCCCGTGGCGTGGATCACGGAGCGCAAGACTCTGCTCGCCGCGTGCTTCGGATTCGCCTCGCTGCTTGCCTACCTCCTGGCCTGCCGCAGGGGCTCGCGCGCCGCGAAGGTCGTTTCGCTCGCCGCCTATCTGCTCGCGCTGCTCTCCAAGCCCACCGTGCTCACCCTCCCGCTCCTCCTCGTCGTGCTCGACCTGTGGCCGCTGCGCAGGTTCTCGGCCCGCACGCTCGCCGAGAAGTGGCCCTGGGCGCTGCTCGCCCTCGCGTTCACGTTCGTCTCGGCGCTCTCGCTCGAGCGCACGCTGGTCGTGCCCGCCGGCGCGCGCGCCGATCCCGGCTCCTGGGCCTGGCAGATCGCCTGGACGCTCGCCTTCGAAGTCTCGAAGCTCGTCTGGCCCGGCACACTCGCCTGCGTGTACGAGCCGCCCGACCCCTACGCGCTCTCGAACCTCCTCGTGCTCGCGGGCGTGATCGGTGTCGCGGCGCTCACGATCAGCCTCGCCCTGGGCGCGCGGCGCTCACCGTGGCCACTCGCGGGCTGGGTGTTCTTCGTCGTGGCGCTCGTCCCGACCTTCCGGCCGGTCAACGGAGTCTTCATCGCCGCCGCGGACAAATACCTCTACTTCGCCGCGCCCGGGGTGCTCATGGTGCTCGCCGCGGGGATCAAGGCGGCCTGGACGCGCGGGCGCGGGCTTCCGCGAGCGGGGCTCGTGCTGCTGACGCTGGCGCTCGCCGCACTCGAGGCGCGCGGCACCCGTGCCGCGATCGGCAACTGGCACGACTCGCTCACGCACTTCCGGCACCTGGTCGCGGTGGCCCCGCGCACGCCCACCCTTCACGACGCGCTCGGGAGCCGCCTGTTCGAGACCGGGGCCTGGGAGGAGGCGATGAGCGAGTACCGCCGCGCCATCGCCCTCGAGCCCGGCTACCCGCCGGCCCACTTCAACCTCGGCAACGCGCTCGCGACCGCCGGGCGGACGGAGGAGGCGATCGGGGAGTTCCGGATCGCAAGCCGCCTCGCGCCCGACGACGGCCGCGCGGCTTTCGTTCTCGGGCTCGCGCTCGACCGCGCGGGCCACGGGGCGGAGGCCACTGCCGAGGCACGCCACGCGCTCGCACTCGCGGAGAGCGCGCGAGACGAGGCGCTCGCCGCCCAAGTGCGCGCGTTCCTGGAAGGGCACGCGCGCAAGCGGTAGCGCTTGACCGGCGCCCGGGTTCGCACTAGCTTTCCTCCGTCGGCCCCGATCCCAAGCGGGGCCGTTTTGCTTCGTCGCCCCTGCCACGCTCGATCCGCCCCCGCACGGTCCGCCCTCGCGGAGTCTTGCCATGTTGAGCCGCATGCGCACCGCCGCGCTGTGGGGGCTCGAAGCGTTCCCGGTCGATTGCGAGGTGGATGTCGGCCCGGGACTGCCGGGGTTCGTGCTCATCGGCCTGCCCGATCCCTCGGTGCGCGAAGCGCGCGATCGCGTGTGGCCCGCGCTGCGCAACGCCGGCTTCCAGCTTCCCGACCGCCGTGTGACCGTGAACCTCGCACCCGCCGAGCGCCGCAAGGAAGGCGCCTCGGCGGACCTGGCCGTCACGCTCGGGATCCTCACCGCCACCTCGCAGGCCCCTTCCGGCCGGCTCGAGGGCGTGGCGGCGCTGGGCGAGGTGGCGCTCGACGGGTCGCTGCGCGGCGTGCGCGGCACGCTCTCGCTCGCCGAGTGCCTGTGGCGCAGCGGCGCCTCGACGCTCCTGTGCGCCGCGGCCGCGGCACCCGAGGCCGCGCTGGTCGCGGGGCTCAGCGTGCTTCCGGTCGCAAGCCTCGCCCAGGCGGTGGACTGGCTGCGCGGCGGCGAGATCGCATTCCAGGCCGCGGCCATCCCCGATCCCGAGCCCGCGGCCGCACTCGACCTGGGCGAGGTGCGCGGCCAGCGAGTCGCGAAGCGCGCGCTCGAGATCGCGGCCGCCGGCGGACATCACCTGCTGCTCGTGGGACCGCCGGGCTCGGGCAAGTCCATGCTCGCAAGCCGCCTGCCCGGCATTCTGCCGCCGCTCGAGCCCGACGAGGCGCTCACCGTGACGCGGCTCCACTCCGCCGCGGGCTTGAGGCCGCCCGGGCGCGGGCTCGTGACGCGGCGCCCCTTCCGCGCCCCGCACCACTCGCTCTCGCGCGCCGGGCTCATTGGCGGCGGCGCCCCGCCCCGGCCGGGCGAGCTGTCGCTCGCGCATCACGGCGTGCTGTTCCTCGACGAGCTGTCGGAGTACGCGCGCGGACTGCTCGACGCGCTGCGCCAGCCGCTCGAAGAGGGTGTGGTCACCATCGCCCGCGCCTCGGGCTTCGCCCGCTTCCCCGCCCGCGCGCTGCTCGCCGCGGCGATGAACCCCTGTTCTTGTGGCTGGCTTGGCCATCCGAAGCGTGGGTGCAAATGCACGCCGACCGAGCTGCAGCAGTATGCGGCGCGGCTGAGCGGGCCGGTATTAGATAGGATTGATATTCAGATCGAGGTGCCGGCACTCACATCAGAGGAACTGCTGCGTGCTGCGCCCGGTGAAGCGAGTGCTACGGTACGCGAGCGTGTCCTCGCGGCGCGGGCGCGGCAGAATCAGCGCGGATCGCTCAATGCGCTTCTCTCGAACACCGAGCTGCGCGAGCACTGCGCACTCGATCCCGCTGGACGCCGCCTCGTCGTCGACGCCGTGGACCGCGGCGGGATGTCCGCCCGCGGCGTCCACCGCGCGCTGCGCGTGGCGCGGACCATCGCAGATCTAGCCGGCGAGGAGCGTCTCACCACGCTGCGACTCGCCGAGGCACTGCAGTACCGGGCGTACGAGGCACGGAGATTCGGGACAGGATGAACGCAAGCAGCGGCGCCCCGGAGGATCGAAGCCTCCGGGGCACCGAATCACCCGCTGGTGTGTGACGAACTACTCGATCACCGCCACGCGCGTCGTCCGCCGGTTCGCCCCCTGGGTCAGCCGCACCCAGTACATGCCGGACGCCACCCTGCGGCCCTCGGCGAGATTCACCGTGTGCCGCCCAGCGCCAAGCGAGCCGACCTCTCGCGCCAGCACCCGCCGCCCGCTCACGTCCAGCAGCTCGAGCCGGGCGGCGGCTTCGGTCGGCATCGCGAACGCCACGTGGAGGTCGTTTCCACTTGCGGGGTTCGGCCGCGCGCCCTCGAGCGCGAAGGCGACCGGGCTTTCGCCGCCCACTCCGGTTGTCCCGGCCGGGGTGATCAGCGCGAAGCTGCTCTCGTTGCCGTTCACGTCCACCGCGCCCAGCTTGTAGTAGCCGCCCGCCGGGCCCACGTCCGCGTAGCTGGTGGAGATTTGCGTGGCGATCCGGTTGCCGATGGCGGGCGTGAAGTCCGCCGACGCGCCGCGATACAGGCGGTAGGAGCCGAGGTCGTGCTCGGTGTTCGCTGCCCATTGCAGGTTCGTCTGCCCACCCGAGTATGACGCAGTGAGCAGCGTCGGCTGTGCCGGCGCCAGGTTGTCCACCGATTGTCCGCTCGCGAGGGCGCTCACAAACCAGATCGAGGGCGTGGTGGTGTGAGCGGTCACCACGAAGTCATTCGCCGCCGAATTGGAAATCGTCGGGACCGCGACAACATACTGGGCCTGCTGCAGCGCCGGGACGCTCGCGACCAGCTCCCAGGTCCCAGGCGGGAACGCGGCGGCGATCCCCGCCGCCTGCCAGCCGAGCCCCGTTACGTAGAACCGGCCTTCCACTTCCCGCACGTCGAGACCCGCCGGAACCGCGGCCCGCAGCCGCTCGGTGCTTGGCGCGTCCGCTCGAGAGTTGCGTGCTGCGCTCGGGTTCGCCTTGCCGGTACCCGCGGGAAACGTGCCCGGGACGTGCCGCCAGACACCGTACGTCGCGACCGGGGGCGAGCCGTCCGCAGCGTCCGTGGGAGAACGATTGAAGGTCAGACGGAGCCAGCCGCCCTGGTCGTTGGGAATGTCGACTGCGCTCAGGATCGCGATCACGAAGCCATCCTGCGGGCCGACCCGCACCCGCCCGCCGCCTTCCGCTACGAACCGGCATATGACCGTGCCGTTGACGTTGTCCACGACGATCGTTTGCAGATTCGTACTCACTGTCGCACCGACCAGGCTGTTGGCGACGGAGACC
>JBGQIE010000039.1:0-19270 GCA_041498315.1 Candidatus Eiseniibacteriota bacterium
GAAGCCCACCACCAGATCCTGGTTGACCAGCCCGCCGAAGTCCCCGAGGCCCATCGCCGTCACGATGCCCGGTGCCGCCTCGGTCTTCCTGACCTGGAAGTCGAAGATGGCCGGGGTTCGGTTCTTCAGGTAGATGAGCTGTCCCGAGGCGACCCCGTTCTGGGTGCCCACGACCACGTCGGGCACGCCGTTGTTGTTGACGTCCGCGGACGCGATGCAATTGATCTGGTCGTTGGGGAAGTCCAACTCACCCATGTAGAGGAAGTGGGGGGAGGCCGCCTTGCTCACGAGCTTGAAGAACAGCACCTGGCCGCTGTAGCTGCCGGTCCGGGTGCCCACCGCCAGGTCCTTCAGGCCGTCGCCGTCGAAGTCCGCGAGCGTCATGCACGCGACCTCGCCCATGCCGCCGCCGGCGAGCGTCCCCGAGGGCGGGTAGGTGTCCTCGCGGGTGAACACCGGGTTGTTGGCGTTGCTGTTGCGCCACACTTCGACCGTACCCTGATTCGCCGTGGGCGACTTGGTCCCGACGATGATATCGGGCATGTCCCGGCTCGCGCCGCCCGCGCAGTCGTAGGTCAGGACCGACTGGACGTCGCCGGCGTCCGCGGTCTTGTAAGCCTGATTGTAAGTGGCCGCGACGTAGCCTTCGTTGCCGGGCGAGCTCTGCGTGAGCCACACGAAGAAGTTGCCCGCGGCCACGCACTTGCTGCCGGTGATGAGGTCGGGGGTGTTGGTCGGGGTGGGCGCGTCAAGCGTGTCGAGCGCCATGGACAGCACGGCCTGCGGCGCGCCGCGGCTATAGGTCGGCGTGGCGTTGAAGAGCGGTGCGGCGTTCCACTGATTGAACCACACCGAGATCTGGTCCGTGCCCGCGGCGTCGGCGCCCAGCAGGATGTCGGCGTCCTTGTGCGCGTTGGAAATGGACCCACTGTAGTCCTTCTCTATCATGTCACCGCTCACCAGGCTCAGCACGCGGCTGGCGTTGAGCGAGATGACCTGGAAGCTGGACATGCCGAAGTTCTTGCCGGTGAGCGTCTGGCCGGCCAGCAGCCAAATGCCGCTGATGTCCGAGCCGCTGGTGGGGAAGAACCCCGGCGGCGGGGTCACGATGATGTCATAGGGCGTGGTGTGCGGCGGGTCGTTCACCGGCGTCTGGATCGAGTAGTTGCCGCTGCCGTCGGTGAAGGCCCAGCCCAGGAAGTTCACTCCGTTGTCCTTCGTGACGCCGACCCAGACGTTGGCGATGCCGGCCTCGCCGGCGTCGAGCACGCCATTTTTGTTGAGGTCGCGGAAGACCGTGCCCTTGATGTAGCCGAACGGAAGCTTGGCAAAGCCGAACTCGTAGCTGGCACTGCCGCCATCCGGCATGTTCCCGGTCACCGGGTTGACGGTCGAGCAGAAGAACGAGTCGGGCTCGACCGCGGAGAAGGTGTAGAAGCCGACCGGGGCGAACAGGGACACGATGCCGCTCCCGTTGGTGTAGCCGATCTGGTTCAGGAAGCTCATCGTGAACTTGACGCCCGACATGTCGGGCTCGCCTGCGTCCTGGATCCCGTTGTTGTTCAGGTCATTGAAGGCGTGGCCCGTGACCCAGCCGCCGGCGCGTGCGGTGTCGGCGAACGAGCGACTGGTCGCGGGAGGCACGGTCACGACGAAGCTGTCAGGTGAGGTAAAGACACCGAAGCTGGCGGGCGGCGCGTGCCGCAGGGTGTAGGTGCCGGCGGGCGCGGGGAGCAGGAAGTAGCCGTTGTTGCCGGTCACGGTCGAGTAGGGCCCCAGCGTCACTCTCGCGTTGGCGACGCCGGGCTCGCCGGCGTCCTGGCTTCCGCTCTTGTTGAGGTCGTTGAACACGTACCCGTCCACGCCGAACTCGGGGTCGCCCAGATCGGGCACGTTGCGCAGCGAGTGCACCTCGGTCGAGTAGACCGTGGTGGCATAGTTGCCGCGGCTGTCGGGCCGGGGGCTGGGGGCCGTGACCTTGATCATCACGCGGGCGATGTGGTCGAGCGAATCCACCGGGATCGGGCCATCCGACCAGTTCCAGGGCTGGGAGGCGTTCTTCATGAAGACCGTGAACATCGGGGCCACGGTGCCGCCCGGGCGCGAGACCAGCGCGATGCGCTCGGTCGTCGGCCCGTTGCTGCCGTTGACGCCGCTGGCCGAGTCGCCGTAGACCTGTCGCACCAGCTCCCAGTCGTTGGGATTCGGGGTCCGTACGGCATCGATCGCGTTGGGGTCGTTGAAGTCGGTGGCGCCGAGGCTGCCGCTGTTGTCGACGTCGAGCGTCCAGCGCACGATCTCGGCGTTGGTACGGTAGCGGATCGGCGGCGTCCACTGCGTTCCGACCAGCGGGAACGGCTTTCCGGTCGAGGCCGGGTTGTAGGCCAGCGGATAGCGCAGCGTGAGGCTGGTGTCGGGGTAGGGCCTGAGGTTCTCGCTGATCAGCACCTGGAGCGAGTCGATGTAGGCGATCGGCGTCTGGGGCCGGGGGGTGTACTGGATGTCGGCGCCGTAACCCGCCGAGCGCAGGTCGCGCGCGATCATGTCGCTCGCCACGCGCGCGGCCTGGGTGGATTCGGCGAGGTTCACGGACGACTGCTTGCTGTGGCTCGCCATCATGACGACGGTGGACACCGCCAGGACGACGACGGCGAGCACGACCAGGGTGACCATCATCTCGATCAGGGTGAAACCCCGATTGGAGGGAGACGGCGCGCGGGCCGGCACGGAGCGCTTCACGCTTGGCTTCATGGTTATTTCCTCACGTAGACGGTGTCGACCACGCTCCGTGTGCCTTGGAAGGTCCAACTGACGTTCACGCTCACCCGCTTGAGGTCCTGCAGCGGAGCCGCAAGATCGGTCACCTGATAGAACCGCAACCATGCCTTGGTGGCGCCCAGCGTGTCGCACGCCGAGCCCGCGGGATGCCGGCCGGCGGTGAGCGCGGGATCGGTCCAGGGGATAGCCCTGAGCTCCTCGAGCTTCTCCTGCGCGAAGTAGTTCGCGTTGCTCTGCATGCGGGTCTGAAGCTCGGTGCGCGTGCCGGCCGGGAAGATTCCCGCGATCGACATGATGCCGAGCGACAGCACGACCAGGGCGATGAGGATCTCGACCAGCGAGATCCCACGCTCGCCCGGATGACCGCCGCTGTCGGATCGGATGCGCATGGAGGTTCCTACTTGGTGAGGACGAGACCGGAGGCGAGCACGCTGACCGTGTCGCGTTTGGTGTTCTGATCCTGCAGGATGATCATCCCGGAGGAGCTCATGCGCCCATCGCTGGTCGCGGTCATGATCGAGTTCGTGCCGGCGCCCCAGTAGTAGACGATGTTGCGAGGCAGGCTCCAGATCGCGCCCACGGTGCCACCGTTGTGAATGTGGTAGTCGCCGCCGAGGTTGGCGTAGAAGAAGTGCATGGTCTGGGTGGTCCCGCTGCTGATCGCCACCTCGCGCATCATCCGCATCTGTGCGGCGACGTTCTCGGTCGCGCCCTTGAGCTGCTGCGTGGTGTTGAAGCTCTGGAACGACGGAATGCTGAAGGCGAGCACCAGGCCGAGCACGACCAGCGTGACGGCGAGCTCGACCAGACTGAATCCGCGGGATGAGAGTTGGTTCATGGAATAGAGGCTCCAATCAAATAGCAGCGCGCGTGCCAGCCCGGAACGCATTGAGCCGTCCGGGCCTGTCTGGCGTTATCGGTTGCAGGCGCTCGGTTCTGAAGCCCCGGTTGCAGCCCTGATCTGGGGGGGGTGGGACCGGCGCGAGTCGTCCTGCACGCTGCCGCCGTGCAGAATGCCGCGATCAGCGCCCCGGGCGGGCGGGGGCCGTGGAGCGGTGCGGGATAGTCGCGGGCAGCGGCCCACGTCGGTGCGCGGGGCCCTGCGCCGGCCTCACGCGGGCCTCGCGCAGGCTGTCGGGGATGGCCAGCTCGGCCAGCAGGACGCACGCGTCGGCCCGCTGGACCGGGACGGTGGCGCGGGCGATGGCTTTGAGGCGGCCGAGCGGCCGGGCACTGCCGAAGACGCGTTCACACTCCTCGCGGCGCTCGGCTGGGGCCAGCGGCGGCGGCGGGAGCCGCACGCCCAGCGCCGCGAGCCGCCTGACGTCGCGCGCCACCTCCTTCCAGCGCACGCGTTCCTCGCCGCGCGTCTCGGCCCGCATCGGCAGGACGCCGCAATCGATGAGCTCGAGCCGCAGCGAGTCGGGGCGCGTCCGGAGCTCGAAGGCGGGGTGGCGCGCCGCGCGCGCCAGCATCTCCCACCACGCCGCGCGGGTGAGGGGCTCGGTCCCGTCGTCGCGCGGGCCGATCACGGCGGCCTCTTCGGCCCACAGCAGGGTCCGGCCGGCGCGGCTGGTGTCGGCACGGTGTCCCGGGAGCCAGGCCGCAAGGAAGGCGAGCGGATCCACGGCGCGCGTGTTCTCCCAGCGCTCCTCGAGGTCCTGGGGGCGGCGCAGCTCGAAATGGAGGTGATCCCCCGAAGCATTGCCGCTGTGGCCGACGCGGGCGATCGGCTGGGCGAGCCACACCCGCTCGCCCGGCCGCACGTCGATCGAGCCGGGCTGAAGGTGCGCGTACACGCTGTAGGCGAGGCTGCCGTCGGGCAGCCGGTGGGCGATGACGATCCGGCTGCCGAAGCGGGCGGTGTCACGCTGCTCGGTCAGCACGACCAGACCGTGGGCCGCCGCGCGCACCAGGTCGCCGCCGCGTCCGTTGGAGAAGTCGGCGCCTTCGTGACGCCGCTCGCCTTCGAGCTCCGAGAAGCCGCGGCTGATCTCGAAGGGCGGGGCGCCGCGCACGGTGCTCACCGCGTAGCGATAGGGCTCGCCGACCGGGTAGGCGAACGCGCCGCTCCAGCACCAGCCCTCGAAGGCCCCGTCCGGGGTGGGCAGCAGGCCGCCCAGCAGCAGCGGCGCCGCGGCCGAGAGCAGCGTGAGACGGAGCCCGCGCGCGGGAGGGCTCAACGAAGGAACACGAGCCTCGCCGCCGGCTGGCGGCTGCCGCGGACGCGGCCGAAATACACCCCGCTCGACCACGACGCCGAAACCCCCGGCGCCAGCGACCCGCCGAAGGTGGCGATCTCGCCCCGGCCGCGATCCGCGACCGAGGCGCCGCGCGCCAGCGGCATCGTGGCCACGAGCCGGCCCGTCACATCGAAGAAGTCGGCCTGGGCGCCCGGCCCGGCGAGGCTCCCGCTCCAGCGGATCTGGAGCGGCTGCCCGCGCCGCAGCGGATTGGGGCCGAGCCTGAGCGCGCTCGCCACCGGCTCGGGGATCGCGATCTCGAGCACGCCGGGCAGATCGGTGACCCGCTCGCGCACCATGAAGTGCGGCAGCGCGTCCGGATAGCCGGTGTAGAGCACGCTCACGACCCCCAGCCCGGAGGGCGCCACCGTCGGTCGCTGGGCGCTCCCGGCCGCCGGCAGCGTGATCTCGGTGCTGCGCTGATCCCAGCCGCGTGACGGCCGCCAGCGCTTGTAGCGGACCTGGTTCACGAGCGCGAGCAGGTTCTGATAGACGAGGTGGATCCCGCCCTGCGCATCGGCGGCGAGTCGCGGGCCCTGGACCACGCCGGCG
The DNA here is from genome assembly GCA_041498315.1 of Candidatus Eiseniibacteriota bacterium. GTDB lineage: Bacteria > Eisenbacteria > RBG-16-71-46 > RBG-16-71-46 > RBG-16-71-46 > JBGQIE01. Next base: position 5,574 of record JBGQIE010000039.1, read on the forward strand.
TCCAGCTCGATCGTGGTGTCGGCCGGGGCCGGGATGCCGCTCACCGGCCGGCGCTGGTAGTGGATCTGGTTGATCCCGCCGCCGCTCACGAGCCAGACCACGTGGAGCGTGCCGGCGGCATCCACGATCTGGTGCCCGGCCTGCTGCACGACCCCCGCCGGCTGGGTGAGGGCCTGGACCGGGCCGAGCCCGGTTCGAGGATCGAATCGGGCGAAGCGGAGCGACTGGGGGCTCGTGGACTGGTCGGGCCACAGGATGTAGGAGCTGCCGTCCGGCGCGACCGCGAGGCCCGGCGGTCCGGGCAGGTTCGAGCCGCCGGTGACGGCGAGCGCCGGGCCGAAAGGCGAGAGGTAGCTGAAGCGCTGGAACAGGACCTGGGCACGCGGGCCGCCGATGTAGACCCACGCGACCTGGACCGCGCCGCGCGCGTCGGCGCCGATCGCGGGCGCCAGCGACTCGCCGGGAAGACTGGCGAGCGGCTGCTCGTCGGTCCACACCCCGCGGACCCGGGCGCGGTAGTAGATGCGCGCGCGCCCGGCGCGCGTGTCGCTCCAGACCAGCGCCAGATCGCCGCCCGGCAGGAGGGCGATCGAGGGATCGAGCGCGGAGGCGCCCGACTGGCTGACCTGGAACGGGGCCCGCCAGGCGCCCGCGACCCGGGTGCGCAGCACGACCTGCGCGTGGCCGTCGACCAGCTCGCTCGCCACGCTCGCGATTCCGCCCTGATCGTCGGTGACGGTCGTGTTGCCGGCCCCGAATCCCGCCACCGGGTTGAAGCCGGCGCCGCCCTGATCGACCGCCGCGAGCCAGCCCGGCGCGCGCACCTGGGCCGTGAAGCGCACCGAGTCGCCGAACGCCGTGATGTCCTGCAGCGTGATATTCGTGGGCGCGCCGCGGAAGGTGGCGGTGCTGGGCTGGACCGGATCGTCTCCGATCGACGTGCGAAGGAGCCCGCCCGGGAAGGCGTCGGTGGCATCGCCGTGGTCCGCGCCGCGCACCAGGTCGGACCGTCCGTCGGCCTCGACCAGGACCATCGCCGGATCGAGCGTCGAGATGACCTGGTTCGACTGGATGCGCTGACCGATCACGAGCTCGTCGACGTGATAGAGGATCAGCCCCTCGCCCGGCAGGCGGCGGTCGAATCCCTCGCGCTTCCGGAATTCCGCCAGGAAATGCTCGCGGTTGGATTCGCCCTGGAACCACAGCTCCATGACCTGCCCGCCGCGCGGGATCGAGGTCAGGGTGACCAGCGTGTCGCGCGCCGGCCGGAAGGTCTGCGCCCAGCCGAGGAACAGACTGCACCACGCCCCGGGATGGGAGGGGTACTGCGGCGACATGCCGTCGCCGCCGTAGGCCCCGCTGCTCATCAGCGACCAGTTGCCGGGGCCGACGTTGACCTGCAGCGGATCCCCGGTGTCGTAGAGATCGGGGAGCCCGAGCGCGTGGCCGAACTCGTGGCAGTAGACGCCGATCTCCGAGAGCCGGCGCGGCGCGAACAGCGACAGCTCGGGGAGGATGCTGAAGCGATTGATGTACAGGTGGGTGGTACCCGACGTCGCGACGTCGAACTTCGAGGACCTGGACCAGTAGGGTTCGAGCTGCGAGGTGATGGACCAGAGGTCGTCCAGGTCCTGGGTGCCCTCGCCGCCCACGCCGGCATGGACCACCCACAGCATATCCACGTAGCCGTCGTGATCGAGGTCGAAGCTTGACCAGTCCACGTTGCGCCAGCAGATGGTGATGGCGTCGGTCACCAGGCCGGCGTCGTTGTGCGGGGTGGAGATGCGGTTCACGCCGTGAGACTGGAAGCCGTAGTAGTGGCGGTTGTTCGCCAGCGTGACGGTGGCGACCACGGTGGGGATCACGCGCAGTCGGCCCGCGGAGGCCCACTGGTAGTAGTCGTAGACCGACCCGGTCGCCGTCATGCCCGTGGTGTCGAAGAGCGTCTGATTGAAATCGGCGGCGGTCGTGATGAGGGCGCTGTCGCTGAAGGACGCGAGGATCACCGGCACCCGCCACACGATCGGGGCGGCAGCCTGGGCCCGGGTGGCGCCCGCTTCCCCGGCCGCGGGCTCCGCGGGCGCCGGCCGCGCCGGCGGCTCGAACAGGCCCCCGCGGAGCGCCTCGGCGACCTCGGCGGGCAGCGGACCCTGGCGCGGCGGCATGGTGGCGCGAGCGGGGGGTGGGGCGGCGTTCAGTGCGGCAAGCACGACCGCGACCGCGATCGCGCGAATTCGAAGCGTCATTCGGAAACCATGCACCCCCGGTGGGCGGGCCCGGTCAGGTCGGTCCCGCTACTACTGTAACCCGATGCGGCCGCGGAGGGGAAGCAATTGGCGGGGTGGCAGGCGTCGTGGGCCGTGTGCTAGCGTGCCGTTACAGTGTATCGCAACCGCCTGCCGGCTCTTTCGCTCCTCTTCCTGCCGTTGTGCGCGGGCCTCGTGGCGGTCGGCGCCGGGCGTCCGGCCCGGGCTGAGGACCTTCCGCCCCTGCGCGCCGAGCGGGCCCCTTTCTTCACCGCCGACCTCGCGGTCTCGACCACCGCCGAGGGCCGGCCCGGGCTCTCGGTCGCCGTGTCGATCCCCTACCGTGAGCTCCAGTGGCTGAGCGTGCCGCGCGGGTACGCGGCGGGCGCCGAGATCCTGGTCCGGTTCGAGCCCCGCAGCCGGGGCCGGGAGTACGGCGACACCTGGGAGCGCCGGCTGGTCGTGCCCAGCTTCGGCCTCACCCTTTCACCCAACGCGATGGTGGTCGAGAAGCACACCTTCGACGTGCCACCCGACCGCTATCGGGTGCGGATCGCGATCCGGGACGTCAACTCCAGCCAGGCATCCTCGGCGAGCGAGTCGATCGTGGTGCCCGACTACTCGAAGATCCCGGTCGGGTTCGCCGATCTCGAGCTGGGGGTGGTCGATTCGACCGGCGCGTTCAGCTCCAACTCGACGCGCCGATTCGGGATCGAGGTCGCCCGGCTGGCGGTGCGCGCGACGTTGTTCGACCGGCGGCCGGGATCGTGGCCGCGCAGCTACTCGTTCCGCTATCGCATCCTCGACGAGAGCGGCGACGAAATCGTCGCCGGCACCCAGCCGGTCACGCTCGCGCGCTCGGCCGACCCCATCCTGGTGCGGCCCTCGTCCTCCAATCTGTTCCTCGGGCCCTACACCTTCGAGATCACGCTCAACGAGGGCCGCTCGCGCTGGCGCGTCGATCGCTCGTTCGAAGTCGAGGAGAGCGGCCCGCCGCGCGGCCGCGAGTTCGAGCGGCTGCTCGAGGCGCTCTCCTACATCGCCGAGCCGCGCGAGGTCGAAGCGCTGCGCGCGCTTCCGCCCGAGCAGCAGGCGCGCGGCTGGGAGGAGTTCTGGAAGCGCCGCGATCCCACGCCCGACACGCCGCTCAACGAGGCGATGGTGGAGTTCTTCCGCCGCGTGCGCTACGCCGACAGCCATTTCCAGGGCGCCGGACCCGGCTGGCGCTCCGACATGGGGCGCATCTACATCCGCTACGGCCCTCCGGATCAGATCGAGACCCGGGCGCAGAGCACCCAGTCGCCCCAGCTCGAGATCTGGTACTACAACCATCCCTACCGCCGCATCGTGTTCGCGGACCGGGATGGCTTCGGCCGCTACGTGCTGGCGAACCCGGGCGCGGAATGAGCCCGCGCGCCCGCGCCCGCCGGCTGGCCGTCGTCTCGCTCGCCGCGCTCGACATGCGGCGGAAGCCCGACCACCGCGCCGAGCTGACGAGCCAGCTCCTGATGGGGGAGGTCGTCCGCATCCTGGGTCTCGGGCCCCGCCGGGGCTGGTCCCGGGTCGAGAACCGCGCCGACGGGTATGAGGGCTGGGTGCGCGATTGGGGCCTGGTCGAGGCCGCCCCGGCCCGGGTGGCCCGCTGGGAGCGGCGCGCCCGCGCCCGGGTCGGTCGGCTGTTCGTCGAGGTCCGCGAGGCCCCCGGGCGGGGCCCGCTGATCTCCCCGCTGTTTTGGAATGGCCGCGTCATCGCGCTCGGGACCCGCGGCCGGTTCCGCCAGGTCGAACTTCCCGATGGCCGCCGCGGCTGGGCGCCGGCCGGCGCCCTCGTGAGCGGCCGCGCCACGAATGGCCTCGCGAAGCGGGTCGCGGGCCTGCTCGGCATTCCCTACCTGTGGGGCGGGCGCACGCCGCTCGGATTCGACTGCTCGGGCTTCACGCAGCAGGTCCTCGCCGAGCAGGGCGTGACGATCGCGCGCGATGCCGAGCAGCAGTTCCGGCGCGCACGGCCACTCCGTGGGGGCGAGAAGCCCCGGAGGGGGGATCTGCTCTTCTTCGGCCCCCCCGGGGGCCCCATGGGGCACGTCGGATTGGGCCTCGGTGGTGGGTACTACGCGCACTGCCGAAAGCACGTTCGCATCAACTCCGACGACCCTTCCAACCCATTGTACGACAATGAACTGAAGCATCAGCTCAGGGGCTGGCGGCGGCCCATCGGGAGGGCCTGAATCGAGCCGTTTGGCGCGCCCCTAATGGGAAAATCCGCTTGACAGATATCGCTGGTTTTCCTAGGTTGCCCGCGGGCGTTTGCCAGGGACCTGATACCGATAAGGAGGTCCTGGTTTGATCGTGTGCTCCATCCCACGGATGTGATGGAGCTTTTGCGTTAATTAAAGACGGCTACGAAAGGGGGTGGGTGACTGAACCGTACCGCGTTGTAGTTCACAGGCCACGCTTACGGCTTGATTCTGCATCGTGGCATCGCAGTTCTCTCGAACCTACCGATTCATAGGAGGTTTTTCATAATGAGTCACAAGAACCTGATCGTACGCTTCGCCGCCGTCGCCCTGTTGCTGACGCTGCCGGTCATGGCCTTCGCCCAGACCGCCCGCGTCCAGGGCATGGCGCTGCAGGGCGACTACATCAAGGACTACACGGGCATCTACACGTACCTTTCGGGGCTGTCGTCGGTCGGCAACCTGGTCTCTGGCGATCTCGGCAACAACGCCGTCGCGCCGGCGGACCGCGGAGTCGGCGCGGTGCTCGGCAACCTGTGGGACGGGAAGTTCGGCACCTGGGGCGTCAATCTTCGCGAGACCACGCCGAACCTGGGCCAGGGTGATGCCAGCGGCGGCAACGCGGTGCCGGCGAACACCCCCGCCGCGGTCGATCCGAACACCAACTCGAACCGGTCGTTCGACCTGATGTGGGGCAAGAAGATGGGCACCTTGAATCTGGGCCTGCGCCTCAACCGGTCGTTCCGGCGGTCGAAGGAAGTCAACAACGTCGGCGTCACGACGATCCTCGAAGGTCAGAATGTCTCGGCCGTCAGCACCAACCCGGGCCGCAACATCATGGGCTTCGGCGGCGGCCTCGGCTTCGACATGGGCAAGAACTCGACCGCCGAGGTGTCAATCCTGTACGAGAGCCGCACCTTCGAGAGCTCGGTGTCGAGCACGCCGGCGACTTCGAACAAGGATGACGGCGGTACGTCGTACGCGGTTGCGGGCCGGCTCTTCTGGCAGTCGACGCCGAGCTGCGTGATCACACCGGTCGTCCGGTTCTATTCGTACGACCTGTCGCGCAAGACCGGCACTCCCGCGTCGTTCGACAACAAGCTGAACGGCTGGCAGATCGGCGCCGCGGGCAACTGGACGGTGGGGACGAGCGATCTGTTCGTGCTCGGCGCGACCCTGGCCCAGAACACGCTGGATGAGGGCGAGAACGTCCTCGGCCTGGCGCTGCCGGCGGGCGTCGATCCGCGCGTCAAGATGACGGAGAACTTCTCGCCGCAGGTATTCGCCGCGCTCGAGACGCACGTGAACCGCTGGCTCACGCTGCGCTTCGGCGCCAACAACGGCGCCTTCCACCGCGTCAAGTGGGTCAACCAGGGCGCCGCCCTGGCGCACACCCTCGAGGTCTCGGACTCGCCGTTCCAGATGAACCTGGGCGCGGGTGTGAAGCTCGGCACGGTGCAGCTGGACGGCGTCATGGACAGCAACTTCGCCCAGAACGCCACGCGGCTGGGAGCCGACAACGCTCCCCGGTTCACGAAGGTCACCGCGACCTACGCGTTCTAGCAGCGGGAGAATGGGAAGCACCCGGCGGGGGCGCCCTCCAGCGCCCCCGCCGGTCCTTTTTGCCTCTCGCCCGGTCTGCTTTCTGTATTGACAGGATGCTGACCGGCGTCCTAGCTTCGGGATGAGGGCTCCCTCCCACCTTCTTGCGCACCAACATGCTGTGTCCCTCCAAACCTCGGCAGGGGCACCTTGCGGGAGCCAGGGGTTGGGAGGTGGGTCCACCGGGCGATACCCTCGACCCGGGCCGGTCGTACCGGGTTGCGAGGGTCCGGACGTCCCGCGGAATACGGGGCAGTGGAAAGGAGAGGTGGTCATGTCGCGCATCGCAATCCGGGCAGGAGGCCTGATCCTGGCAGTTCTTGCCGTGACGCTCCTTGGGTCCCCGGTGGGGGCCGGGACGAGCGGCAAGCTCAGCGGCAAGATCGTCAGCGAAAAGAAGGAGCCGCTCGCGGGGGTCAACATCCGGATCGAAGGGCAGCGGTTGGGGGCGATCTCGGACGAGCAGGGGAACTACTTCATCATCGGGATCACGGCCGGCACGTACAACGTGCATGCCACCCTGATGGGCCAGGCCCCCTTTGTGGCGGGAAACGTCGTCATCTCACCGGACTTCACGACCACCCTCAACATCGCGATGCGGGTCGAGGCGGTCCAGCTCGGTGAGGTGCAGGTCCAGGCCGAGCGCCCGTTGCTCCAGAGGGACGCGACCGGCACGACCCGCTTCCTGTCCTCACAGGACATCCAGAGGCTCCCGACCCGCGGCTACCGCGACGCCGCCGCCCAGCAGACCGGGGTCGTCAACTTCCAGCGGCAGATCGACCGCGAGAGCCAGAACAGCAACACCCTCATCGTGCGCGGCGGCCGGCCCAACGAGACCGCCTACTATGTCGACGGCTTCTCGCAGCAGGATCCGCTCACCGGCACCTCGAGCACCTCGATCAGCAACAACGCGATCGACGAGGTCGTGCTGCTCACCGGCGGTTTCGCCCCCGAGTACGGCCGCATCATGTCGGGCGCGGTGAACGTCATCACGCGCGAGGGCGCGAAGAAGTATTTCGGCTCGCTCGAGGGACTCACGGACGCGCTGTCGGGTAAGTGGATCAAGGCTCCGGTGACGGACTACAACATCTACGACGGCTCGCTCGGCGGCCCGGTGCTGCCGGGTCACGACAACCTGACGTTCTACATGTCGGGGGAGCGCCGCTGGCAGAAGGATCGCTCGCCCTCGTTCATGCCGGCATCGCTCCAGGACGAGCTGCGCTCGCTGGGCCTCAACCCCGACTTCAAGCCCAACAACTCGACCTCGGGCTGGACCTTCCAGGGCAAGCTGTCCTGGCAGCTCAGCGACAAGATGACGCTCAAGGCGGGCGGGCTCGGCTCCCAGGACCGCTGGCGCGAATACATCCACACCTACCTGTTCAACCTGAACCACGCGCCGCGCTACCTCGACAACAACAAGTCGTACTTCACGACCTTCAACCACGTGCTGAGCTCGAAGACCTTCTGGAACGTGGGATACAACTACTTCGAGACTCTGCGCAAGCGCGGTGACGGCGTGGCGTTCGACAATTTCACGCAATACTTCAGCGACCCGAATCCGCTCTACCTGAACGACGACGTGCTGCCCAGCATCACGCCGTTCTTCTGGCAGCCTGGACACGTGTTCGACGACTACATGCAGCGCAAGTCCAGCTACTGGGGCTTGCAGGGAAGCCTGACCTCGCAGATCTCGGTCCACAACCAGGTCAAGCTCGGAGGCGACTTCCAGCGCCACACCCTGCGCTTCTTCGAGCACTACTTCCCGACGCAGGTCGGGGGCACCAACCCCAACCTCTCGGACTTCGACGCCTACGGTTACGACATGAAGGTGGACTACGACCCGACCGGCGCAGTGACCGGCGTTCACATCGTCGATGGTGGATCGGGCCGCGACGGCCCGAAGCATCCTCAGACCTGGTCCACCTATGTCGAGGACAAGTTCGAGCGCGAGGGCGTCATCGTGAACGGCGGCCTGCGCTTCGACCACATCAACGTCGACACGCCCGCGCTCAGGAACCCGGCGCTGCCGCTCGGTGATCCCGACGATCCGACCAACCTGGCCGACTCGCTCGAGAGCAAGGACCTGATCGGCAACAAGCAGTACAACCGCGTGTCGCCGCGCGTCGGCGTCGCCTTCCCGCTCGACGAGAAGACCCTGCTGCGCTTCAACTACGGGCAGTTCTACCAGCAGCCGAACCTGCAGGATCTCTACGTCTCGTACCGGTTCCTCCAGCACAAGGTGCAGACCGGCGGCTATTTCGTGGGATTCGGCGATCCGAACCTGCGCCCCGAGCGCACGATCGCCTACGAGTTCGGAATGGCGCGCCAGATCGGCGAGCACATGCGGCTCGACATGACCGCGTACTACAAGGACGTGCGGGACCTGGTGTCGATCGTCACGATCCCATCGTTCCCGAACAACTACTCGTCGTACCGGAACACCGACTTCGCGACCATCAAGGGAATCGACTTCGGCTTCACGATGCGGCCGGTGAACCACCTCGCCGCGAACATCTCGTACAGTCTCTCGTCGGCCATGGGCACCGGATCGGTGTCGCTCAGCCACAGCAACATCGCGTGGACCGCGAGCAACCAGCCCAAGCAGACCTCGCCGCTCGACTTCGACCAGCGCCACAAGGTTTCGATGGACCTCGACTGGCGGCTCGGCAAGGGCGAGGGGATGAAGCTCGGCGGCCGCGGCTTCCGGCCGTTCGAGGACCTGGGAATCAACGCACTGTTCAACGTGGCGAGCGGAACGCCGTACACGCCGACCTTCGTGTTCGACGAGGTGACGCTCGCGAACGTCGCTTCCCAGCCCTCGGGACCGCTCAATTCGCGCTACGGTCCGTGGACCTCCAACCTCGACCTCAAGGTCACGAAGGGGTTCGGGTTCGAATCCACCCGGCTCGAAGCGTTCGTGTGGGCGCTCAACGTGTTCGACACCCAGAATCCGGTCAACGTCTATCACTCCTCCGGCTCATCCACGACGACGAACTGGCTCTCGACGGCCGAAGGGCAGTCATACCTCCAGTCCACCTCCGATGCGGGTCTGGACGGGGCGGGGCTCTACAATCTGGCTCAGAACAACCCCAACCTGTATTCCAACCCCCGGCTCATCCGGTTCGGGCTGAGGACCAGCTTCTAGCCACGGCCACCAGCCTTGAGGAGGGCGTTCATGGATTTGCGTCGTAGGTACCTCGCGGTGTTCGTGGCGGTGGTGGCGCTGGGTGTCCTGCCGGCGCCCGCACGGCCGGTGACGCCCGTCGCCAACAGCCGGGCGGCGCAACCCGCCGGCGTTCAGGAAGTCGACCGAACGATGACGACCGATGTGTCCCGCCGCATCGACATCAACAACATCAACATGTGGGTCACGAACTTCGGCTCGTTTGCGTACGATCTCTCGACCGGAAACGCGGGGCTCGAGTTCCCGCGCGGCAGCGGGCTCACGGCGGTCTTCGCTTCGGGGCTGTGGCTCGGCGCCACGGTGAACGGCGAGGTGCGCACCGTGGTGGCCGAGTACTCGCAGGAGTACGGCCCCGGCAACATCACCAGTCCTTCGACCTGGGCGAACCCGAGCGGCCAGGCGTTCAAGACCTGGAAGGTGCTCAAGTGGAGCGGAAATCCCCAGGACACCGCCCACGCCGACCGCGCCGCGTCCGATCTGGGGCGCGACGTCCGGCTCGACCCGCTGGCGCACAATTCGTGGAGCGAGTACATGAAAAACGCGGCGCCCTACGGAGGGCCGTGGAAGCTCTACCGCCTCGATGACACCTCGACCCCGGCGGTGGGCGACTCGGTCGACGTGCCGGGCCCCGACGTGCTGGGCGACCAGATGCTCTGGGCGGTGTACAACGACCTCGATCCGAGCAATCACACGAACGCGGCCGGACGCTCGAATCCTCTGGGGGTCGAGATCCAGCAGACCACCTTTGGATTCAACCGGCAGGGGGCGCTCGGCAACACCCTGTTCCTGAGCTACAAGTTCATCAACAAGGGCCCGAACCAGCTCGACAACATGTACGTCTCGCTGTGGGCCGATCCGGATCTGGGCGGATTCACCGACGATCTCGTGGGCTGCGACACGACGCTGTCGCTGGGATTCACCTACAACGCGACGAACAGCGACCAGCTTTATGGCATCACGCCGCCCGCCCTGGGCTACGACTTCTTCAAGGGGCCCACGGTGGGCGCCCAGACCCTCGGGCTCACCTCGTTCAACAAGTACATCAACGGCACCGACCCCTCGAGCCGCAACCAGACCTACAACTACATGAAGGGTCTGCGGCCCGATGGCGCCGCGCTCATCGATCCGACCACCGGGGCGCCCACGAAGTTCTTCCATCCGGGCGACCCGGTGACCCGCACCGGGTGGCTCGACCCGACCGGCGCCGACAAGCGCATGATGCTGTCCGCGGGACCGTTCTCGATGGCGCCGGGCGAAACCCAGACCGTCGTGGGCGCGATCATCATCGGGCGCGGCAGCGACCGGCTGTCCTCGATCACGGCGCTCAAGTTCTTCGACAAGTCCGCCCAGGACGCCTTCGACCGCAATTTCGTGCTCCCGAGCGCGCCGCCGCAGCCGGTCGTCAAGACCAGCGTCGATCAGGGCCAGGTCGAGCTGTGCTGGGGCACGGACTCGCAGAACTACAGCCAGCCCGGGTACGTGTTCGAGGGCTACAACGTCTACCAGGGCGCCTCGCAATCCGGGCCCTGGACCCGCATCGCGACCTTCGACAAGATCGACGGGGTCAAGACGATCTCCGACAGCGTGTTCGTCGAGAGCATCGGCCAGATCGTCCCCAACTACCCGGTCGCCTTTGGCGCCGACAACGGCCTGAGCCAGTGCCTGTCGGTCACCCAGGACGCGGTGCGGGGCGGGCCGCTGCGCCAGGGCACCGAGTACTTCTTCGCGGTGACGTCGTATTCCTACGCGACCGTCAAGCCGCCCAATCAGCCCGAGGTGCTGGAGAATCCGCAGCAGGTCATCCGCGTGATCCCGCTCCGGCCGGCGCTCGGGACCGATCTCTCGACCGCCTCCTCGGCCGTGGACTACTTCCAGTTCGACACCAGCCAGCGGCCGACGACGACCTCGGTCGATCCGCAGGTCGTGACCCCGGCGGACGTCACCGGACACATCTACAAGGTGGTGTTCAACAAGCTCGTCCCGCCGTGCTTCACCTGCCAGGTGGGCTCGGACACCGCGACGGTGAGCTACGCCTGGAGCCTCATCGATTCGACCAACAGCAACCAGGTGCTGCTCTCGAACCAGCTCAACCAGCGCGGCGATGACGACTACCGAGCCGTGGACGGCCTGTGGGTCAAGGTCAGCGGCCTCTACTTCCCGCAGCTCCAGGCCGCGGCGTACCTCAACAATGTCACCGACGACCGGCGCGCGATCACGGCCGGAAACGGCTGGAGCGGCAACGACAACTGGTTCTTCCAGGGCGCGGGCTACGGGCGCGACTTCTTCCAGAAGGCCGAGGGCACCACGGTCCCGAGCTCGACGATCAGCGCGTCGGCGCCCGGCGCGGACAGCATCTTCGCGACCGTCAACCTCAACTTCGATTCGACCGCTCCGCAGAAGGCCTACCGGTTCCTGCGGCACGAGGTGATCGGGACCGGCGCGGCGCCGCCCGGCGGGCGCAAGTTCGCATACGGGGGATTCTTCGACGTGCCGTTCTCGGTCTTCGATGAGACGACGGGCAACCAGCTCGAGGTCGCGTTCGTCGAGCGCGTCAAGACCGACCCCGCCGGCACCATCCTCGCGCCGGCCTTCCAGCCCGCCACCTTCGACTCGACCTGGGGGCCCGATATCGCGGCCGACAGCCTCGGTGCCCGCGAGTACGTGTTCGTCATCCACCGGGGCTACAGCGGCGTCGAGGATCCGTTCATCGGCGGGAATTTCGGCAATGGCGACGGGAAGCTGTTCGCGACCGCGAGCAACGCCGCGGTGCTGCCGGTCGAGTACGCGCTATGGCCCGGGCTGCGCGACAGCTCGGACGTCATCGACAACGGGGACGGCTTCAGGTTCACCTGGGCCGTACCGGCGACGAACAACGACCTGTTCGTCATCAACACGGGCAAGCTGGTGCGCAACAACAAGGCGATCGCGAAGAACAAGCTCGACCTCATCCGTGCGGTGCCGAACCCCTACTACAACATGTCGCGCTACGAGCTGAACCAGTTCAACCGCGTCGTGCGGTTCATGAACCTGCCCGAGCAGTGCACGATCCGAATCTTCAACCTGGGTGGCTCGTTGGTGCGTACGCTCCACAAGACCGACATCACCTCATCGGCGCTCGATTGGAACCTCCAGACCGAAAGCCGGCTTCCCGTCGCCAGCGGCATCTACATTTTCCACGTGGATGCGCCCGGGGTGGGATCGAAGGTAGGGCGGATGGTCGTGTTCATGGAAAAAGAGCGCCTGAACAACTTCTAAAGGGGACCGACGATGCTGATGCGTGAACGACACATCGGAAGAAGCCGGTCGCGCGCCGTCTTCGCGGGACGGGTCCTCCTGCTCGTCGCCCTCGGCGTCGCGCCCGCAGGGCTGGCCCAGGCGGGCTCGGACGGACGCAAGGGGACCGAGGGGGCGCTCGAGCTCAAGTTGCCGGTAGGGCCGCGGGGTATCGCCCTCGGCAACGCCGTGGCCTCGGACGCAACCGGCGTGGACGCGTTGTTCTACAATCCCGCCGGGCTCGCCACGACCCAGAACACCGAGGTCGCCTTCAGCCACACCAATTACATCGCCGACATGAAGATCAATTTCGCGGCGGTGGCGACCAACCTCAAGGGCCTTGGCGTGCTGGCCTTCAACGTCAAGGTGCTCTCGGTCGGCGACATCATCGTGACCACCGAGGACGCCCCGGAGGGCACGGGCCAGATCCTGAACCCCAGCTTCACGACCCTGGGCGGTTCATGGGCCAAGCAGTTCACGGACCGGGTCAATTTCGGCGCGACCGCGACCCTCGTGAACGAGCACATCCTCGACGCCACCGCGACGGGGGTGGCTTTCGACTTCGGGGTCCAGTACTTCACCGGCTGGAGAGGGCTGCGCTTCGGCGTGGCGATGAAGAACTTCGGCACCCCGATGACCTACGGCGGACCGGCGTTCGATGCGAGCGTGAGCCCGCCCGGCACCGATCCAACCTCGTCGAACCGCACCTTCCGGTCGACCTCGGCCTCGTTCGAGCTGCCGAGCTACTTCAACTTCGGGGCGAGCGCGAACATCGCGAACTCGGCGAATCAGCGCCTCACCCTGCTGACCTCCTACCAGAGCAGCAACTTCGGGGCCGACAACCTGTGCGGGGCCGCGGAGTGGTCGTACCGCAACACGTTTGCGCTGCGCGGCTCCTATTTCGGCTCGATCCGCGAGACCCCGGATCCCATCACGGGCGAGAGCACCGTGCGGGTGGTGACGGGTGACGACGTCTACAGCGGCTACGCGCTGGGCGCCGGCGCGCTGGTGCACGCGGGCGAGATGAAGCTGGGCATCGACATCGCGTGGCGGCCGGTGCGCGAGTTCTTCGACGACACGGTCGACGCCGGGCTCACCCTCAGGTTCTGAGCTCGATCCGCGGCGAAAGCGACCAGGCCCGCCGGCGCCGCCGGC
>JBGQIE010000040.1:0-19067 GCA_041498315.1 Candidatus Eiseniibacteriota bacterium
CACAGGGCGTCGACGCTGAACACGTCGTCCACTTGCCCGCGTTCACGCCGCCTGTCGAAGGGGCGGCACTCGTGTCCGACAGGAGCCGGCCTGTGCCGATCTCCGTCGTGCGCACCAGCACGCGGAACATCGCCATGAGCACGGCGGCAGGGGCGCCATGGCCCGAGGCGTCCGCCACCAGGAAGGCGATCCGTCCGTCCGGCAGCTCGAAGAAGTCGTAGTAGTCGCCGCCCGCGCGCGTGCTGGTCGCGTAGTGGTGGTCCCATTCGTAACCCGGGACGGGCGGTGGCCGATCGGGCAGCAGCTGGCGCTGCAGCTCGCCCACGGAGATCGCCTCGTGGTCGAGCGCCTGGTTCGCGGCGGCGAGGCGGGTGGCCAGCTCGCGCTGGCGGTCGAGCCCGGTGCGCGCCTGCGCCACCGCGACCGCGGTGAGCAGGTAGATGCCCAGCTCGACGATCACGTTCCAGGCCAGGATCCCCGGCTGCGAGTACATCTTGCCGACCAGCAGGTAGGACGTGACCCAGGCCGCGGTTCCGAATGCCGCCAGCGTGATCCCCACGCCGCGCCCCCCGAACCAGGCCCCGACCGCCACCGAGATGACGTACATGAGCCCCAGGGAGATTTCGTTGCCGCTCAGGAAGTCCCAGCCGAATGCCCCGAGCATCAGCGCGGCGGCGAACGCGACCCAGGCCGCTCGATAATCCTCGGCGGTGCTCCGTTGCCTCACTTGGGGCTCCTTCCCGGCGTGCTCCCCGGGGCTCGATCCTCCGGCTGCCGTCTCACCCTCTTGATACCGCCCGCGGGTGTCATGGTCGTGGCGCAATCGTGGGGAATCGTGGCGCGCGCGGCCCTCCACAGGTCCGTGCCCGCGCAGGGATTTGTCAGCCCATCGCCATATCTCTGCCACACCGCCCGCGTAGGCTGAACGTAGAACGCGTGCGGATGGCCAGGAGCCGTTGTATCGTGGTCGTGCGCCTCCCGGCGCGCGGCTCGGGATCACCGATCCGCCAGGAGAACCGAATGCTCCATCGAATCCAGAGCTCCTCCGACGTGTGCCTCGCGACGCCCGGGACTGGCCCATGACGGGACTCACGGTGCTGCTCGCCGCGGCCTCGGCGCTGGCCGCGCCGTCCGACAGCGGGGCCCGGCCCATCACGATGGAGGAAACGGTCGCGCTGGCGCAGCGCAACGCGGTCGCGGTCATCCAGGCCGAGGGCCAGCGGCGCAACGGCGTGGCGGGGATGCGCTCGGCCTACGGGGCGTTCCTGCCCAGCCTAAGCCTGAGCGCGGGCGCGAACCGCCAGCTTCCGACCCAGGCCGGGCAGCAGCGGGTCGTGAGCGGGCAGGTCGTCACCTATGCGTCGGAGCCGTGGTCGTACAATGCCAGCTTCGGCGCGAGCGTGGACCTGTTCGGCGGGGGCCGCCGCCTCTTCGACCTCCAGCAGGCGCGCGCGCAGTCCAGCGCCGCCGACGCCAATCTGGTCACGCAGCGCTACGGCGCGGTGCTCGCGGCCCAGCAGCAGTTCTTCAACGTCCTCGCGACCCGCGAGTCCGAGGCGGCGGCGAGCGCCCAGCTCGAGCAGGCCCAGCAGCAGCTGCGGGTATCGGTGCTGAGGCTCAAGCTGCGCGCGGTGACCCGCTCCGACTCGCTGCGCTCCGAGATCCAGGTCCACAACGCGCAACTGGCGGTGGTCCAGGCCCGCACCGCGCTCGCGGTCGCGAACGCCACGCTCACGCGGGCGGTGGGCACACCCTATTCCGTGACGGCCGCCGCGGACAGCTCGATCGACCGGCCGGGGCTGAGCCTCGACGACGATGCCTTGCGCAAGCTGGCGCTCGAGGGCCCGGCGGTTCGGCAGGCGTCTGCATCGCTGGATGCCGCCCGCGCCGCGACGCGCATCGCGTGGAGCGCCTACCTGCCCTCGGTGACCGCGAGCTACTCGCGGGGCGGAAACGGCACCGGCAACTCGTTCGCGATCGGCAGCGACGACCTGTCGTCCTACTCGGGCGCGCTGCGCCTCTCGCTCTCGCTGCCGCTGTTCACGCAGTTCCAGAACGAGGCGAAGGTCACGCAGGCCCAGGTGAGTCAGGACAACGCCGAGGCGACGCTGCGCGACGCGCGGCTCGCGGCGCTCGAGGGCCTGACGCAATCGTTGGGCTCGTTCCACGCTGCCGAGGAGCGCATTGCCACGCAGAGCGCCACGGTCGAGGCCGCCCTCGAGGACCTGCGCGAGCAGCAGCAGAAATACGCGATCGGGGTCGCCACGCTGCTCGACGTGCTCACCTCGCAGGCCACGCTCGATCAGGCGCGTCACGACCTCATCCAGGCGCGCTACGACCGGCGCGTCGCCCGGGCGCAGCTCGAAGCGCTGGTGGGCCGGAGCCTGTGACATGCGCCCGATCCGCAACACATCCGGCAGGGACGCCGTCGAAGGGAGAGACCGGTGAACGTTCGCGCGCTGGGTAAGCGCACCGTGATGCTGTTGATCGCGGTCGCTGTCATCGTGGTGGCCTGGCTCGCCATCCGGTATTTCAGAACGCCGCGCGCGACCGCCGTGGTGATCGCGTCCGAGGCGCTGACCACGCGTGATATCGCGCAGACCGTCGAGGCGACCGGGACGGTGCAGCCGGTCGAGGTCGTCGAGATCAAGTCCAAGGCCTCGGGACAGATCCTGAGCATGCCGGTCCAGCTCGGCTCGGTGGTCCGCGCCGGAGACCTGCTGGCCCAGATCGATGCGGTGACGGTGCAGAACCAGTACAACCAGTCGCTCGCGGCCCTCAAGGCGGCCCAGGCCGACGTGGACATCACCGGGGCGGCAAAGCAGCGCGCCGACGAGCTGTTCAGCCAGGAGGTGCTCACCGCCGACCAGCACGAGAGCGCGGTGCTGGCCTTCGCCAACGCGCAGTCCCAGCTGGCCCGCGCGCGCTCCGATCTCGAGATCGCGCGCCAGGCGCTCCACGACGCCACGGTGCGCGCCCCCTCGGGCGGCACCATCATCGAGCAGGACGTCACCAAGGGGCAGGTCATCGCCTCGGCGACCTCGTCGGCGAGCGGCGGCACGACGCTCCTCAAGATGGCCGATCTCAATCGCGTCCAGATGCAGGCGCTGGTGGGGGAGACCGACATCGGCAACGTGAAGGCCGGGCAGTCCGCGACCGTCACGGTGGACGCCTTCCCGAACCATCCGTTCGCCGGCCAGGTCGTCAAGATCCAGCCCCAGGCGGTGGTCCAGCAGGCGGTGACGATGTTCCCGGTGCTGATCGCGATCGCCAACGAGAACGGCCTGCTGCTGCCGGGCATGAACGGCCAGGTCACGGTGTCGATCGAACAGCGCACCGGGGTGCTCGCGGTGCCGCTCGACGCGGTCCGCACGGTACGCGAGCTACCGACGGTGGCCATCGCGCTGGGCATGAACGTGGACTCCCTGCGCGCGCAGATCCAGCGGCAGAGCGCGGCGCGCGCGGGGCGCGCGGGCGCCGGCCGCCCGGACTCGGCGCGTGCGCAGGCGGGGCGGGGCGCGGGCGCCGGCCGCCCGGATTCGGCGCGCGCGCGCGCGTGGCGGGCCGCGGGCGGCGGATTCGCACGGGGCGCGGGCGCCGGGTCGGCGGGCAGGCCGGCCGCGTCGGGCGGCGGCACCGGGAACGGAGCGGCTGGCGCGAACGCGCCGGGTGCCGCGACCGGCGGCGGGGGCGGGAGTGGACGGAGCGCGCGGGCGCAGGTCGCCTTCGTCAAGACGCCGCGGGGCTTCGAGCCGCGGCTGGTGCGGCTCGGCATCAGCGATTTCGATTACGCCGAGGTGCTGGGCGGGCTCTCGGAGGGCGACGAGGTGGCACTCCTGAGCGTTGCCGAGGCGCAGGCCAAGCGCCAGCAGGATGTCGCCCGCGCTCGTCAACGGGTCGGCACCGGCCTGCCCGGAGTCACCAGCGGCGGGGGTGGCGGCGGCGGCACGCGGGCCACCGGCGGAGGGCGCTGACATGCTGTTCGGAGAGACCATCGCCGTGGCCCTCGAGGCCCTCGGGGCGAACAAGCTGCGCTCGTTTCTCACCATGCTGGGCATCGTGATCGGCGTGGGGGCCGTGATCACGATGGTCGCGCTCGGCCGCGGCGCGCAGGAGTCGGTGAACCAGCGCATCACGGCGCTCGGCACCACGCTGCTGACCGTGATCCCCGGGCAGGCCCGCAGCCCGGGCAGCGTGGCCTCGGCCTCGGACCGCGCACCTCTGACGCTCGAGGACGCCCAGGCGATCGAGGACCGCGCCACCTACGTCGCGGCGGTGCAGCCCGAGATGTCGCGCCAGCTCCAGGTCCAGTATCAGGACCGGAACACGAACACCTCGGTGGTGGGTACCTCGGCGAACTATCTCGAGGTGCGCAAGTTCCAGCTCGGTGCCGGGCGCATGTTCACGAACGCCGACGACGCGGCCAAGCGGCGCGTCGCCGTGCTGGGCGCGCAGGTGATCACCGACCTCGGCATCGGCACGCCCGAGGCGCTGGTGGGCGCCCAGGTGCGCATCAACAGCGTCCAGTTCGACGTCGTGGGCGTGCTGGCCTCGAAGGGCCAGGGCGCGGGATTCGGGAATCCCGACGACCAGGTCCTGATCCCGATCCAGACCGCGCGCTACCGGCTCATGGGCGGAAACCGCATTCGGACCATCAACCTGCTGGCCCCGAGCGAGGCCGACATCCCCGTCACCATGGCCGAAGTGGAGAAGATCCTGCGCCGCGAGCATCGCCTGCGCGCCGGCCAGGAGGACGACTTCAGCATTCGCAACCAGTCCGACTTTCTCACCACGCTGGGCGAGACGACGCAGGTCTTCACCCTGCTGCTCGCCGGCATCGCGGCGGTGAGCCTGCTCGTGGGCGGCATCGGGATCATGAACATCATGCTGGTCTCGGTGACGGAGCGCACCCGCGAGATCGGCATCCGCAAGGCGCTGGGCGCCACCCGGGTCAACATCCTGCTCCAGTTCCTGATCGAGGCGCTGGTGCTGTGCATGCTGGGCGGCCTGATCGGAATCGGCATCGGGGCGGGTTCCGCGGTGGTGATGCGCAAGATGTTCAACTGGAACACCGCGGTGGGCGCGCCGTCCGTCCTGATCGCGTTCGGGTTCGCCGCCGTGGTGGGCATCGTGTTCGGCGTATGGCCCGCGCGGCGCGCGGCGTCGCTCGACCCGATCGAAGCGTTGCGCTACGAGTAGCGGTGGCGCGTCGATGGATACCGAATCGCTGGTGACGATCGAGACCACCGCAGGCCCGATGGACGCGTTCGTCGCGCGCCCCGGGGCCCCAGGCCCGTTCCCGGGCGTGGTCGTCGCCCAGGAGGCGTTCGGCGTCAACGATCACATCCGCGACGTGTGCGAGCGCTTCGCCGCGGCGGGCTACGCGGCCCTGGCGCCGGAGCTGTTTCACCGCCAGGGCCGCGGGATCGAGGTCGCCTACGGCGACATGCCGGGCGCGATGGCGGCGCTCGGCGGCCTCACGAACGACGGTCTCGAGCACGACCTCGCCGCGGCGCTCGCGCACCTGCGCGGCCTGCCCGGGGTCGCGCCGGATCGCGTCGGGCTGGTGGGATTCTGCGTCGGCGGGCTCGCGGCGTTCATCGGCGCGTGCCGGCTCGGCCCCGCCGCGACGGTCTCGTTCTACGGCGGCGGCATCGTGCGCGAGCGCCCGCAGCTCAGGTTCAAGCCCGTGATCGGCGAGGCCGCCCGGATCGGCGCGCCAATCCTGTGCCTGTTCGGGGCCGAGGACAAGGGTATCCCGCCCGCGGACGTCGAATCCATCCGCCAGGCGCTCGACGCGCTGCCGGTCGCGCACGAGGTGATCGTCTACCCGGGTGCGGGCCACGCCTTCTTCTGCGACATGCGCCCGGCCTACCACGCCCCGTCCGCCGCCGACGCGTGGCGGCGTACCCTGGCGTGGCTCGACGCCCACCTGGGGCGCGAAGCCTGAGGCGCGCCCGGGCGGCCGGGCGCGCCCCGGCCGCCTACCAGATCTTCGCGCGCACCGCCGCCGGCCTCATCATCGGGTCGCCGTCCCCGAGGCCGAAGGCCTGCTCGAACTCGGTCATGTTGGACAGCGGCCCGTCGCACCGGAAGTTGCCCGGCGCGTGCGGGTCAGTGTTGATCCGCAGCTTCAGCGCTTCGGGGCGGACATTCTGCCGCCACACCTGGGCGTAGGACAGGAAGAAGCGCTGCTCGGGCGTGAACCCGTCGATCTTGGGCCGCGGCTTGTCCGCCAGGGCCTTCTGCAGCGCGCCGTAGGCGATGCTCAGGCCGCCGAGATCGGCGAGATTCTCGCCCAGCGTGAGCTTGCCGTTGACGTGCATCGAGTCGATGGCGACATAGTCGCTGAACTGCTGCTCGACCCGCCCGGCCCGGGCGTTGTACTGCACTTGGTCGTCCGGCGTCCACCAGTCGGTAAGGTTGCCTTCGGCGTCGGACTTGCGGCCCTGGTCGTCGAACCCATGGGTCATCTCGTGCCCGATCACGGAGCCGATCCCGCCGTAGTTCACCGCGTCGTCGGCGTCGGCGTCGAAGAACGGCGGCTGCAGGATGCCGGCCGGGAACACGATCTCGTTCATGCGCGCGTTGTAGTAGGCGTTCACGGTGGGCGGCGTCATGCCCCATTCCTTTCGGTCCACCGGCTTGCCGAGCCTGCCGATCACGCGCTTGAACTCGAAGCGGCGCGCGCGCAGGACGTTGAGCACCAGGGGGCCGCGGTCGATGGCGAGCCCGGTGTAGTCGCGCCAGGCGTCCGGGTAGCCAATCTTGACCGCGAAGGCGTCGAGCTTGCGGACCGCCTGCTGCTTGGTGGCGGGGCTCATCCATTCCAGGCTCTGGATGCGCTCGCGCAGCTCCGCGCGCAAACCGGCGACCATCGCCTGGGCCCGTGCCCGGGCCTCGGGGCTGAAGGCGCGCGCCACGTAGAGCTGGCCCAGCGCCTCCCCGATGTTCTGGTCGAGCACCTGGACCATGCGCTTCCAGCGCGGCCTGAGCTCGGTCGCCCCGGTCAGGATGCGGCCATTGAAATCGAAGTTCTCGTTCACGAACGCGGTGCTCAGCAGGTCGGCGGTGGTGTGGATCAGGTGCCAGCGCAGGTAGCACCGCCAGTCCGCGATCGGCACCGAGTTCATCATCGCGGACACCTGCTTCACGAACTCGGGCTGGCCCACGTTGACCGGCCCGCGATCGGCGATGTCGCAGCCCTTGAACAGTCGGCTCCACGCGATTCCGGGGGCCAGAACTTCGAGGGAGTCGAACGGCATCCGGTGGTAGCTCGCCTCGGGATCGCGCCGCTGCACGCGCGTCAGCGAGGCGTTCGCCAGCCGGGTCTCGATCGCAAGCACGGTCGCGGCGTTGGCCGCCGCGGCGGAGGCGGGGTCGCCGAGCAGCCCGAACATCCTCGTCACGTGCGCCAGGTACTGGTCGCGCAGCTTCCTCGAGGCCTCGTCGGACTTGGTGTAGTAGTCGCGATCGGGGAGCCCCAGTCCGCTCTGGGAGATCTGGACCACGACCTCGGTGCTGTGCTTGGCGTCCTGCGCGGCGGACAGGGCGAACGGAACCCGCAGTCCCGCGGTCTGGAGCGCCGCGAACTCGTCCTGGAGGCCGCCCACGTCCGCGATCGCCGCGATGCGCCCCAGCTCCTCCTCGAGCGGCCGGGCGCCCTGGGCCTCGATCGCCGCCGAGTCCATGGCGCTGGCGTAGAAGTCCCCGACCATCCGCTGGGCGCTGCCGCGCGCGGCGCCCGCCTGCTTCGCGGCGGCCTCGGCGGCGGCGTGGAGCACCTGGGTGTTGTGCTCGAACAGCTCCGAGAAGGCGCCCCAGCGGCTCTCGTCCGGCGGGATGGGATGGTGCGCGAGCCATCCGCCGTTGGCGTAGCGGTAGAAGTCCTCGCCCGGACGGACCGTGGTGTCCATGTTGGCGGGGTCGATGGGTTTGGCGCCCGCGCGCGCGCGCAGCGCCGCGAGCGCCGGGGCGTCCGCGAGCGTCAGCGCCGACAGCAGGGCGGCCAGGGCGAACCACGCGTTGCGTCGAATCGGGGACATCGGGGATCTCCTCGCGGCACCTGGGACTCGGAGGGATGGCGTTTCGCGGGACAGGGTGCGCGAGTGCGCGGCGGACTGCAACCCGGCCCAGCGACCGACCACGTTGCGTCGTGCCCGGCCTCGTACCATCATGGACCGCATGAACCGCTCGATGCTGCCGCGATTCGCCTGGCTGTCCATCGCCGCGGCCCTGCTGACCATGGGGCTCAAGGCGCTGGCCTATCTGCTGACCGGCTCGGTCGGCCTGCTCTCGGACGCGCTCGAGTCGCTGGTCAACCTCGCGGGCGCGCTCATGGCGCTGTCCATGCTGACCGTCGCCGCCCGGCCGGCCGACGACGACCACCCGCATGGACACGACAAGGCCGAGTATTTCTCGAGCGGCGTGGAGGGCACGCTGATCCTGATCGCGGCCATCAGCATCGCCGCGGCCGCCATCGGGCGGCTCCTCCATCCCCGGGCGCTCGAGCAGATCGGGCTGGGGCTGGGCATCTCGATCACCGCCTCGCTCGTGAACCTGCTGGTCGCGCTGGTCCTGCTGCGCGCCGGGCGGCGCAACCAATCGATCACGCTCGAGGCCAACGCGCACCACCTGCTGACCGATGTCTGGACCTCCGTGGGCGTGGTCGTCGGCGTGGGCGCCGTGGCGCTGTCCGGATGGCGGTGGCTCGACCCGGCGGTCGCGCTCGCGGTGACGTGCAACATCGTGTGGACCGGAATCGGCATCGTGCGCCGCTCGGTGCTCGGGCTCATGGACACCGCTCTCTCGGGAGCGGATCTGGCCCTGCTCCGGCGCGCCATGGAGCCCTACCTCACCGAGGGCATCCAGTATCACGCGCTGCGCACCCGGCAGTCGGGCGCCCGGCGCTTCATGTCGCTCCACGTCCTCGTCCCGGGCGCGTGGACGGTGCACCAGGGGCACAACCTGCTCGAACGGCTCGAGGCCGACATTCGACGCGCGGTCCCGAACATCTCGGTGCTCACGCACCTGGAATCGCTGGAGGATCCCGCCTCGTGGGAGGACGTGGCGCTGGACCGCTCCGGAGATCCGCCGGTCGAGGCGCGGCGTCCTCCGGGCCGCGTCAGCGCGCCGCGATGACCGCGATTTCGACCCGGTAATCCGGGGCGGCGAGGCGGGTGATGGTCACGGCGTCCTCATTCCTTTCCCCAGCGCGGCGCGCGTTTTTCCAGGAACGACCGGAGCCCCTCGATCGCATCCGGCGCGTTGAGCCGTTCCTCGAGGTAGAGCTTCTCGGCCGCCTCGATCGCGCGGGCGTCGGGGCGCGCGCGGCCGAGCCCGAGCGCGCGCTTGGCGGCCCGCAGGGCCGCGGGACTCAGCGCGGCGAGCTCGGCCACCCGTGACTCGACCGACGCTTCGAGCTCGGCGTCCGGCACCACCCGATTGACGAGCCCGATGCGCTCGGCCTCGGCCGCCGGGACGACCCGCCCGGTGAGCACCATCTCGGTCGCGCGGCGCGCGCCGATCACGCCCGCGAGACCGGCCGCCGCGATGGGCGGGAACACTCCGAGCTTGATCTCGGGAAAGCCGAACGTCGCGCCTGCGGCGGCCCACACCAGGTCGCACACCATCACCAGCTCGGCGCCGCCACCCAGGGCCGCGCCCTGCACCGCGGCCACCACCGGCGCCTCGATCTCGAGCAGCAGCGAGCAGGCGCGGTCGAAGGTGCGGACCATCTCGGCGCCGCGGTCGGGCAGGTGGTCGCGCACGTCCACGCCGGCGCAGAAGGCGCGCCCGCGCGCGGCGAGCACGATCGCGGCGAGCCCGGGCTCGCGCCGCGCCCGCTCGAGTGCCGCGACCAGCTGGTTTGCGGTGGCGAGATCCACGACGTTGAGCGGCGGACGGTCGAGGACGACCCGCGCCACGCGATCCCTGATCTCGAAGGCGACTGCGGCCATGATGGTTCCCTCTCGTGGTCCCGCGCCGGGCGCGGGGGTCATGCGGCGTGCGGGTTCTCCAGCACCATCGCGGCGCCCATTCCGCCGCCCACGCACAGGGTGGCAAGACCGTAGCGCCGGCGCGCGCGCTGGAGCTCGCGCAGCAGCGTGCCCGCGAGCCTCACGCCGGTCGCGCCCAGCGGATGGCCGATCGCGATCGCCCCGCCGTTCACGTTCGTGACCGGCTCGGGCAGGTGCAGGGCGCGCATGACCGCCAGCACCTGGGAGGCGAACGCCTCGTTGAGCTCGATTGCCCCGAGCCGGTCGATGCCGATCTTGGCGCGCTTGAGCGCGATCGGAGCTGCCTCGACCGGGCCGATTCCCATCAGGCGCGGGCTCACCCCCGCCACGGCGTACGAGACGAAGCGGCCCAGCGGCTCGACCGCGAGCGACCGCAGGGCCGCATCGGAGGCCACGAGCAGGGCGGAGGCCCCGTCGTTCGTGGGGCAGGCGTTGCCGGCGGTCACGCTGCCGCCCTCGCGGAAGATGGGCGCGAGCGTCCCCAGCTTCTCGAGCGTGGTGTCGGGCCTGAGCGCGTCGTCCGCGGCCACCGCGGGCTTCCCGTCCCCGCCCGCGGGCTCGAGCGGCAGGATCTCCTCGGCGAAGTAGCCCCGCGCGCGCGCGGCGGCAGCGCGCTGGTGGCTGCGCAGCGCCCAGGCGTCCTGGTCGGGGCGCGTCACGCCGTAGGCCGTCGCGACCTCCTCGGCGGTCATCCCCATGGTCATGTAGGCCTCGGGCCGGCTCGCCGTCAGGGCCGGGTTGGGGGAGGGCTTGACCCCGCCCATCGGGATCAGGGTCATGCTCTCCATCCCGCCCACCAGGACCAGATCGGCCTCGCCGAGGCGCACGCGGGCGCAGGCGACCGCGGTCGCCTCGAGGCTGCTCGCGCACATGCGCGTCAGGGTCATCGCCGCGACCCGGTCGGCCAGCCCCGCGCGCAGCGCGACCACCCGCGCGCTGTTGCGGCCCTGCTCGGCCTCGGGGTAGGCGCACCCGACGATGACCTCGTCGAGGCGCTCCGCCGTACCCGGCGGCAGCCCGGCGAGCAGCCCCGCGAACACCGCGGCGAGCAGGTCGTCCGGTCGGGTCGCGGCGAACGCGCCCTTCCCGGCGCGGGTGAAGGCGGAGCGCCGGGTGGCGACGATCCAGGCGGTATCCATTGGTATCCCCCGGCCAGCCTCCAAGGCACTTGATTAATTTGAACGACCGGTCGAATATTGAACGTACGGTCAAACGCGTCAAGTCAATTCACGCGGAGAGCGAGGCCATGGACGAACGGACCATCGGACTGGCGGAGGGCGCCGCGCGGCCCCGCTTCCAGGCGCGCCGCGACCAGATCCTCAACATCGCGGTGAGCGCGTTCCGGCACAAGGGCTACGCCGGCACCTCGATGCGGGACATCGGGCGGGCGCTCGAGCGCACCAAGGGCAGCCTCTACTACTACTTCCCCGACAAGGAAGCGATCCTCTACCGCTGTCACGAGCGCGCGCTCGACCACATCCTCGAGGTCGCGGGCGAGGTGCGGCGCCTGAGCCGCGGCCCGGCGGCGGCGCTGCGCCAGCTCATCGAGCGCCACGTCGCGATCATGGTCCAGGAGTTCCACGGCACCGCGCTGGCCCTCGAGGTCGGGGCGCTCACCGGGGCGCGGCTCGCCGGCGTGATCCGGCGCCGCGACCGCTACGAGCGCATCCTGCGCGGCCTCATCACCCGCGGCATGCGCACTGGCGCGTTCCGCGCGGTGGACGCCAAGCTGGCGGTGTTCGCGATCCTGGGATCGATCAACTGGATCGCGCAATGGTATCGCCCGGCCGGCGCGGCACGCGCCGAGGAGATCGGGCGTCAGTTCGCGGACCTGTATCTGAGGGCGCTGGCGCCCGTCCCGCGGGCCCGTCCCGCGCGGCCGCGCGCGCCGCGCGCCCGGCGCTCGAGGGGGGCATCATGAGGCACTTCGGCTCCCGGCCGGCGCGATCGCTCGCGCTGACCGAGGTCCTGTACGACAAGCGGGACTTCGTGGCCCGCGTCACGATCAACCGCCCGCAGCGCTACAACGCCTACTCCACCCGGGCGCTCGAAGAGCTCGCCGCGGCGCTCCACGACGCGGCGCACGACGACGCGGTGGGGGTCATCGTGCTGACGGGCGCGGGCGATCGCGCCTTCTGCACCGGCGGGGACGTCAAGGAATACGCCGAGGAATACGTCCAGCGGCCGCGCGACTACTGGAAGTACATGAACCTGTTCCGCGCCTACATCGAGGCGATCCTCGATTCCGGCAAGCCGACCATCGCGCGCCTCAACGGCATGGCGGTGGGGGGCGGCAACGAATCCCACCTCGCCTGCGACCTGTCCGTGATGGCTGAGCACGCTGCGCTGCGCCAGGTCGGCACCCACGTCGGCAGCGTCGCCTGCGGCGGGGCCACCCAGTGGCTGCCGCTCAACATCAGCGACAAGCGGGCGCGGGAGATGCTGATGCTCAACCGCCCGGTCCCGGCGCGCCAGGCGCTCGAATGGGGCCTGGTCAACCGCGTCGCCCCGTCGGTGACGAGGCAGGGCGCGTTCGTGGGCGAGGCGACCGAGGAGCAGATCAAGCTGGCCCAGGCGGGCCAGGACGGGTACGCGATCTCGCTCGAGAATCTCGACCAGATGACGGACGAGCTGTGCGGGCAGCTGCTCGAATCCTTCCCCGAGTGCGCACGCTACACCAAGGAGCAGGTCAACTTCCTCAAGAACTTCGTGTGGCACTCGACCGTGGGACACGCGCGCGAGTGGCTGGCGCTCCACTACGCATGTGCCGAGCCGCTCGAGGGCATGAACGCGTTCGTCGAGAAGCGCAAGGTGCGCTTCCGCGACCTGCGCGAGCGCGCGATGAAGGACCAGTCGCCCGAGCTGCCGTGGGGCTCGTACGCCCGGACCTGCCCGCGCTGCGGCGCCCAGGGGCTCCCGGAGCGCTTCGAGCACTGCGGCCAATGCGGCGCCGCGCTGGTCGCCGCGGCCCCGGCCGGGGAGTCGCATCGTGCCTGATCGTCGCGCGCACGGCGGCGGGGGGCGGCCGGTGGGGCTCGTGACCGGGGGCGGGCGCGGCATCGGGCTCGCGGTGGCCCGGGCCTGGATGGCGCGCGGCGTGGCGGTGGCGGTGGTCGATTGCGACGCGGCCGGCGAGGCGCGCGTCGCCGAGGCGGCCCGCGCGGCCCAGGCGCCGTGGGCCTACTACGCCGCGGACGTGCGCGATTTCCAGCGTGCCGAGGCGGTCGTCGAGGGAGCGGTGGCCCAGCTGGGGCGCCTCGACCACGTGGTGCTGAACGCCGGGATCGCGCGCGACCACGTGAGCTGGAGGATGTCCGAGGCGGAGTGGGACGAGGTCATCGCGGTCAATCTCAAGGGCGCGTTCAACTACGCTCGCGCGGCGGCGCCCCGGCTGCGCGATCAGGGTTCGGGGAGCATCGTGTTCGTCTCCTCGATCAACGGCCTGCGCGGCAAGTTCGGGCAGTGCAACTATGCCGCCGCCAAGGCCGGGCTCATCGGCCTGGCGCGCTCGCTGGCGCTCGAGCTGGGGCCGAACGGCGTCACGGTCAACGTCGTGGCGCCGGGCATGATCCACACCCCCATGACGGCGGGGCTCCCCGAGGCGATCGTCGAGCGGGCGCGGGGCGAGACCGCGCTGCAGGCGCTCGGCGAGCCCGAGGACGTGGCCGAGGCGGTGGATTTCTTCTGTCGCGCCGGGGCGCGACACATCACCGGGAGCGTGCTGCGGGTCGACGGCGGTCAGGCGCTCGCGGCCGAGAGCGTCTAGGAGGATCAGGATGACGCACGAGCAGATCGTCGCCGAGTGCCGGGAGTGGTTCACGGACCCCGAGTTCGGCCGGCTCCGGGCGCTGCGCGAGCAGACGCCGCCGCAGCGCATGATCGGCTGCTTCCCGGTCTACACGCCCGAGGAGGTCGTCATGGCGGCCGGCCTGCTGCCGGTCCACCTCTACGGCGCCGGCACGATGATCGAGATCGACCATGCCGACAGCCGCATGCAGTCCTTCGTGTGCTCGATCACGCGCAGCACCTTCGAGCTCGGGCTCACGAAGCGACTGGCCCTGCTCGACGGCATGCTGTTCCCGTCGATCTGCGACGTGTCGCGCAACCTCTCGGGCCTGTGGCGCCGCAACTTCCCGGATCAGCTCGCCGAGTTCATCCACTTCCCCGAGAACTTCGATTCCGCGCACGCCGTGCCCTACCTGCGCCACGAGCTGAAGCGGCTCGAAACGCGCCTGAGCGCGATCTCGGGGCACACGCCGACCGCCGCGGACTACCGGCGCGTGTTCGAGACCGTGAACCGCTGGCACGCGGCGGTGCGCGAGCTCTACGCGCTGCGCGCCGAGACGCCGTGGAACGTTCCGCTCGCGGATGCCTACGCGGTGGTGCGCGCGGGCGGGATGATGCCGCGCGAGCGCCACCTGCCGCTGCTCGAGCAGGCGATCGCGGGCTGGCGCTCGGTCAAGGCCCGCGCCCAGGACCGCGTGCGGATCATCGTCGAGGGCTCGTTCTGCGAGCAGCCGCCGCTCGAGCTGCTCCAGACGGTCGAGGAGGCGGGCTGCTACGTCGTCAACGACGACCACCTGCTCGGACAGCGCTGGCACACCGCGCCGCTCCCGCTCGAGGGCGATCCGCTCGAGGCGCTGGCGCACCACATCCTTCACCACTGCGTCCCGTCGGCGGTCCACCATCCCGGGCCCCACGGGCGGGGCGAGGCGCTGCTGCGCAAGGTGCGGGAGGCGAAGGCCGAGGGGGTGGTGTTCTGCATCGCCAAGTTCTGCGAGCCCGCGCTCTACGACTTCGCGCTCCTCAAGCGCGTGCTCGATGCGGAGAAGGTGCCGTACCTGTCGTTCGAGTTCGAGGAGAAGATGAGCACCTTCGAGAGCATCCGCATGCAGCTCGAGACGTTCGTCGAGTCGATCCTGCTGTTCTCCTGAGCCCCGAGGGACCCATGGCGGACGAGTACCAGTACCAGGGCACGGGCCGCAACCTCCAGAAGGACATGCTGGGAAGCTGGTTCAAGCGCCTCTCCGAGGCGCCGGCGCGCGGTGAGCCGGTGGCCTACCTGTTCATCAGCGGCAACATCGCGGAGCTGCTCTCGAACTTCGGATTCCACCTGGTCTATCCCGAGGTGACCGCGCTCCAGTGCGGCATCAAGAAGACCGCGGGGCTCTACATCCAGAAGGCCGAGGAGCTGGGCTACTCGCCCGACGTGTGCGGCTACGTCAAGAACGACATCGGCCTGCTCCACTCCGGCAACGCCTCGCCCATGGGCGACCTGCCGCCCCCGACCCTGCTGGTGTGCAACTACAGCGGCTGCCGCACCTACGTGAAGTGGTTCGAGGCCCTGGCCGAGTTCTACCAGGCGCCGCTGTTCATGCTCGACGTGCCCTACCGGCGCGACGACGCGATCGATCCCGGGGATCTCGAGTACGTCGTCGGCCAGATGAAGGAGCTCATCACCTACTGCGAGAAGCTCACCGGCAAGCGCTTCGACATGGACCGTTTCCGCGCCGACCTCGCGAGTACCGCGCAGGCCGAGGAGTACTGGGTCAAGATCCTCGAGTCGGCGAAGCGCGTGCCCTCGCCCTTCGACTCCTACTTCGAGGCGGTGTTCTTCATGGCGCCGCTCTACACCCTGCGCGGCAATCCCGACTGCCTGACCTACTACGAGGCCGCGTGGAAGGAGATCGAGGAGCGCATCGCCCACGGCATCGGTCCCGCGGGGGAGGAGCGCTTCCGCGTCGTCATCGAAGGGCCACCGCCCTGGCCGCACTTCCGCGCCTTCTGGGAGATGTTCCAGCGCTGGGGCGTCGTCGCCGTCGCCTCGACCTATTCCAAGGTGGGCGGGCTCTTCGACCAGGGCGTACGCCACGACCCGACGCGCCCGCTCGAGAGCATGGCCGAGTACTGCATGAACTGTTACACGAACTGGAACCTGGGCCTGAGGCGCGACCTCATCCGGCGCTACTGCGAGGAGTACAAAGCCGACGCCCTGGTCATCCACTCGGTCAAGAGCTGCCGCTAGTTCTCGGTGGGCCAGGCCGACACCCGCGAGGTGTTCTCGAACGAGTACGGCATCCCGACCCTGTTCATCGAGTCCGACCTCGCCGATCCGCGCTACTTCTCGGCCGCCCAGCTGCGCAACCGCATCGACGCCTTCTTCGAGGGGCTCGCGCACCGCAAGCTCACCGGCACCGCGCCGGCGCCCAGCACACTTCCCATGCTCGAGGTGCGACGATGATCGCGGCCGGCGTGGACGTGGGCTCGACGGCCACGAAGGCCGTCCTGATCGACGAGAATCGGCGCATCCTGGCGCGCTCCTGCATCAAGACGGGGGCGAACGTCGTGAAGGCCGCCGAGCGCGTGTTCCGCGAGACCGTCGCCGCCTCGGGCATCGAGGAGCACGACGTGACCCAGGTGGTGGGGACTGGCTACGGGCGCTACAAGGTGACCTTTGGGCACGCCCAGGTCACCGAAATCAGCTGCCACGCGCGCGGCGCCGCCTACCTGTTCCCGAATACGCGCGTCATCCTCGACATCGGGGGACAGGACACCAAGGCGATCCGCATCGCCCCGGGTGGGGAGGTCGAGGACTTCGCAATGAACGACAAGTGCGCCGCCGGCACCGGGCGCTTCCTCGAGGCGGCGGCCTCGACCATGGCGCTCCCGCTCGACGAGATCGGGCCGCTGTCGCTGCAGCACCGGCAGATCATCAAGATCACCAACGTGTGCACGGTGTTCGTCGAATCCGAGATCCTGGCCCACCTGGCGCGCGGACGCGCGCCCGCCGACATCCTGCGCGGCGTCCACCTCGCGATCTCGGGACGGAGCGTGGCGCTCATGCGCCGCGTCGGCCTCCATCCCGAGATCACGTTCACCGGGGGCGTGTCGCGCAACATCGGCATCTGCGCCGCACTCGAGGAGAAGCTGGGCCAGAAGCTCAACGTCAACGCGGACTCGCAGTACATGGGGGCCATCGGCGCGGCGCTGTTCGCGCTCGACCGCGCCCTCGCGCACGGCGCAGCCGGAGGGGAACATGCGGCCCTGGATCGTCGGAATTGACGTCGGCGCGCGCTCGACGCGCGCGGTGCTGCTGTCGGGCACGGGCCAGATCAGCGCGCGCGCCGCGCGCCCGAGCGGCGCGTTCTTCGCGCAGGCGGCCGAAAGCGTGTTCACCGAAGTGCTGGCGCACGCCGGCGTCCCGCGCGCGCAGGTGGACTACGTCGCGACCACCGGCTACGGGCGTGCGCTGGTCCCGTTCCGCGACCTCCAGGTCACCGAGATGACGTCGCACGGGGTCGGGGCGATGCACCTGTTTCCCGGCACCCGCACGGTGCTCGACATGGGCGCCCAGAACACCCGGGTCGTGGCGCTCGCGCCCGACGGGCGGGTGGCGCGCTTCAAGATGAACGACAAGTGCGCGGCCGGGGCGGGCCGCTTCCTCGAGCGCGTCGCGCTCTCGCTCGAGGTGGCGCTCGAGGAGCTGGGGCCGCTCGCGCTCCAGTCGAAGGAGCCGCAGCCCATCAGCAGCATCTGCGCGGTGCTCGCGGAGTCCGAGGTCATCAATCTCGTGAGCCAGGAGTTCCGCACCGAGGACATCCTGTATGGCGCCCACGACTCGATCTGCGATCGCATCATGCCGCTCATCAAGCAGGCGGGGCTCGCTCCCGAGATCACGCTCACCGGCGGCCTGGTTCACAATCCGGCGATGGCGAAGGTGCTGCGAGAGCGCCTCGCGATGCCGGTCAACGTCTCGCCGGATGGGGAATACGCCGGCGCCATCGGCGCGGCGCTGCTGGGGCGCCGGCGCTGGGACAAGCGGCGCGCGGCGGGGCTCGAGACCTCGAGCGCGGCCGCGGCCTAGGGAGGGAGTCGAGCCATGCAAGCAGCGGTGTTCCACGGGGCCCACCGGCCGCTCGTGCTGGAGGAGGTCGCGCGTCCGAGCCCCGGCGAGGGCGAGGTGCTGGTGCGGGTCGCGGCGTGCGGGGTGTGTCACACCGATCTCCACTATGTCGACCATGGGGTCAAGACCTTCATGGCGCCGCCGCTCATCCTTGGCCACGAGGCGGCCGGCACGATCGAGGAGCTGGGAGTCAACGCGCGCGGCCGCACGCTCGGCGAGCGCGTGCTGCTGCCCGCGGTGCTGCCGTGCGGCGCCTGCGAGAACTGCCGCCGCGGGCGCGAGAACATCTGCGACAACCTGCGGATGTTCGGCAACAACATCCCGGGCGCCTATGCCGAGTTCGTGGTCGCCCCCGCCAAGGACTGCATCCCGATGCCGGCCGACGTGCCGCTCGAGGAGGGCGCGATCATCGCCGACGCGATCTCGACCCCGTTCCACGCGGTCAAGAACCGGGGCCGGGTCCAGCCCGGCGACCGCGTGGCGGTGTTCGGCTGCGGCGGGCTGGGCATGAACGTGGTCCAGTGCGCGCTCGCCTTCGGCGCCAGCGTCGTCGCCGTGGACCTGAGCGACGAGAAGCTCGCGATGGCGAAGCGCCTGGGCGCCACCGCCACGTTCAATCCGCGCACCACCGAGCGCCTGGACAAGGAGATCCGCAAGCTCACCGGCGGCGGCGTGGAGGTGGCCTTCGAGTGCATCGGCCGCGCCGACACCATTCGTCAGGCGTTCGACACCGTGCGGCGCGGCGGACGGCTGTGCGTCGTGGGCTACTGCATGGACGAGGTGCCGATTCCGGTCGCCAAGCTCATGTACTACGAGATCGAGGTGGTCGGAAGCCTGGGCTGCCCGCCGGTCGAGTACCCGCGCCTCATCGACCTGGTGCGTCGCGGCCGAATCCAGCTGCTCTCGATGGTGACCGCGCGCATGCCGCTCGAGCGCATCAACGACGCCTTCGACCTGCTGCGCCGCGGCGAGGGCATGCGCACCGTCGTGATCCCGGGCGCCGGACGGGGCGGGGGCTGAGCGTGCGCGACCCGATCGACGAGCTGCTCGAGGAGCACGCCGGGATCATGACCGAGGTCGCCGAGCTGCGGCGCGCGGTGCGGGCGCTGGGCGAGCGCGGCGAGGCCGCGCTGCCCGCGGCGCGC
>JBGQIE010000041.1:0-19000 GCA_041498315.1 Candidatus Eiseniibacteriota bacterium
CACGCCGGCGAGCAGGATGATCTTCTTCATTGTTGCCTCCAGGGGATGCAGTGCTGGAAAGGGGGACGCTACTGGCTCGTTCAGATACTGAAGCATTCTGTGTGAGGCCACCACCACCTTTCCCTCCGAGTTGCCAGTCCTGATGGTTACGCTTGTGTCTCTATGATACGGCCCGCGATCGCTAGTTCAGCACCGGGCAGCAGGTCCCGCCCGCATCGCCGCAGCTACCGCCGTTGGTCTGGCTGACGACCAGAACCTTGATGTAGATGTCCACGAACTTGCCGAGGTCGGCCGAGTCGTTGTCGAACGGCGAGAGTCCGGTGAGGTCGCCTTCCTGATCGGCGCGCGCAAACCACTGCGGCAGGTGCGTCTGGCTGAAGAGCACGTCCTGCTTCTCCGAGCCCAGGTCGGCTGAGGTCACGCCTCCCAGGTTGTCCATGTCCACCGTGATGACCTCCATGTCCCCGAGGTGCTGGCTGGAGGCCGACACGCTCGCGCACACGGGGGTGGTCGTCGGCGAGGAAGGCTGCGTAGCACCGTTCCCGTTGTTCGAGGCGCCGACGATGTTGAAGCTCGCCACGCCCAGATTGTTCGTCGTCGCGAACACGCGGTGGTTGATGCAGTCGATGGTCACGCCCGCGGCCGGCTGATCCTGGGCGAGATAGAGATTGTGGCAGGCGTTGAAATCGATGGTGACCGGCGTGAACTGCACGGCGAAGCCGCCGCCGTCCTTCACCGACACGGTGAATGAGAAGATCCCGTTCGGTGCGCCGCTCGTCGGAGCGAGTCCCGGGCCAGGGAACGTGCTATAGACGCCCAGCCTCAAGTTGGCCGGAACAGTCGAATTGCCGGCGCTCGGTACTCCGGCCATCGCGGCCTCGGCAACGAGCAGGCCCATGACAGTCAAGAGCGTGGCCTTGCGAATCAAACCAGTCATTGCTGCACCTCCGTAGATAGACACCCCTGTTGCTAAGGATCCAGGCAAGGCTCAGTTGCAAGCAATCAGGTCAGGCTGCGAGCCACCTCCTTCCGAACTCTCTACAGAGTGCGAGTTCGAGTACTTAAAGGCGAGGTTATCTTTCGCGTTAGCAAGGCCTTCCAAGACGAGAAGAGTCTAGAATTCATGCCAACGTCTTGTCAAGAAGGAATTTGCCCCTTCCGGCCCTGAACCCCGCCTGGCCGTCTCTCCCTGGATGCGAGCCCACTCGGACGAGCGGGCCCAAGGAGTTTCCGACCAACCGTTTACATCGCTTCCCGTGCCTTACCCCCCTGGTGGGCGAAACAGGGCTCGAACCTGTGACCCCTTGCTTGTAAGGCAAGTGCTCTCCCAGCTGAGCGATTCGCCCGATTCTTCCTTCCGCCCGCGCAGGAGCAACGAGGCCGGAATCAGCCCGCAGTAGCCGGCCACCAGGAGGACGGGCGCCAGCGTGGTCGACCCCTTCGAGAGGGCCAAGTAGCCCGCGGCCAGCACGAGCACCCCCAGCCCCAGCAGCAGGCTGTTGAGCGCCCCCCAGCTGAACCCGAGATCGGCCTCGAGCGGCTTGCGCGGGCCTTTCCCTCTGCCGGTGTTCCTGGCGACTGCCATCGCGTCCTCCTCCTCGACTTGCGGAAACACACCAAGGCCGACGACTCCGGACTCTTCCGATCCGTCCGGGATCATCGGCCACGACCGTCACTACCTGGCCCGGCGCGCCTACGATCCCAGCGAAGATCGCGTGTGCTGCCGCCGCCTCTGTGGGGCGCACTTGTAGTACCCGTTCCCCGCTGGGCTGGGTTCCCGGTTTCTGGGTGGCCTGCCCCGGGGGGCCCCCGTCTAACCCTGACCGGGGCCCGGGTTCAGGCTGCCCGAGCGGAAACCCTCGAGGTCCAGGGTCACGTAGCGGTACCCGAGGGCCTTGAGGCCCTCGACCACCCGCGCGCGGGTCGCCGGCTCGGTGAGCCGCGCGATCTCGGCGAGCGGGACCTCGATGCGCGCCGTGTCGCCGTGATGCCGCAGGCGCAGCTCGGTGAAGCCCAGTCCGCGCAGCAGCGCCTCGCCACGCTCGACCATGCTCAGGTTCTCCCGGGTGATTTCGATGCCATAGGGAATGCGCGACGCGAGGCAGGGCGAAGCCGGCTTGTCGTGCGCCCGAAGCCCCAGGTGCGCGGCCGCGGCGCGCACGTCGGCCTTGGTGAATCCCAGCTCGGCGAGCGGCGAGCGCACGCCCCGCTCGGAGGCCGCGCGCCGGCCGGGCCGGAAGTCCGCCACATCGTCGGCGATGGTGCCGTCGAGGATCGCGGCGGCGCCCACGCGCCCGGCCACCGCGGCGAGCTCGCGGTAGAGCTCCGTCTTGCAATAGTAGCAGCGCTGCGCCGGATTCGAGCGGAAGTTCGGATCGGACAGCTCGCCGGTCGTCACCACCTCGACCGCGGCGCCGAAGGACGACGCCTGCTCGAGCGCGAGCTCCAGCTCGCGCGCGGCGTACGAATCCGAGCGCCCGATCACGCCCAGCGCGCGGGTACCCAGCTCCTGGTGCGCGACCCGCAGGACCAGGCTCGAGTCGACGCCGCCCGAATAGGCCACCACGACCGAGCCGAGTGCGGCGATGGTCTCCCGCAGGCGCTCGAGGCGCTCGGCCCAGGTGGGGCCGGCGGCGGCGGCGAGCGGGTCGCGGATCTGGACCAGCACGGGAGCGGTCATTTGGATTTAGAGCGTAACATAGCGCTACGGGTGGCGGCGGACGGCGGTCTCGGGGGTCGCCGTCACCGAATCCTTGACCATGATCGAATCCATGAGCGAGGCCTCGGGGCCCATGAGCTGGGCCTGCATGCGGCGCGCGCTGCGGATGTTCAGCAGGTGCTGCCCGTAGGTGCGCGCGAACAGGCTGCGACCGCCCGCGCTCGCGACGAAGTAGAGATCGCGGTTGCTCTCCGGCAGCGGATTCAGCACCGCGTTGATGCTGATGGCGCCCGGATTGCAGATCGGCCCGGGCGGCAGCCCCTCGTGGAGGTAGGTGTTGAACGGAGACTCGGTGCGCAGGTCCTTGAGGAACAGCCGCGAGCGCGGCCGCATGCCGATGCCGTAGGCCACGGTCGGGTCGGCCTGGAGCGGCATGCCGATCTGGAGCCGGTTCAAGTAGACGCGCGCGATGTGGCGCCGCTCCTGCTCGATCTGGGCCTCCGACTCGACGATCGAGGCGAGCGTGAGGATCTGATAGAGGCTCAGGCCCAGCGGCAGCGAATCGCGCCCCGCCGCGGCCCGCAGCAGCACGTCGTTGGTGCGGTTGACCATGGTGCGAAACGCCACCTCGGGTGCGGTGCCGGGCAGGAACTCGTAGGTGTCGGGCGCGAGGTAGCCTTCGATCGAGGGCGCATCGATCCGCAGCGAGTCGAGGAACGCGCGGTCGTGCGCGAGCGAGTCGAACTTCGACAGCCCGACCCCGAGCCGGTTCGAGAGCAGGTGGTTGACCTCGCCCAGGGTGAGGCCCTCGGGGATGGTCACGAGGTTCAAGCCGTACATGCCGCGCGCGAACGCCCGCAGCAGCGCGGGCAGCGTGATGCCGAGGCGGAACGAGTACTGGCCCGCCTTGATGCTGCGATCGAGCTGCATGAGCCGCGCCAGCACCTGGAACCCGAGCGTGCCGTGGATGAGACCCACGCGCTTGAGCTCCTCGGCGACGTGATTGAGGCTCTGGCCGCGCTCGACCAGCACCGCGCGCCGCTCGGGGGGCGGGAACGCCCCGGCCGGCAGGAACAGGTCGTAGGCCACGGCCAGGCCGGCGACCAGCACCAGCAGCAGCGCCCAGCGTCGCGGCCGGAACACGTGGCGGCGCGGCGCGCGCCGGCGCTGCGCGCTCACGAACCTTCCGCGCCGGCCGGGCGGGACTGGAGCCACAGCAGGTAGGATTCGAGCAGCGCCACCGCCGCGCCCTGATCCACCCGGCCGCGGTGGTGTCCGGTGCGCACCCCGACTTCGCGCAGCCGCCGCTCGCTGATCGTCGAGGTCAGGCGCTCGTCGTAGGTGTCCACGGGGAGACGGACGCGCCGGCCGAGCGCGGTGGCGAAGTCCTGGGCGGTGCGGGCCGCCTCGCCGTGCTCGCCGCTCATGAGCAGCGGCAATCCGACGACGATTCGCTCGGCGCCGGTCTCGCCGGCGATGGCGGTCAGGCGCTTCAGCGCTTCCTCGAGGCTTCGGACCTCGAGGGTGTCGAGCCCGGTCGCGATGATCCCGTGCGGGTCGCTGACCGCCAGCCCAATGCGCCGCTCACCCCAGTCGACCGCGAGAATTCGTGCCACGCCGCTCACTCAGCGCGCGGCGGGGACGGGGCGGCGCTTGACCAGGTGGCACACCGTGCCGGTGGGCGAGAACCGATAGTCCACGGCGTCCATGCAGGCGCGCATGATGTAGATCCCGCGCCCGCGCGCGTCCAGCAGATGGGCGGCGGAGGTGACGTCCCCGTTGATGCTCGCGAGGTCGAAGCCCGTCCCCAGGTCGTGGACGCTGATCTCGATGCGGTCGGGAAACAGCGCGAAATCGACGTCCACCGGCTTGCCCGCGTCGCGCTTGTGCCCGTGCTGGATGGCGTTCGTGCCGGCTTCGATGACCGACATCGTGACCTGCGAGCAGGTGTCCTCGTCGAGGGCGGCGCGCTCGCACACGGTCTGGGCGACGCGGTCGAGCAGCCCCAGCAGTTCGAGACGGCTGGGGATGCGGACCGAAATGACTTCCGGGGACTTCTGGGTCTCGGGCATGTCCGTCTTCAGCCCCGGGGGCTCTCGATGAACGCCTGGAGCGCGTCCAGGGCGCCCGAGATATCCGCAGGCACGGGAGATACGAACCGAAGCCTCTGTCCGGACACCGGATGGGCCAACTCCAGCTCCGCAGCGTGCAGGGCCTGGCGCGCCAACCGGTCCAACAAGGCCCCCGCGAGGCTACGCTGCGCGCCGCCCCCGCTCAACTGCTTTTTCGGCCGCCCGCCGTAGACCGGGTCGCCGACCACGGGCATCCGCAGGTGGGAAAGGTGCACGCGGATCTGGTGGGTGCGGCCGGTGTCGAGTCTCACCTCGAGCTCGGTCACGGGACCGAATCTCTTCAGCACGCGCCAGTGCGTGCGCGCCGGCTTGCCGCGACCGCGGCGGGCACCCGCGCCCGCGGAACCGGACGGGACCTGGCGCAGCACCGCCATGCGCCTGCGATCCCGCGGGTCCCGGCCGATGGTCCCGGCGATCTCGCCGGAGTCGGCCCCGGGGCTCCCCCACACCAGCGCGCGGTAGACGCGCCGCACCTCGCGGGCGCGCATCGCCTCCACGAGGGCCCGGTAGGCGCGGGCCGACTTCGCGACCACCATGAGCCCCGAGGTGTCCTTGTCGAGCCGGTGGACGATGCCGGGCCGGCCCGCGCCCCCCACGTCCGCGATCGACGGGCAGTGGTGGAGGAGCGCGTGGACCAGGGTGCCGCGCTCCACCCCGGCGCCTGGATGGACGACCAGCCCGGCGGGCTTGTCGAGGACCAGCAGGTCGGGGTCCTCGAACACGATCGAGAGCGCGATCGGCTCGGGGAGGAGCCGGCTTTCGCGCGGCGCGGGCAGCTCGACCTCGACCCGGTCGCCGGCGCGGAGCCGCTGGGAGGCGCGCCCGGGGGCCCCGTTCACGCGCACGCGACCGCCGCGGATGAGCGTCTGCAGGCGGCTACGCGACAGGTCGGTCTGAGCCGCCGCCAGGAACCGGTCCAGGCGCTCCCCGATGCTCGGGGCCGGGACCGGCAGATCCAGCTTGGGGTTCATGCCGTCCTCCGGCGCGCGGCGAGGGCCAGGTCAGGGCGAACAGGAGCACGCCGATGCTGACCGCGGAATCGGCGACGTTGAACACCGGCCAGTGCCAGCGCGACACGCCGATCTCGATGAAGTCCACGACCTCGCCGCTGCTCAGGCGGTCGATGAGGTTGCCGAGCGCTCCGCCCAGGATGAGCGCGAGCGCGAGCTGGCGCGAGCCCCCCTCGACGCGCTGGCGCAGGAACAGCCACAGGATGACGAGCGCCGCCGCGATCGAGAACAGGTACCAGGGGAACCCGGTGCCCTGGCCGAGGCCGAACGCCACGCCCGAGTTGCGCGTGTACGTGAGGCGCACGTACTCGCCCAGCAGCGGGACCGGCCGGTCGAAAGGCAGCGTCGTGCTCGCCCAGTGCTTGGTCCACCGATCGAGGGCCATGACGAGCCCCGCGATACCGAGTAGCACGACCAGGGATCGCTTCAAATCGCCCCGCGGCCCGCCCGTTCCTCTTTCTCCTTGCACGAGAAGCACAGCCGGGTGGAGGGCATCGCCTTGAGGCGCGCCACCCCGATGGGCTGGCCGCAGATCTCGCAGTGGCCGAACTCGCCGCGGTAGAGCCGGCGCAGCGCGTCGTTGACCTCCATGAGGATCCGGCCTTCGGCGGAGGCGAGCAGGAACGACTTCTCGCGCTCCATCGCGTCGGTGCCGGCGTCGGCCATGTGGAACGAGTAGCGCGACAGGTCGCCGGCGCTCTCGCGCTGATTGACCTTGAGCACCGTGGTCTCGAGGTGCCCCATCTCCTTCATGACCTTCTGGCGATCGAGCAGGAGCTTCTCCTCGATTTCCTTGTAGTCCTTGTCGGCCATGGGCTGCTCTCCCGGGGCCTTCTTCACCGGGCGCTGCGGGCGCGCCGGCGCGCTCACCGGCCGGGGCGCCACCGCCGCCGCGCGCTCGGCCGTGCGGTCGTGGCGCTCGGGCGGCAGCACGCCGAGCGGCCGCACCGTCGGATCGGGAGAACGCCGGCCCACCGCGAGCTTGGGTTTGCCCTTCACCGCGGGACGCCCCACGACCTTCACGGGCTTCGCGGCGTCCTTCGCGGCGGCGTGCTTCGAGGACGACCGCGCCTCGGGGCGGGCCGCGCCCAGCGCACGCCCCTTGGGCTTCGACCCGTGCGCCGGCTTCCCGCTCCCGCGGGCGGGCCGGGCGGACGTCGCCGGCTTGCGAGTGCTCGAGGTCTTGCCCCGTGTGGTCTTGCGCTGAGTGGCCATCCTTCCTCCTCGGTTCGGAACTTGACGCGACCGGCGAGATTACCCCACCGGGCCCAGGCGGCGCACCACCTCGGTGACGAGGCGGATGAGCCGCGGGGCCGCGGCACCCGCGGTCGCGAGGATCTTCGGAATATCCACCGGCTCCAGATGGTCCGGCAGGCAGGCATCGGTGATGACGTTGAGCGCCAGCACCTTCTGACCGCCGTGGACGGCGACCAGGTTCTCGGGCACCAGCGACATGCCCACGACGTCGGCGCCGATCCAGCGCAGGAAGCGATACTCGGCCGCGGTCTCGAGATTCGGACCCGCGACCCCGACGAACACCGCGCGCTGCAGCGACTGGTGCAGATCGAGCGCCGCGCTCTCGGCCAGCACGATCAGATCGCGCGCATAGGGCTCGCTCATGTCCGGAAAGCGCGGCCCCAGCGCGTCGTCGTTGGGGCCGATGAGCGGGTTGTCACCCATCAGGTTGATGTGGTCGGTGGTCACGACGATCGATCCCGGCGGCATGTCGGGATTCATCCCTCCCACCGCGTTCGTGATGATGAGGGTGCCGCACCCGATGGCCTTGAGGACGCGCACCGGGAAGGCGACCTGGCGCATCGTGTAGCCCTCGTAGAAGTGCACCCGGCCCTTCATGACCGCGACCGGGTGACCGGCGAGCATCCCGACATGCAGCTCGCCCGCGTGACCTTCGACGGTCGAGACCGGAAAGTGCGGAATCTCCTCGAAGGGCACGCGCGTGGCCGATTCGAGCGCGTCGGCGAAGTCGCCGAGCCCGGTGCCAAGGATGATCCCGATCCCGGGCCGGATGCGGAGCCGCTGGCGCAGGAACGCCGCGGCCTCCTCGATCTGGCTCACGAGCTCACTCGCCATGCTTGCGCTCCCGCTGCTTCAAGGCCTCGTCGATGCGCCGGTTCGCTTCGGTCTCGTCCAGCCCTTCCACCTCGATCACCTTGGCCCGCGACCCCGGGCCGCGCACCACCGCGACCTGGCCCCGCCCCACTCCCAGCACCGCCGCCAGCAGATCGGTCACCGCCCGATTTGCGCCCCCGCCCTCGGGGACCGCCCGCACCGCGAGCCGGAGCGTCCCGTCCGCGAGGCGCCCCGTGAGCCCCTCGGACGCGGCCCCCGGATGGACGCGCACCGCGAGGCGTGCCCTCATCCCAGCCGCAGCGCGAGATCGCGCAGCGACCCGATCGCGAACCGCTGCAGGAAGATGATCAGCAGCATGGCGAGAAACGGCGCGAAGTCGATGCCGCCGGCGTTCGTCGGAACCAGCCGGCGGATCGGGTCGCACACGAAATCGGAGATGCGATCGAGCAGCATGACGATCGGCTGGCGGGGATCGGGACGCACCCACGAAAGCAGCGCGTTGATCAGGATGATCAGCATGAGCGCGTTGAGCACGATGTCGAGCACCTGCGCGAGCGCGCCCAGGAAGTTGCCGATCACGAACATCGATCCCCCCTCCGCTACCCGGACCCGAACAGCGCCGTCCCCACCCGCACCATGGTGCTGCCTTCCGCGATCGCCGCTTCGAAATCCCCGCTCATGCCCATCGACAGCTCGGGCAGCTTACGCCCGGTCGCCGCCTCGATCGCATCCCGCAGTCGCCGGAGCCGCTCGAACCCCTGCCGCGCCAGGTCGGCATCCTCGAGGCGCGCGCCCACCGTCATGAGGCCGTCGAGCGCCAGTCCCGGCAGGGCCGCGACCGCCTCGACCAGCTCCGTGGCACCCTGGGGCGCCACCCCGTGCTTCGTGGGCTCCGCGCTGATGTTGACCTCGACGAGCGCCGGCAGGCGTGCTCCGGTGGCGGCCAGGCGCGCGGACAGAGCCTGCGCCACCTCGATCGAATCCACGCTGTGAATCCGATCGAAGAGCCCGGCGGCCTTGCCCGCCTTGTTACGTTGCAGATGCCCGATGAGATGCCAGCGCACCGCCCGGCGCCCCAGGGCCGCGATGCTCGCCTCGGCCTCTTGAACGCGGCTCTCGCCCAGGTCGGTGACCCCGAGGGTCACGATCCCTGCCACGAGTTCCGCGGGGACCCACTTTACGACCGCGACCAGCCGAACGGCATCCGGTGCGCGTCCCGCGCGCTCCACGGCCTTCGCGATGCGGCCCCGTACGTCTTCCAGGCGGCCACGGAGTGTCACCAGGCCGGAATTCACGAGCCGGGGAGAGTAGCACCGGCCCGTGGGCCCGCAAGCGGAAAAGCGGAAGGGGCCTGGCGACCAGGGGATGTTGCGAAACGAAACGGGCCCGGGGTGACCGGGCCCGCTCGTGGGGGACTCCATGGACGGGGCAAGCCGCCCCGCCGGCGGCATCCAAGCCAAGGTATCCGTGAGGATCCTTGACGGGCGGCTGTCGAAAACGCGGGCCCCGGGGGGAGGACCTGCGGCGCCCGAAGGACTTGGAACGCAGCCGCGCCCAGTTTGTATCACTCGGCTGGCTCGCTTGAATCGGGCGAAGTGCCGGGAATCCATTCTTCGTTTCCCGACGGGTCCCTACGGGAATCCCTGCAGATTGGGCTCGCATCGAGGGTCCAATGGTCTACACTGAATGGAGATGGCCGGGCTGGATCGGCCCCGCGGGGTTCGCGCAGAATCCTGCCGATTTCGCGGAGCCGGCTTCGACGGCGGGATTCCCCCCCCGAGTGTCGAGGGTCAGATGCTGAGGACCGAGCAGCCGTATGCGCTGGCGTTCGAGCAGAACCCACTTCCCATGTGGGTCACCGACCGCGAGACCATGCGCATCCTCGATGTGAACGACGCCGCGCAGCGCCAGTACGGGTACACGCGCGACGAGTTTCGCGCGCTCTCCCTGGCCGCCATCCGTCCGCCCGAAGAGCTGCCCCGCTTCCACGAGCACTGGCGGCGCATGGTCGAGACCGGCACGCCCGGCAAGTCTTCGCACATCGGGCTCCTGACCCACCGCCGCAAGGACGGCTCCGACATCATCGTGGACATTACGGCGACCCCGATCACCTTCGAGGACCGCGCGGCGTTCCTCTCGGTGGCGGTTGACGTCACCGGACGAGTGCGCGCGGAAAAGGAGGCACGCGAGGCCCGCGAGCGCTTCGAGTTCATTTCGCGCGCCGTCAACGACACGATCTGGGACCTCAACCTCGTCACCGGCGAAGTGTGGCGGAGCGGCAACCGCGGCGCGGTGTTCGGGCGCGGGCCCGACGAGGTCGCGCCGCGGATGGAAGGCTGGAGCGAGCTCGTCCACCCCGACGACCGCGAGCGCGTGGTCGAGGGCCTGCATGCGGTGGTCAAGAGCGGCGGGAAGACCTGGGCCGCCGAGTACCGGTTCCGCCGCGGCGACGGCACGTGGGGAGACATGCTCGACCGCGCCTTCGTCGTGCACGACCAGGGCGGGCGCGCGGTGCGCATGGTGGGCTCGATGGTCGACATCAGCGACCGCAAGCGCATCGACCAGGAGCTGCTCGACCAGCGGCGACGGCTCATCGCCATCTTCGAGAACGCCCAGGACGGCATCCTCATCAGCAACGAGGACAACCGGTTCATGGACGCCAACCCCGCGGCCTGCGCGATGTTTGGCTACACCCGCGAGGAGCTGCTCGAGCTCAAGATCTGGGACCTCCTCCTCAAGGAGCGCTCGGAGGAATACCGCGAGCGCATGCGGCGCCTCAAGGTGGAGGGGCGCCAGGTCGACGAGGGCCAGG
The DNA here is from genome assembly GCA_041498315.1 of Candidatus Eiseniibacteriota bacterium. GTDB lineage: Bacteria > Eisenbacteria > RBG-16-71-46 > RBG-16-71-46 > RBG-16-71-46 > JBGQIE01. The sequence continues at coordinate 10,705 of JBGQIE010000041.1, forward strand.
GGCGGCGCAAGGACGGCTCGATCGTCGAGGTCGAATACCGCTCGGTGGCCAACATCGAGCCCGGCGTCCACCTCACGGTCATGCGCGACATCACGGCCCGCAAGCGCGCCGACCGCGAGCTGCTCCAGCAGAAGCGCCGACTGCAGGCGCTGTTCGACCACGTCAGTGAGGGCATCTTCATCTTCGACGACCAGGGCCGGTTCCTGGAGGCCAACCCCGCGGCGTGCGCGATGTACGGCTACCCGAGCGAGGAGCTGCTGGCGCTGAACACGACCGATCTCATCTTCGAGCACGAGCGCGCCGCCTACCTGGAAAGCATCGAGCACATGCTGGAGACCGGTTCGGCCAGCGGCGAGGGCCGCGGGCGGCGCAAGGACGGGACGGTCGTCGAGGTCGAATACCACTCGGTCGGGAACATCGAGCCCGGGGTCCACTTCTCGGTGGTGCGCGACATCACCCAGCGCAAGCACGCGGAGCAGAAGCTGTTCGAGCAGAAGCGCCGCCTCCAGGCGCTGTTCGACAACGCCACCGACGGCATCGTGCTCACGGACGACCAGGGCCACTACGTCGACGTCAATCCGGCGGCGTGCGCGCTCTACGGCTACAGCCGCGAGGAGATGCTCCGGCTCTCGATCTGGGACCTGGCGCTGCGCGAGGAGCGCGAGATGCACCGCGAGCGCTTCCGGCGCCTGCTCAGGGACGGCCGGCTGAGCGGCGAAGCGAGACGGATCCGCAAGGACGGGCGCGTCATCGAGCTCGAGTTCCGCTCGGTCGCCCGCATCGAGCCGGGTGTGCACCTGTCCACGATGCGCGACATCACCCAGCACAAGCTCGACGAGGAGTCGCTGCGCAGCCTCTCGGGCCGGCTGCTGCGGCTCCAGGACGAGGAGCGCCGCCGCCTGGCGCGCGAGCTGCACGACTCGACCGCCCAGAGCCTCGCGGCCCTGGCGCTCGAGCTGGCGGTCGTGGGCGAGCAGGGCGGGCGCCTCAACCCCCGCGCCCGGCACGCGCTGGCCGAAGCCGAACGGCTCGCCGATGCGTGCTCGCGCGAGCTGCGCACGCTCTCCTACCTGCTCCACCCGCCGCTGCTCGACGAGATGGGGCTGGCGAGCGCGCTCAGCGGCTACGTGGACGGCTTCTCGAAGCGCAGCGGCATCCAGGTCCAGCTCGACATGCCCGCCGACATCGGCCGGCTGGCCGCCGAGACCGAGACCACGCTGTTCCGCATCGTCCAGGAATGCCTGACCAACGTCCACCGCCACTCGATGAGCCCCAGCGCCCGGGTGCAGCTGGTGCTCGAGCCCGCGGCGATCCGGCTCGAGGTCGCGGACCAGGGGCGCGGACTGCCGGCGCGTGAAGCCGAAGGCTCGAACGGCGAGCAGTCCGAACTCGGCGTCGGTCTGGCCGGTATGAAGGAGCGCGTCCGCCAACTCGGCGGCCTGCTCGAGCTCGATTCGTCCGGGGCCGGCCTCACGGTGCGGGCGATCCTCCCACGGAGGCCATCATGAGCACGACCATGACGACGACCCGCATCCTGCTCGCGGACGACCACGAGGTCGTGCGCCAGGGCCTGCGGGTGCTGCTCGAGGCTCAGCCCGGCTGGGAGGTGGTGGGCGAGGCGGAAAACGGCCGCGAGGCGGTCGAGAAGGTGCGCCAGCTCAAGCCCGACATCGTCGTGCTCGACATCACGATGCCCGAGCTCAACGGGCTCGAGGCGACGCGCCAGATCCTCAAGGCCGCGCCCCAGACCGAGGTGCTCATCCTCACCATGCACGAGTCCGAGCAGGTCGCGCGCGAGGTGCTGTCGGCGGGCGCGCGCGGCTACCTGCTCAAGTCGGACGCCGGGCGCGACCTGGTGAGCGCCGTGGATTCGCTGCGCAATCGCCGGCCCTACTTCACGCCGCGCATCTCGCAGATGGTGCTCGAGGGCTACCTCCACGGCCCCGCGGTCAGCGAGGGCGGGCTCCCCAAGCGCGACATGCTGACGCCGCGCGAGCGCGAGATCGTCCAGCTCCTGGCCGAGGGCCGGAGCAACAAGGAAGTCGCCTCGTCGCTCGGCATCAGCCCCAAGACCATCGAGACCCACCGCGCCAACATCATGCGCAAGCTCAACCTTCACTCGGTGAGCGACCTGGTGCGGTTCGCGGTGCGCAACCGCATGGTCGAGCCGTAGGTTCCCGAGCGGCCGCCCCACCCGCGACCGGAACGAAGACGCCCGACCGGGAGTGCCCGGCCGGGCGTTCGCACATGGTGGAGGCGGCGGGAATCGAACCCGCGTCCGAAAGCCAATTCTCGGGAAGTCCTACAGGCGTGTCCGGCCGATTAGATCTCGCGCGCCTCCGCTCCGACCGGCGGGATCAGCGGCGCGCCAGCTCGACTGCATCTCGTCCGCGGCCCACGAGCGAGGGCGTTGGACCAGCCTGCGTTTGTATGACGCTCGCACCGGCCCCCACAGGCGGGGTCCGGGCGACCGTCGCTGCTAGTGGTTAACTAGGCAGCGAGAGCCATCTGCTCGTTGGCAGATGAATGGTCCCGCTTTTTTGACGAGGGCACGGGTCCCCGGCCTGCACTTCCCAGTTCATGACCTCCGTCGAAGCCAATCGCCCCCCAAAGCTGCGGGCGCATGCATTTGGATGCCGATCCCGGGCCTTCGGCCCGGGGGTTTTTCAAAATGGAATGTCGTCGTCCGGACCGGGACCGAACTCGCCGGCGACGGCGTCGTCCTGCGGCACGGTCGCGGCGACGTCCTCCGCGGGGCGCTCGCCACGCGCGCCCAGGAGCTGCATGCTCTGCGCGACGATCTCGGTGCTGTAGCGCTTCTGCCCCTGCTGGTCCTGCCACTGGCGGGTGCGGATGCGGCCCTCGATGTAGACCTGGCGGCCCTTGACGAGGTACTGGCCGGCGATCTCCGCCTGCTTGCCCCACAGCACCACCCGATGCCACTCGGTGGCTTCCTGCTTCTGGCCCGCCTTGTCGGTCCAGCGCTCGGTGGTCGCGATGCGAAGATTCGCCACCGGCTGACCGCCCTGGGTGTAGCGCAGCTCGGGATTCGCTCCCAGGTTCCCGATCAGGATCACCTTGTTGACGCCGCTCATATCACGCTCCTCGAAAAGGGGCCCCCGGCGGGGGCATCGATCGAGCAACGAGCATACGGTCCGCTCGAGGCGGGCGCAACCGCATCCGGAGACCGAAAATGGCCGGTGGGGACGCGGTCCGGGCGCCGGGCCGGCGGGGCCCGGGCGCGGACGGCGCGTTTGACGGACGGTGAAGCGCGCGTCTATCCTCGTGCGACCGACTCTCGAATCGACGGGGCGTGGCGCAGCCCGGTAGCGCACCTGCTTTGGGAGCAGGATGTCGGAGGTTCAAATCCTCTCGCCCCGACTTCGTGGCCGCCGCCGGGGGTAGCCGAACATATCGATCACCCGCGCCTGTAGCTCAGATGGATAGAGCAACGGATTTCTAATCCGTCGGTCGGGGGTTCGATTCCCTCCAGGCGCGCCATTTCGAGGCCTGTTCGCGCGGCGACCCGACTCAAGTGGCGGTGGATGTAGCTCAGCTGGTAGAGCACTGGACTGTGGCTCCAGGTGTCGCGGGTTCGAACCCCGTCATCCACCCCATTCTCCGGCCCGGAGCCGCGTTTGCGCCGACTCCGGGCGCAGGTGGGCCCTTCACCCCCGAGGCTCCGTGACCACACGCGCCAGGATCGTCTGCACGCTCGGTCCCGCGACCCACAGCCCCGAGGCCATCCGCGCGCTCCTCGACGCCGGCATGGACGTCGCGCGGCTCAACTTCTCGCACGGGACGCACGCGGAGCACGCCGAGCTCTATCGCATGGTGCGCGCCGCCTCGGACGCCTCGGGGCGCGCGGTCGGCATCCTCGCCGACCTTCAGGGCCCCAAGATCCGGCTGGGCACGTTCGCGCACGGCCCGGTGGTGCTCGAGACCGGGGCGGAGTTCACGATCACGACCGAGCCGTGCGCGGGCGACGCGACGCGCGCAGGCACGACCTACGAGGCGCTGGCGCGCGACGTGCACGCCGGCGACACGCTGCTCATCGACGACGGGCTCGTGCGCCTCGAGGCGATCGCGAGCGACGGCCGTGCGGTGCGCTGCCGCGTCATCGAGGGCGGACCGGTCTCGGACCACAAGGGGATCAACCTGCCGGGGGTCAAGGTGAGCGTGCCACCGCTCACCCCCAAGGACCTCGACGATCTGCGCTTCGCGCTCGGGCTGCGCGTGGACCTGGTCGCGCTCTCGTTCGTGCGCGCCCCCGAGCACGCCGAGGTGGCGCGGCGCGAGATGGACGCGATCGGCGCGCGGCTGCCGCTGATCGCCAAGCTCGAGAAGCCCGAGGCGGTCGCGAACCTCGAGGGCATCGTGGCCGCCTTCGACGGGCTCATGGTCGCGCGCGGGGACCTGGGCGTCGAGATGCCCCTCGAGCAGGTGCCGCTGGTCCAGAAGCGCGCCATCGAGATCGCGCGCCGGCACGCGAAGCCGGTCATCGTCGCCACCCAGATGCTGGACTCGATGATCCACCACTCGCGCCCCACCCGCGCCGAGGCCTCGGACGTCGCCAACGCGGTGCTCGACGGCGCCGACGCCCTCATGCTCTCGGGCGAGACCAGCACCGGCGAGCACGCCGTCGAGTCGGTGGCGACCATGGCGCGCATCATCGCCGCCGCCGAGGGGGACGGCGGGCACGGCGCGCCCTTCACCCACGCGCCAGGCGGGCGGGCGGCCCGCGAGCGCCGGCGCGGCGGTCAGCCCGCCACACGCGAGGAGGCGATCGCGACCGCGGCCGCCCAGGTCGCGCGCGATCTTCACGCCCGCGCGCTGGTGGCGTTCACCCAGACCGGGAGCACGGCGCGCTGCCTGGCGAGCCATCGCGAGCCCATCCCGCTCCTCGCCTTCACGACCGAGCCGGTGGTGCGCAGCCAGCTCACGCTCACCTGGGGGGTCGAGACCTTCATCGTGCCGCCGGTGGACCACACCGACGGCATGATCGCCCAGGTGGACCGGGCGCTGCTCGAGCTGGGACGCGGCCGGCCCGGAGACGTGGTCGTGATCGTGGCGGGCACCCCGCCCGGCGCCGCGGGCTCGACGAACACGCTCCGCGTCCACCGCCTGGGCGGCTAGCGCTCCGGAAATTCGTGGAGCGGCAGCAGGCGCGCCAGCGCGCGCACCGCGCGCGCCCGGTGGGAGCACGCGTTCTTCACCGCCGCATCGAGCTCGGCGAGCGTGCGGCCCCCCTGCTCGACCTCGAAGACCGGGTCGTAGCCGAATCCGTGGGCGCCGCGGGGCGAGAGCGCGATCCAGCCTTCGAGCACGCCGTGGGCCGCCATCTCGACCCCGTCGGGCCAGCACGCGACGCACACGGTGCGAAAGCGCGCGCCGCGCCGCGCGGGCGGCACGCCCTCGAGCTCCGCGAGCAGCTTGCGCACGTTGTCCGCGTAGCTCGCCTGCGGTCCCGCGTAGCGCGCGGCGTGGACGCCCGGCCGTCCGCCCAGGGCGTCCACCTCGAGCCCGGTGTCGTCGGCGATGGCGGGAAGCCCGGTGAGGTCCACCGCGGCGCGCGCCTTGAGGCGCGCGTTCTCATCCAGGGTCGCGCCGGACTCGTGCGGCGGTGCCGCTCCCGGCACGTCGCCGAGCGCGATGAGCTCGAGGTCCGGCCGGCCCAGCAGCTCGGTCAGCTCCCGGAGCTTGTCGCGGTTGAAGGTGGCGAGAACGAGCTTCACGCGCCCGGCGCGGGGAGCAGTCCCGAATCGCCGAGCAGCCGGCGCTGCGCCGCCCCGATGCGGCGGATGCCGAGGCGCGCGAGCGCGAGCAGCGAGCGCAGCTCGCCCGCGCTGAAGGCCCGTGCCTCGCCGGTGCCCTGGATTTCGACGAACCGGCCCGCGCCCGTCATGACGACGTTCATGTCCACCTCCGCGCTCGAGTCCTCGGCGTAGTCGAGATCGAGGAACGGCACGCCGGCCACGATGCCGACCGAGATCGCGCCCACCGTGTCCTTGAACGGCGGACCGCTGAGCTGATTGCGGTTCGAAAGCGTCACCAGGGCGTCGTGGAGGGCGACGAGCGCGCCGTTGATCGCGGCGGTGCGCGTGCCCCCGTCGGCCTCGAGCACGTCGCAGTCGAGGATGATCGTGCGCTCGCCGAACTTGGTGAGATCGGTCACCGCACGCAGCGAGCGGCCGATGAGGCGCTGGATCTCCTGCGCGCGCCCGCCGGTCTGGGTGGCGCGCGGCGTGCGCTCGCCGGTCGAGCGCGGCAGCATGGCGTACTCCGCGGTCACCCAGCCCCGGCCCTGCCCGCGCAGCCAGCCCGGCACGCGGTCCTCGATGGTCGCGGCGCACAGCACGCGGGTGCGGCCGACGCTCACGAGCGCGGAGCCCTCGGCGTGCAGCAGCGTGCCGCGCTCGACCTTGAAGGGCCGGGCCCGGCGCGGGCTGCGGCCGTCGGCGCGCGGCGGCGGCACGGCGGCCGGGGCCTCGGCGCTACGCGCCCGGATCGCCTGGGGCGGGCGCGTCACGGCGTCCCGCCCCGCGCCAGGGCGGTCGGGCGCTCGAACCACGGCAGGTCGGTCTGGTCCACGATCGTCGTGGGGGGAAGCTCGCGGCCCAGGAAGGTCTTGGCGATCGAGGCGAAGTTGATGCGCTCGTCGCTGAGATAGAAGTGGTGGTGGGCCGGGCCCGCGGCGAGCTGGCCGCGCTCCCCCAGGAGCTGCGCGGTCGCGCGCGCGGCTTCGGCCCCCGAGTCCACCAAGCGCACCGTCGGGCCCACCAGCTCCTGGACCAGCGCGGCGATGAGCGGGTAGTGGGTGCAGCCCAGGATGAGGCTCTCGAGGTTGCCGTTCCGCAGCTCGAGCAGGTACTCCTCGGCGACGGTGCGCGTGACCGCGTGATCCATCCAGCCCTCCTCGATGAGCGGCACGAACATCGGGCAGGTGCGCGAGATGACGGCCGCACCCGGCAGGAGGCGGTGGATCGCCTGCGGATAGGCCTCGCTGCGCACCGTCGCCAGGGTGCCGATGACGCCGATGCGGCCGCGCGGGCTCGCCGCCACCGCCGCGCGCGCGGCGGGCTCGATGACGCCCACGACCGGGATGTCGAGCCGGCGCCCGAGCTCGTCGAGGGCGTACGACGACGAGGTGTTGCACGCCACGACCAGGCACTTGATGTTCTGGCGCACCAGGAACGAGGCGATCTCGAGGCTGAAACGGGTCACGGTCTCGCGCGACTTGGTGCCGTAGGGCAGCCGCGCGGTGTCCCCGAAGTAGATCACGGATTCCTGGGGCAGCACGCGGAACAGCTCGCGCACCGTCGTCAGGCCGCCGAGCCCGGAGTCGAAGACGCCGATGGGTCGCGGATCGTGAGTGGCTGGCATGGGCTGGGCGGAGCTCCTCAGGGCAGGTCCGAGCGATCGAACGGCTGGTCGCAGGCGATGTGGCCGCGCAGGGTCGCGAGCGGTCCGCCCGCGCACGTCAGCCGCACCCGCCGCACCTCGGGCAGGTTCGCGAACAGCGTGCGGGCGAGCGAGCCGACCGCCAGGTATTCGGCGGTCGAGCCGCCGCGAAACCGGTCGCGGAAGGCCGGGGTGAGGTCGAGCGTCATGAGACCGCGATGATCCAGGTACACATGCCGCACCGCCGTTCCCGGGGCGAGGAGCGCGACCCCCCCGTTGCGTGATCCCCGCACGAGCTCCCGGACCAGGCCTTCGACCCGCTCGTGAAGCCCGGGCCGCGAGGCCAGCTCGCGCGTCTCCCCGGCCAGGCTGTCGCCGCCCGGAGAGGCGAAATAGAGGCGGATCATGAGCGCCGCTTCGCGGGTGGTGTCGCGACCCGCCATGGTCTCGACCGATTCCCGCGCCTCCCGGCCCCCGGGACGGCACGACGAAAAGATGATCGAGCACGCTAGCACAGCGACCGCGAGGCCGACAACGAGGAGCGTGCGCCCGCGCATCTACTGGCTCCGTCGCCAGGCGGCGACCGCGTCGGCGAGGGTCGCGGCGATGGCGCGCAGCCCCTCGGGACGGCGCAGCCGCTCGGCGTCGGCGGGCGAGCTGAGCGTGGCGCACTCGAGCATGATCCCGGGCGCCTCGATCCCGGCCAGCGGCTCGGTCATGACCTCGCGCACCCGCACCGGACCCAGGTCGCGCAGCACGAAGGCCGAGCGCACCGCCTCGGCGAGCGCGCGGCTGCGCGCCGCGTAGGGCCGCGCCGCCTCGCGCCACGGGATGAGCGCGAGTGCCCCCCGTCCCGCGGGGCGCACCGGCCCGCGCGCGTCGGACCGCGGCGGCG
>JBGQIE010000042.1:0-18939 GCA_041498315.1 Candidatus Eiseniibacteriota bacterium
CGCCGCGTCCTTTCCGGTCCTCACCGCATCCAAGCAGGGGAACTTGCGCTTGATTCGCGCGCGGTCGCTACCTACCCTCTTGCGGCGCGGCGCGCGCTGTGGCGCAGGCTCTGGGCGATGGCGGCTCCGGGCGCCGGCGGACTCACCCACCGGCACCTCGACTCGCTGCTCGAGCTCCTGGAATCGCGGCGCCCGGGCGCCCGGGTCGAGCTTCCCGGCGGCTGGGTCGCGGTTCGCGTGCCCGGGGGCCGGGTGCGGCTCGTCGGGGCCGCGCCGGCCGGTTTGGGCCCTGCGGCCAACGGGCTTAAGCCCTTCGCCGGAGCGGGCGGCGCATCGAGCCGCAGAAAAGGTATCCTGACGACATCGTTCCCGTCCCCCGGTGGCCGCTAGGTCCGGGGGGCTTCCGAGGGGATCGGCGCGGGCTCGCCACGCGATGCGTGGCCCGGCGCACCGGTCACCCCGTCACTCGAGAGCCCCGAAGGGAGCTGGCCGATCGTCATGACCGAGCACCAGCGCGCGGTGGAAACCGAGCCCGTCGTCAAGCTGTTGTACAGCGCCGAGCAGATCGCCGCGCGGGTGCGCGAGCTGGGCCTCGAGGTGGCCCGCGATCTGGCCGGCAGCCGGCCGATCTTCGTCGGCGTGCTCAAGGGCGCAGCCGTGTTCCAGTGCGACCTGGCGCGCGCCACGCCGCTCGACGTCGAGCTGGATTTTCTCTCGGTGTCGTCGTACGGCGCGGGAACGGTGTCGAGTGGGACCGCGAAGCTGGTGCACGATCTGCGCGGCGACATCCGCGGACGGCACATCGTGATGTGCGAGGGCGTCGTGGATTCGGGGCTCACGGTCTCGTTCCTGCTCGACCTGCTGCGCGCGCGCGGGCCCGCCAGCCTGCGCGTCGCCACGCTGCTCGACAAGGTGCCGTGCCGCAAGGTGCACGTGCCGGTGGACTACGCCGGCTGGAAGATTGGAAGCGAATTCGTCATCGGCTACGGGCTGGACGCGAACGAGCGCTACCGCAACCTGCCCTACGTCGGTGTTCTCGAGGAGGCTTAATTCGTGCGTCTATTCCACCGGGACTCCGGTCCCGATTCTGATTCGGGCCGTGACCGTGAGCGGGGCAAGGGGACGCGCGGCGGCCCCGCGCGCCGACCGCAGGCTCCGAACAGCCGACCCTTCCGCACCCTGGGCTTCTGGGTGCTGGTCGTGCTGCTGTCGGTCGTCGCCTACCAGATGTACCAGGGCAACTTCGTCGCGCCCCAGCGCGTCGAGGTGTCCTACACGCGCTTCATCCACGAGGTGGACCGCGGCAACATCCTGAGTCTCCAGATCCTCGAGAACACGGTCACCGGCGAGCTCAAGGCCGAGAGCACGGTGCGCATCGGCACCCGCGACGTCGCCTTCAAGAGCTTCCGGACCAACGTGCTGACCGGCCCCATGGGCCCGGACGCCAATCTGCCGGAGCGGGTGTGGAAGACCAACCCCGGCATCGAGATCGAGGTCCACACCGCCGGCGTCAACTGGGTCTCGGTGCTCTTCACCTGGCTGCCGCTCATCATCTTCTTCGGCGCCTGGATGTTCTTCATCCGCCAGATGCAGTCGGGCGGCAGCGCCGCGCTCAAGTTCGGCAAGACCAAGGCCCGAGTGCTGCTCGAAAGCTCGCCCAAGGTGACGTTCAAGGACGTCGCCGGTTGCGAGGAGGCGAAGCAGGAGCTCCAGGAGATCATCGAGTTCCTCAAGGAGCCGCAGAAGTTCCAGCGCCTCGGCGGCCGGATCCCGAAGGGCGCGCTCCTCCTCGGCCCCCCGGGCTCGGGCAAGACCCTGCTCGCGAAGGCCGTGGCGGGCGAGGCGGCGGTGCCGTTCTTCTCGATGAGCGGCTCGGACTTCGTCGAGATGTTCGTGGGTGTGGGAGCTTCGGTCACGGGCGACACGCCGGTGCTTGTCCGCCACGAAGGGCGGACGGAGCTCGTTCCCATCGGCGATTTCGTGGATCGCTTCTATAAGGAGGGCGAGTCGGATCGGGTAGTTGCGGTCCCGAATCTTTCGACGCTCGGGTTCGACGAGCTCGATTCCAAGTTTCAAGGGTCCTCGAAGACCTTTCTCAAGGGCAGCGCCTGGAAGCCTGCCCGGGGCGTCTATCGGCATCGCGCGACCGAGATCCACGAGATCCGCTACCTCGGCGGCGTCCTGCGCACTACCGGCGACCACAGCGTGTTCGTGCGCAGACGCAATGGCGTGGAGGCCGTTGCAGCGGGGGATCTGAAGCCCGGGGACGTGCTCGTTCAGCTGCCCATGAAGGTGCGAGGCGTGTGGTCGAAGGAGCGAGGCACGCCGCACGACATGCGCGCGCACTCGTTCGCCGAACCCGTCGAGCCTCTGAACAGCGAAGTGCTCGATGACGTGACGGAGGACGAAAACCGTTATGCATTCGCCATCGAGCACGCGGGTGCGATGAGCCAGTCGGCGATCGGCGCCGCCACGGGCGTCTCCCAAATGACCGTGAGCCATTGGCAGCGGGGTCTGCACCGGCCGAGGGCGATCGCGAATCGGCCCGGGCATCTCCCGGAGCGCGTGTCGGTGACGCCCGATCTCCTCAAGCTCTTCGGTTACTACACGGCCGAGGGCCGCGAGAACGGCTGCCTCGAGTTCGTGTTCGGCGCTCACGAATCCGATCTGCATCAGGACGTCATTCGGTTGATGCGCGACTCGTTTAGCGTGGATCCCAAGGTGACGAACACCGAGGACAACAGCACGCGGCTGACGTATCACGTCGCATCACTCGGTCGCTTCTTCGCGCGGCACTGCGGGAACGGCAGTCGGGAGAAGCACGTGCCCGAACTCCTCTGGGATCTCCCGCGGCGATACTTCGAGGCGTACCTGACCGGCTATGCCCTCGGCGACGGTTACGTGTCGAAGGAAGGCAAGCTCAGCACCACGTCCGTGAGCCGGCGGTTGATCCGCGAGCTGGCATGGCTGTGCGCTATGCATGGCATGCCGTGCGGCATCCGCGAAATGCGGATGCAGGCGGGCCGCGTCATCAAGAGCAAGCCGCTTCCGGCGACGACGGCGTGGAACCTGATCGTGGGGAAGACGAGCCACTGGCTGGTCCGCGACCGCGCCTATCAGGGGAAGCGCGCGATCGTCAAGAGCGTCACGGTGCTGCCGTACGACGGCTACGTCTACGATCTGTGCGGCTGCGAGAACGAGGCGTTCTTCGGCGGCGAGAAGCCCGTGTTGTTGCACAACAGCCGCGTGCGGGATCTCTTCGAGCAGGGGAAGCGCAACGCACCATGCATCGTGTTCATCGACGAGATCGACGCCGTCGGCCGCCACCGCGGCGCGGGGCTCGGGGGCGGGCACGACGAGCGCGAACAGACGCTCAACCAGCTCCTGGTCGAGATGGACGGCTTCGAGTCCAACGAGGGCGTCATCATCGTCGCGGCGACCAACCGGCCCGACGTGCTCGATCCGGCGCTGCTGCGCCCGGGGCGCTTCGATCGTCAGATCGTCGTGGACTGGCCGGACGTGCGCGGGCGCGAGGGCATCCTGCGCGTGCACAGCAGAAAGATCCCGCTCGCCGACGATGTCGAGCTCAGCCAGATCGCGCGCGGCACGCCCGGGCTCTCGGGCGCCGATCTCGCGAACCTGGTCAACGAGGCGGCGCTGCTCGCGGCGCGGCGCAACCGCAAGAAGGTCACGCTGCGCGATTTCGAGGACGCCAAGGACAAGGTCATGCTGGGCATGGAGCGCAAGAGCCTGGTCATGACCGAGGAGGAGCGCCGCACGACCGCCTTCCACGAGGCCGGCCACGCGCTGGTCGCCTGGTTGCTCCCGGGCTCCGACCCGATCCACAAGATCACCATCATCCCGCGCGGCCGGGCCCTCGGGATCACGGCGTCGCTGCCGTCCGAGGAGCGCCACACGCGCTCCAAGGAGGACCTGCTCCGCAAGCTCGCGATGGCGATGGGCGGACGCGCCGCCGAATACCTGATCTTCAACCACCTCACGACCGGCGCCTCGGACGACATCGAGCGGGCCACCCGCACCGCGCGCTGGATGGTGTGCGAGCTGGGGATGAGCGAGAACCTGGGTCCGCTCACCTTCGGCAAGAAGGAGGAGATGGTGTTCCTGGGCCGCGAGATCGCGACCCACAAGGACTACAGCGAGCATACCGCCGAGAAGATCGACGACGAGGTGCGGGCGATCGTCGAGGGGGCCTACACCCAGGCGCTCGAGCTGCTGCGCGCCAACGTGGACAAGCTGCACCTGCTCGCCAACATCCTGCTCGAGCGCGAGGTGCTCGACGGCGATCAGATGGACCGGGTGCTGCGCGGCGAGACCCTGGGCCCGGCGCCGCCGGCCGAGTCCACCGGCGAGGCCGCCGCGGAGCCGGCAGCCGGGAAGGAGCCCACCAAGACCGGGGCGCCGCCACTGGAATCGTTCGGGGCTCCGGAGCCACGGCCGGCCTAGACCGCGGCCATCCAAGCGGGTGCGCCGAGGCGCCCGGGGAGTCTCCCCCGGGCGCCTCGCGCATTTAACGATGCGCTTGCAACCTTCAACCACGCTCCTGCGTCAAACAGGGTGTCACGCGAATGCGAGCGCGTGGCGGGCGACTTTCCAAACCAGTCGCTGAAGTCCTCCGATAGATGCACCAGGTGCCGGTGAGGGCAAGCGCCGGCGCCCGCAGGAATCGCCCGGCCCGAGAGCCGGGCGTTTCTGTTTTCACGCGCGAGGGAGTGCCCGCCGGCTTCGCCGTCGACAGACGACATCGCGCCTTGGGGCGGCTTCACCAATAAAGGAGCCATTGATCGTCACACCACACACACTGTGCCCCTGAAGCGTAATCCTGGCGTCCGATGCCTTGACGCTATCGACGGGGGCAATTTGATGAAGCGTCAGCCCAAGACTGATGTACAGGGTTCCGGTCGCATGCGGGCAGAACACCATCGGTTTGAGCTTCAGATGAAGCAATTGTTCATCGCTCCTTGCCCGCTTTGCGGCATGCGCCGCAACGGCGCGATCCACATGTGAAACCCAGGCAGCGTCAGCGCGGAATCGAAGTAGGTCCTTTCACCCAATGCCTGCTCGAGCGATCTGGTCACGAGCGAATACAACCCGTCGAAATTCTGCCGCAGAATGAATGGCCCCATCGGCCTGCGGACGGGTGAATGATGAGTGGGAGGCGCATCGTAGTCCGACGTGCGCCCCCCACCGATTTTCTCCTACGCTTTTCTCACTGGGTAACGACGACGCTGCGCTTGAGCTGGGAAGTTCCGACGCGCAGCCGGGCAAAGTAGAAGCCCGGGCGCGCCCGCCCGCCCGCGTCGGTCCGCAAATCCCAACTGACCGAGAAGGTTCCTGCCACGCTCGAGCCGTCGACGAGCTTCGTCACCCGGCGTCCCGCAGCATCGAAGATCGCCAGCTCGAGGACCTGGCCGGAAAGCTCCGCGGGAATCGAATAGCTCATCGTCCTCGCGCCCTTCCCCGGATTGGGGGTTGGGACGGCGAGCTCAAACGCGGTTCGAGATTCGTCGAAGGGCTGCCCGGCCCTGAATCCGCCGTCCCCCGAGCAGTCGATGTTGGTCCTACAGCTGTATCCCACCGTCGGGGTCTGAGCGGAGGCGACATTGCTGATCGAAGAGGGGGGCCCGGAATTGTCGATCGACCTTGCCGCGAAGTAATAAGTGGTGCCTTGGCTCAGGCCCATCGCGAAGACCCTCTCCAACCCGCCAAACAGCGAGGGCGTCGCCGCGTTCTCCGCCGAACAGAAGTTGTCTTCCGTGATCGCAGTCGTGGAGTACCGGAAGGCATACGTGGCGGTCGGGCTGGCGGGCGTCCAGCCGACCAGAGCGCAGTTCTTGAACGCCGCGCAAACCGTGAGGTCGAAAATGGTCTGCGGCCCGACCGGGACCTGGAGATCCGGCCCCACCGCGGACCAGTTCCCCGCATGGTCCTTCGTCCGCATGGCCCAATGACGGGCGGATGCGTTCGCGGTCAGCGTCACGGACTGAGAGGTCCCCGCGAGAGCCGGCAGAGGGACAGTGGTGTAGCGCGTCGCGCTGGTGAAATTCGAGGCCGTGATGGGACTGCACGACCAGCGCAGGTCGTATTCCTCGGCGACTCCAAGCTGCTGATAGCCGTGCACGGAGTCGTCCGTGTCGTCTCCCGGGGCCAGCCACTGGAGCGTCAGCGAGTAACCGTTTTGAGACGCCACGCTCAGGCTCGTCGAGCCCGGTGCGGAACCGTCCGGCAGGTGGTTGGGAACGATAGCCTGATCCGGGTTCTCGCTGGCGATACCCAGGCAGTAGTACAGAGTGGTCGGCTGCGTCCGGTGCATCTCGTCCACGATCACCTGGTAGTCGCCGCCGTCGACCACGGTGTTGCTAATGAAATCGGTGTTGAGGTTGAAGCGCTGGTCCCGCGATCCCGCGGGGAGCCGCAGCTCGCGACCGATGAGGATCTTGTCGTCCTGGTCGGTGTCTCCATCGTCGTCGAGATCGGTGCTCCGCGCGATGACGCAGGTTGGGACCGTATTGTAGAAGTAGCCCGAGTGAGGAGGAGAGCCCAAGGCGGAGCAGTAGTCGAGGATCTGGATCTCGACCGACTTGGTGGAGGTCGAAGCACCAAACCGCGGGTAGAACGTCGCGCTGGCGCTCGTGGCGCCAGAGCCGGGTACTTGTTGATAGGGCCAGGTCAGGTCCCCGCAGAGTGGCTCGAAACACCGCAGATCGCCTCCTGCGGGCGAATAGGGCCTTGGGCAATCCATGGTGCACGCGAACTCCGCCTCGTATCCGATCCAGACTTCCTGGATGGTCGCGCTCGTGCTGCTGCTGATCGTCAGTGAAACGTTGAACGGCCGCGCCTGGCCGGACGGGCTGCCCACGACGACCTCGGGCACCGACACGCTGGTGAAGTTCGGCAGGCACCTCCCCTCGCACACGGCTGCGGCCTCGCGCGCATGAGTCGACGCGAGAACAATCGCGGCCAGGGTGAGAGCGATCGCGGCGGGAATTCGTGGGTGATGGTGACGGGCTCGCATGACAGCCTCCTTTCGCCAGTGTCCAACGCTCCCGCTTCGTTTCAGCCGGGTGGCGAAAGGTATAGCTCAATTGTCAGAGTAAACAAGTTAACAAAGTCGTGATGCTGGTTGTTGCGCTGGCTTGGTTCGCGCGGGCAGGCAGGGGCTCGCGCGCGTTCGTCTGGGAGCCGGACTCAGCCCTTCATTCCTCCAGCGTGCTCAGATCCACGACCGGCAGGCCCTGGTCCCGAGCCTTGAGCACGCGGCGCATGATCTTCCCCGAGCGCGTCTTCGGCAGCTTGTCGCGCAACTCGATCTCGCGTGGGGCGGCGGCGCGCAGCGGACCGTGCGTGGGCTCGAAGCGCTCCTCGTAGACGCGCTCGAAGGGTCTCGAAGTGATCGGTTAGTACCCGGCAGAGCGGTGAGCTTTCAGGGCGGCGCGCCGCAAGGCGCGGGTACCGGCGACAGCGGCGCCGACGTGCGACTGGCGAGCGCACGCCGCAGCGCGGGGGCGGAACTCGGGGCCGGGGATCGCCGGGGCGCCGTGCGCTCCACGACCCGACGAGCGCATCACGATCGGTGCCGCGGCTCCTCCCTCCTCGTACTTCAGGATGGCGGTGGCCGCAGCATCGGGTTGCTCACGCACATGGGCTGCCTGAGAGGGGGGTAGGACGGCGGACACTGCCCACCGCGTGGCCATTGTGTGGCATCGGCGGCGGCCGCGCGGCGAGGCTCAAACCTCCCGTGGGTTCGACCCCAGCCTCCGGCACCAGGCCGGGCCCGAGAGCCGGGCGTTTCTGTTGCTAGGCGCTCGCCGAGGTGAAGCTCCCGCCCTGCGAGGCGAGCTTCGCCAGCAGGCCCGCGGGCGCGAAGCGCTCGCCGCGCTCGGCGCGCAGGGCGTTCAGCCGCGACTCGACCTTCACGAGCCCCAGGCTGTCGGCGTGGCGCAGCGGCCCGCCGCGCCAGGGCGGGAAGCCGGTCCCGAAGATCATCGCGAGATCGACCAGCCCGGCGTCCGCGACCACCCCATCCTCGACGCAGCGCGCAGCCTCGTTGATCATCGCCAGCACCATGCGCTCGGACAGGATCTCGAGCGTGGGCACGCGGCGCTCGCGCTTGAGCTTGAGCAGCTCGCGCACCTTGGGATCGGGCTGGCGCTTGCCGCCCCGGTGGCGGTAGAAGCCGCGGCCGCTCTTGCGGCCCAGGCGCCCGGCGGCGATCAGGGCTTCGAGTGCGGGTGAGGCCTCCATGCGATCGGGAAACGCCTTGCTCAGGACGCCGGCCACCTTGTTCGCGACGTCGAGCCCGACCTCGTCGAGCACCTCGAAGGGACCCATCGGCATGCCGAAGGATCGCATCGAGGCGTCGATCTCGCTCAGGCGATAACCCTCCTCGAGCAGTACCATCGCCTCGCGCAGGTAGGGCATGAGGATGCGGTTGACGACGAAGCCGGGCGCGTCGCGGACCACGACCGGGGTCTTGCCGAGCTTGCGCGCGAGCCCCACGGCCGAGACCAGCGTGCCATCCGAGGTCCGCGGGCCGCGCACCACCTCGACCAGCGGCATGCGGTGGACCGGATTGAAGAAGTGGAACCCGCAGAAGCGCTCGGGATGCTGAAGCCCCTCGGCGAGGGTCGTGACCGAGAGCGACGAGGTATTGGTCGCGAGCAGCGCGTCGGGTCGCATGCGCACCTCGAGCTCGCCGAACACCCGGCGCTTGATGTCGAGGTCCTCGACCACCGCCTCCATGGCGAAATCGCACGCGCCGAAGCCGGTCAGGTCGAGGGTCGGGAGCAGCTTCGCCATCTGGCCATCGGCCTCGCCCGCCGCGGCGCGCCGTCTTCGGCCGCGCTCGTCGATGAGCCCGCGCGCGGTCTTGAGCGCGTGCGTGATCGCCACCGGGTTGAGGTCCCGCAGCCGCACCGTGATCCCGGAGCGGCTCACGATCTCGGCGATCCCGCCCCCCATGACCCCCGCGCCCACCAGCGCCATGGTGCGCACCGGCTTCGCCTTGATCTTCGGATCGGCGACCGGCTCCTTCTTGGCGCGCTCCGAGAGCAGGAAGATGCGCACCAGGTTCTTGCACACCGGCCCGACGACCAGCTCGCTCACCGCGTCGGCCTCGAGCTTGAGCCCGGCGTCCACGGTCTTGCCCTGGGATTTCTCGAGCACGCCCAGGGCCGCGAGCGGCGCGGGGTAGTTGCCCGCGGTGCGCGCGAGCGTCGCCTTCCGCGCGGTGCGCAGTGCGACGCCGCGGCCGAAGGAGTTGCCGTCGAGCATCCAGGCGGAGAAGCTCTTCGCACGCCACTGGTCGCGGCGCTTGCGGGCCGGGCGCTTCGCCAGCTCGGCGAGCCGCCGCTGGGCGTGTTCCATGAGCCAGGCCCCCGGCACCGCGCGCGCGATGAGCCCCAGCTTCTCGGCGCGGCGCGCATCGAGCGAGCGCCCGGTCAGGATGAGGTCGAGGGCGCCCGAGAAGCCGATGAGCCGCGGCAGCCGGGTGGTGCCGCCGAAGCCGGGGAAGATGCCGAGCAGGGTCTCGGGCAGTCCGATCTGGGTGCGCGGCTCCTCGGCCGCGATGCGCGAATCGCACGCCAGCGCCAGCTCGAGGCCGCCGCCAAGGCACACGCCGTCGATCGCGGCGACCGTCGGACACGAGAGAGCGGCGAGCCGGTTGAAGGCGCCGTGGGCGAGCTGGATGAGCTCGAGCACGCGGGTCCGGTCGGTGATCGCGCCGATCGCCTGGAGGTCGGCCCCGGCGATGAACGAGCCCGGCTTGCCGCTCACGAGGATCACCCCGGCGGGCTTCAGGCGCTCGACCTCGACCAGCGCCACGTTGAGGTCGGTGAGCGCCGCCTCGTCGAGCACGTTGATCGTGCGCTCGGGGTGGTCGAAGACCAGCCGTACCACTCCGGCCTCGGCGGGCTCGACGCGGAAGGCCCTCATGCGTCACGCTCGACGATGAACGCCGCGCCCTGGCCGCCGCCGACGCACAGCGAGGCCATGCCGCGCCGGGCGTTGCGGCGCCGCATCTCCATGAGGAGCGTGAGCAGGAGCCGGGCGCCGCTCGCGCCCACCGGGTGGCCGAGCGCGATCGCACCGCCGTTCACGTTGAGGCGATCGAGCGGGATCGGGCCGAGCGCCGCCTCGCGCGACAGCTCGTCGCGGGCGAAGGCGTCCGACCGGCTGGCCTCGAGACAGGCCAGCACCTGGGCCGCGAACGCCTCGTTGATCTCGAACAGCTCGCAGTCGTCGAGCGTGAGCTTGGCCTGGGCGAGCACCTTCGACATGGCGAAGACCGGCCCCAGGCCCATGCGCCGCGGCGAGAGCCCGGCGAACGCGAAGGCGCGCAGCCGGCCGAGCGGCGGGGTCGCCCACGACTTGGCTGCGGCCTCGTCCCCGAGCAGCAGCGCCACCGCCCCGTCCGTGACCGGGCAGGAGTTCCCCACCGTCACGGTGCCGTTGCGCCGGTCGAAGAACGGCTTGAGCTTGGCGAGCGACTCGAGCGTCTGCTGCTCGCGCGGGCCCACGTCGTCGCGCACCATGTCGTAGCCCGGGGCGGGGAACATCGGCACGATCTCCTCGCGCAGGCGCTCGCGCGCGGCCACGGTGCGCTGATGGCTCATGAGCGCGAACTCGTCCTGGCGCTCGCGCGTGATGCGGAACTCGCGGCTCAGGACCTCGGCGGTCTGCCCCATGTTGAGCCCGCAGGTCAGGTCGGTGAGCCCCTCCATGAGGGTGATCCGCGGGGCCAGGAGGCGCGGGCGGAAGCGCGCCAGCGCGCCCAGCTTCTGGAGCGGCTGCTTCGCGCGCATCAGGCTCTCGAGCCAGTCGCTGTAGGCGTAGCTGAACTGGAGCGGGATCAGGCTCATGGACTCCATCCCGCCCGCGACCACCAGCCGGGCCTCGCCGAGCCGGATGCGATGCGCCCCGTCGGCGACCGCTTCCATCCCCGAGGCGCAGTTGCGATGGACCGTGAAGCCCGGCACCGATTCGGGCACCCCGGCGCGCAGGGCCGCGACCCGCGCCACGTTGGCGGCCTCGGCCGGCTGGGCGCAGTTGCCGAGGATGACCTCGTCGATCCGGGCCGGGTCGAGGTCGTTGCGCGCCAGCAGCTCGCCGACCGCGATCCGCCCCAGCTCGTAGGCGGGCACCCGCCGGAACGCGGTGCCCGATTTTGCGAAGGGGGTGCGGACCCCGCTCAGGATCCAGCAGTCGGGGGTGCTCATCGCCGGTGGAGGGAGGCTGCCCGACCGGACTCGAGGCTCGCGCTCGCGGGGGGCCTCATGAGCGGAGCTTCTTGAGCTGCTCGCGCGCCTCGTCCTGGTAGCGGACATCGCGCGGGCTGCTCGTGGAGGGCAGCGCGATGGCCTTTTCGAACTCGCGCCGGGCGTCGTCCTTGCGCTTCACCTCGAGAAAGGTGAGGCCCAGCTCGAGATGGTGGTTGACGTAGTTGGGCTCGAGCTCGATCGCCTTCTGGAGATCCGCGATGGCGTTCTCCATCGAGGCGCCCTTGGGCACGCCCCCCAGCACGGCTCGCGCCATCGAGCGCTCGAACATATTGAGCCCCGCGATCTTCCGGTTCCAGACCGCGCGCACGTGATAGGCACGCCCGAGGCCCGCATCCTGCGCGATCGCGCGGTCGGCCTCGGCCTTGATCTCGCGCGACAGCGCGAGCCGGGTGCGGGGACCCTCGCGCAGCGCCTGGCGTCCGAGCGCCACCGCCAGCTCGAGGTGGCCGCGCGCGCTGTCGGGCGCCACCTGGACCGCGGCGCGGGCGTGCACCACGGCGTTTGCGAACAGCGTGCGCTGCTCCTCGCCGCGGGCGTCCTCGCCCAGGTCCGATTCCGTCCGGGAGAGCCAGCGCAGCGCGGTAAAGTTGTGGGCCTCGAGCCTCACCGCCCGATCGAAGGCCGCGCGGGCGTCCGCGAGACTCCCGGCCGCGTAGGCCGTCGTGCCGGCTTCGATCTCGGACTCGGCGCTCGCGGCCGCGCGTCCGGGAAGCGCCGCGAGGAGCAGGGCGAAGAGCGAGAAGCCGGCCCCGAACCCGCGGGACCCGCATGAACGCTTCATCCTGAGCCTCCCTTCTCGCACCGCACGAGCCCTCTGGAATCCGCGCGAATGTGGGTCAGCGCCCCGGTTTTGTCAACGGAGCACCGCCCAAGGGGTTAGGCAAATCGTCCGGGCGTTTCCGCGCTTGCGGGGCCCCGGGTACGGTGTTAAGCCTTGCGGGATAAAGTCTCACCCACCCCACCCGGACCGACAGGAGCGGGACTTGGCCGGCACGCTCATCGGCATCTTCCTCGAAACCGTCGCCCGCTACCGCAAGCCCGCCCAGTTCATGCGCAAACGGGCGGGGCACTGGGAGTCCATCGCCGCCGAGACCGCGCTCGCCGAGGTCGAGAGCCTGGGGCTCGGCCTGCGCGCCCTGGGGGTCCAGCCCGGAGACCGGGTCGCGATCCTCTCCGAGACGCGCTACGAGTGGGCGATCGCCGATCTCGCGATCCTCGGAATCGGCGCGGTGACGGTGCCGCTCTACGCCTCGCTGACCGGCGAGCAATGCCGGTTCATCCTCGAGAACTCCGAGGCGGTCGCCACGGTCGTCTCGGCCCCGATCCAGCTCGAGAAGCTCCATCTGCTGGCCGACCGGCTGCCGCGGGTGCGCCACTTCGTCCACATCGACCCGGCCGCACCCGGGCATCCGAAGGACGTGGCCTGGGAGGCCCTGGTCGCGCGCGGCGCCACCGCGCGGGCGGCGAACCCGGGCGCCTTCCGGGAGCTGGCGGACCGCGTGAACCCGGAGGATCTCGCGACCATCATCTACACCTCGGGCACGACCGGGGACCCCAAGGGCGCGATGCTGGTCCATTCCAACATCGCCTCGAACGTCGAGGCCTGCCTCCAGGTCATCGATCTGAGGGCCGAGGACACGATGCTCTCGTTCCTGCCGCTCTCCCACATCTTCGAGCGCATGGCCGGGCTCTACGCGATGCTCGGCGCGGGGACCACGATCGCCTACGCCGAGAGCATGGAGCAGGTGGCCGCGAACGCGGTCGAGGTGCGCCCCACGATCCTCACCGGGGTGCCGCGCTTCTACGAGAAGATCTACGCGCGCGTCATGGAGAACGCGCTCGGGCTGCCTGCGCTGCGCAAGCGCATCTTCTTCTGGGGGCTCCACCAGGGGACGGCCCGCGCGCGCGCCCGCTTCGAGGGTCGCAGGCTAGCCTGGATCGCCGCCCGCCGCGCCGCGATCGCCGACCGGCTGGTGGGCGCCAAGGTCCGCGCCCGGGTGGGTGGGCGGCTGCGCTTCTGCATCTCGGGCGGCGCGCCGCTCGCACCCAAGGTGATGGAGTTCTTCTTCGCGGTCGGCATCCCGGTCATCGAGGGCTACGGCCTGACCGAGACCTCTCCGGTCATCTGCCTCAACCGCCTCGGACACGAGAAGCCCGGCTCGGTCGGGCCCCCGATTCCCGGGGTCGAGGTGCGGATCGGCGACGAGGGGGAGATCCTCACCCGCGGCCCGCACGTCATGAAGGGATACTTCAAGAACGACGAAGCCACGCGCCAGGCGCTGCGCGACGGCTGGTTTCACACCGGGGACGTGGGCCGGCTCGACGCCGACGGGGCGCTCGCGATCACGGACCGGCTCAAGGACCTGCTCGTCACCGCCGGCGGCAAGAAGGTGGCCCCGCAGCCGCTCGAAGGGCGGCTCAAGACCAGCAAGTGGGTGAGCGAGGCCGTGCTGCTCGGCGACCGCCAGCCTTACATCGTGAGCTTGATCGTGCCCAACTTCGCCAACCTGGAGGCGGAGGCCCGCTCCCATGGCCGGACGTTCGCCTCCCATCACGATCTCATCCGGCAGCCCGAGATCCGCGCGCTCATCCAGGCCGAGGTGGACAAGGTGAACGGCGATCTCGCCCCGTTCGAGAAGATCAAGAAATTCGCGCTGCTCGAGCGCGACCTGAGCCAGGAAGCCGGCGAGCTGACGCCCACGCTCAAGGTGCGCCGCCGCATCGTGGCCGAGCGGTTCGCGGATGTCATTCAGGAGTTGTACGGGACACGAGCCCAGGGCGCGGCAGGCGACGGCGCCTCCGGGGCGTGAACCGGGTTCCCGTTCCGTTTCCTTCCGCCCAAGGAGCGTTCCACATGAGAGTCGTGAAGGCGCTTGGTCTGCCCGTGGCGTTGTGGCTGGCCCTGAGTCCGGCGGCCGCCCGCGGCGCGGGGTACAGCATCTACGAGCAGGGGGCGGCGGTCCTCGGGATGGCCGGCGCGGGGGTGGCGTCGGTCGGTGACGCCTCGGCCGTGTTCTACAACCCGGCCGCCCTCACCCGCCTCCAGGGCACGCAGGTTCTCGTCGGCGGCACGGTGCTGAGCCCGGTCACGAGCTTCGCCGGCATCGCCCCCTACCCGGGCTACGGCGTGACCGAGGAGATGAAGCGCCAGTACTTCTTCCCGCCCACGGTCTACGTCTCGCACCAGCTCCCGGGCGGCTGGGCGGCCGGCGCGGGAATCAACGCGCCCTTCGGACTCGGCATCGAGTGGAAGGACCCCGACCAGTTCACCGGGCGCTACATCGTCACCAAGGCCGACCTGAAGGAGCTCAACGCGAACCTCTCGGCGGCCTGGGCGCCGAATTCCAAGTGCAGCGCGGGCGTCGGGATCGACCTGGCCTTCGCCAAGGTCAACCTTCAGAACCGCAAGCAGGCGGTGGTGCCCGGCGGAGGCGGAGCGGTCGCGGACGTGGCGAAGATCGAGCTCGATTCGGACTACAAGAGCGGCTGGGGCTGGAACGCCGCGATCTCGGCCGCTCCGGCGCCCGAGTGGAAGCTGGCCGCGAGCTACCACAGCCTGGTGGTCGTGAAGCCCGACGGCCGGGCGACCTTTACCCAGATCCTCACCGGGAACGCCGTGTTCGACGCCGGAGTCGCGGCGGCCCTGCCGCCCAACCAGGGCGTGAGCACGGTGCTGCGATTCCCCGCGACCTGGACGGGTGCCGTCGCCTGGAGCTTCGTGCCCGCCTGGACGGTCGAGGCCGACGCCAACCTGTTCGAATGGTCGGCCTTCAAGGACCTGCCGATCCGGTTCAGCCAGACCCCGAGCGCGAACGAGACCCTGGTCGAGGACTACGAAGACTCCTGGCAGTTCCGGTTCGGGGCCGAGCACCGGCTGGCCAGGTACACCTACCGATTCGGCTACTACTACGACCAGCACGCCGCCCCCGATGCCTCGCTCACGCCCATCCTGCCCGACGCGAACCGGCACGGCGCCACCCTGGGCCTGGGCTGCGCCTTCGGCACCGACAAGCGCTGGACGCTCGACCTCTACGAGATGGCCTTGTTCGTCGAGAAGCGCAGCACGAACGGCGTGGAGCGGGACGGATTCAACGGCGAGTACAAATCCTTCGTCAACGCGGCCGGAGTCGGCCTGGGCTACCACTTCTAACGCCGCGAGGAGAACGCTGACATGAAACGGATCCTTCGCATTCTCGGCATCGCGCTCGCCACGCTGGCGCTGGCGGGCTGCAGCAAGAACAAGGCGATCAACGCCCCCGCGGCATCGAGCGGGAGCGCGGACTTCAGCGTCGTCGCCTCGATCGGCACCAGTGTCTCGTCGGGCTACGAGTCGGGCGGCCTGGTGGATCACCACCAGGTGAAGGCGTTTCCGTACGCCTTCGCGAAACAGGTGGGCTCGGTCTACGAGATTCCGAGCGTGAGCGCCGACGGCATCCCGGCGCTCCTCCAGATCGCCGGGTGGACCCCGCCCCCGCAGCCACAGCCCATCATCAACAACACCGGGCGCACGGCGGGCGCGCCGACCAACGCGCTCTTGCCCAAGCCGTACAACAACATGGCGGTCCCGGGGGCGGTGCTCTTCGACGTGATCGACGATTCGCGCTACGGGACGGGCGCCTTCCAGTTCATCGCCCGGCCCCCGCTCCAGCTCGGCTCGATCCTCGATCAGGTCGCGAAGCTCAACCCGACCTTCGTGACCTTCGAGATGGGCGCGAACGAGGTGCTGGGCCCTGCGACCCAGGGCAGCGGCACACCGGTGATCAACGTGGCGACCTACGCCGGGCTCCTCCACAGCGTGCTCGATTCGCTCCAGGTGCTGCTGCCCGGGGCGAAGGCCGCGCTCTTCACCGTGCCCGACATCACCTCGCTCCCCTATTTCACCACGATCAGCCCGCGCCTCGATCCCACCGGGGCCTGCCGCGTGATTGGCCCGGGCCCCACCCTGCTCACGGACAACGACCTCGTGCTCCTTCCCGCGGGCCCGCTGCTTGCGGCCGGACAAGGAGTCCCGTCCCCGTGCGGCGGAGCGGGCACTCC
Organism: Candidatus Eiseniibacteriota bacterium; assembly: GCA_041498315.1. Lineage (GTDB taxonomy): Bacteria > Eisenbacteria > RBG-16-71-46 > RBG-16-71-46 > RBG-16-71-46 > JBGQIE01. The sequence continues at coordinate 16,338 of JBGQIE010000042.1, forward strand.
GCTGCCGGCCTCCGACGTGCTGTTCGCGGCGAGTGTCGCGACCCTCCAGGCCGCGGTGGACGGCTACAACACGGCGATCCGCACCGAGGCCGCGGCGCGCGGCTGGGCGCTCGTCGATCTCAACGGGCTGCTCAAGCAGGCCGCGGGCGCCGGCTTCGTGTTCCAGGGTCAGAACTACACCAGCTCGTTCGTGACCGGCGGGCTCATCAGCCTCGACGGCATCCACCCCACCGACCTCGCCCACGGCATCATCGGCAACGCGCTCATCGATGCCGTGAACGAGAAGTTCGGGGCGCGCGTGCCGCCGCTCAACCTGGCCGCGTACGCCACCGGGACCTCGTCGCGGCTCCGGCCGGTCGAGGTCGTGATCGGGAGGCCCGAGATCGAGCACGCCGACCAGGTCTATGGCGCGCTCTTCCGCTGGCGGGGGATCACCTCGCCGGCGCCCTGAGCGAGGCGCCGGAACGCGCGCAGGGGCGGGCTCTCGGTCGAGACCCGCCCCTGCGTGATTCCGCCGATGCTCGTCAGGCGCGCAGCTGCTCTTCGAGCTCCATGCGCGCCAGCGCCGGCGGCACCGTGCCGCAGTTGAGCAGCGCCTTGTGGAAGTCGTAGAGGTTGAACCGCTTCCCGAGCCGGCTCTTGACCTCGTCGCGAATCTCGAGCAGCAGGTGCTTGCCCACCAGGTAGCTCATGGGCTGGGTGGGCGCGGTGGTGTAGCGTCGCACCTCGGTCTCGGCGTTCACGCGCTCGACCATCGCCTGCTCGACGAGGTAATCGACCGCCTGCGGGTGGGTCATGGTGCCGGTGTGGAGCCCGACATCGATCACGACCCGGCAGGCCCGCCACAGCAGATCCTTGAGCTGATAGATGCGCGCCAGCGGCTCGAGGTAGAAGCCCTGCTCGGCCATCAGCTCCTCGCAGTAGAGCGCCCAGCCCTCGGCGAACACCGGGCTGTCGGCGAGCCGCCGCAGCCGCGACCCCGCGTTGATCGCATGGGTGAGCTGGAGGTGATGACCCGGCCACGCCTCGTGCACCGCGGTGATCGAGAGCGCCACGTAGTTGTGGCCCCGGATCTGTTCCTCCTGCTCCTCCTTCTTCCGGCTCAGATCGACCGGGGTGACGTGGAAGTACCCGATCGGCTCCTCGTCGAACGCTCCGGGCTGGAGGTATTGGGCGTAGGGGATCATCGTGCGCTCGAACACCGGCGTGTCCATGATCTCGAGCCGCCCGGCGGGGATCGGGACCAGGTGCTTGTCCTCGATGAACTTGCGCGCGCGCGCGCACTCGGCGACGTAGGCATCGCGCAGCTTGCCCGGCTCGGGATGGCGGGCGCGCGCATCCCCGACCAGGTCGCGCCAGGTCTTGCCGGGGTCGATCTTCTTCGCTTCCTGCTCGAGCTGTCCCCGGGTGCGCTCGACGTGCTCGCGCCCGAACTCCGCGAGGGTGGTGCAGTTCATCGTGAGCAGGTGCTCGCGCTCGAGCTTGAAGTTCATCCAGCGCTCGCCGATCGCGAAGGTGCCGCCGACGTGCTTGCGGGCCTCGTGGTCGAGGAAGTCCAGGTACTGGGCGAAGCCCATGCGTGCGCGCCGCGCGGCTTCCTCGATGCGCTCGGCCTCGCCCGGGAAGCTCGCGCGCAGGGACTGCATCGTGCCGTCCACGAACTCCGGCCCGGTGCCGGCGACGTCGGAGGCGAGCCCGAAGAACAGCTCCGGGATCTTGGTCAGATTCGCCTGGGCGGCGGTCAGGTAGTCGGGGATCGCCATCATCCGGGCGAGCACCGCCTCCTTGCGCTCGTCGAGCGGGGCGAAGGGGCGGGTCATGAGCATGTAGAGCCCGCGCAGCGCCATCTCCGGGTAGAGGGCGGGATTGTGCGCGTGGACTTTGATCTCCTCGAGATCGGCGCGCATCGAGGAGATGCGCGAGCGCAGCAGCGCGTAGTCGATGCGCTGCGCGGACGGCAGCTCCTCCCAGGGAACCGAGGCCACGAGCCGCTGCTCGAGATCGCGCAGCCAGGCCGAGCGCTCGCGGAAGCCCTCGGGCGAGTCGTTGGGCAGCTTGTGATCGTAGTCGTGGATGCCCACCTCGGTCGCGACGACCGGGTTGAAGCGCATCACGCACTCGACGAACTCTTCAGTGATCGCGGAAAACGTCTTCGTCGTGGCCAGCATGTCTCTCCCTGACCGATCGGCCCTGCGGCGCGCCGGGTGCCCGGCTCAGGCTAGCCGCGTGACGTTGGCGGCCTGCTTGCCCCGCGCCCCGGGGATGACATCGAACTCGACGCGGTCCCCCTGCGTCAAGCTCTTGAAGCCCTCGCCGGTGATCGCCGAGAAGTGGACGAACACGTCCTCGCCGCCCTGATTCTGGATGAAACCGAAGCCTTTGGCCTCGTTGAACCACTTGACCGCGCCCTGCTGGCGCGGGCCCTCGGGCTTGGCCACCGGCTCCGCGGTGCGCTCGGGGCGCGCCGCGCGCGCCGGGGGGGGGGGGGGCCCCCCGCCCCCCCCCGCCCGATGAACGAGGCCGAAACCGCGCGCCAGACAACCCCCCGGGGGGGGGGCGGCAGGCACCCCCCGCGCGCGGGCCCCCCGGTGGGGCGGGGGCC